>JAJZVF010000021.1:5486-26304 GCA_021845825.1 Pseudomonadota bacterium | reverse complement strand
TGGTGCCCGGGAGAGGACTCGAACCTCCACGGTGTTACCCGCTAGTACCTGAAACTAGTGCGTCTACCAATTCCGCCACCCGGGCAGGGGCGCCAGGCTCGGATGCCTCGCTGGCGAGGCGGCGAAATCTACCCATGCTCGGGAAGGCTGTCAATTGAAAGGCCGCCGGAGCAAGTTCGGTCGCCGGGACCATCCCGGCCGTGCAGAACCGCGTTGCGGGGCGCGCACGGCCCAGCCGGCGCACCGGAAGGGGGGGCGCGCCGACCGCGCAGCGCGAGGCACGGCTGCGGGGACTTCGGGCGCGCATCGCGGCTCCGCATCCGGGCCCGTCCCGCAGGGCACCCACCGGGCGGGGGAAATCGTCGAAGGCCGGGTGAGCGCGCATCGGACCGGCTATGGGTTCCTGCGTGTCGAGGGGATGAAGGACAGTGTCTTCCTGCCGCCGCCGCAGATGCGGGGGGTGATGCACGGGGATCGGTTGCGTGTGCGGCTCTCGCGCGATGCCGAGGATCGCTGGGTGGGTACGGCGCAGGAAATCCTGGAGCACGCCGTGCACTCCTTCCTCGGCACCGTGGAGATCCGCGGCCACAGTGCCTGGGTGACGGCGGCGGACCGGCGCTTGCAGCTGCGCTGCGCCGTTTCG
Source organism: Pseudomonadota bacterium (assembly GCA_021845825.1). Taxonomy (GTDB): domain Bacteria; phylum Pseudomonadota; class Gammaproteobacteria; order Steroidobacterales; family Steroidobacteraceae; genus 13-2-20CM-66-19. Next base: position 25,661 of record JAJZVF010000021.1, on the reverse strand, counting down.
CAAGGCGCCCTCGCGGGCGCGCGCGAGGGCGACTGGGTGATCGCCCGCATTACGCGGCGCGGCACCGACGATCACGCGGCCCATGCGCAGATCGAGACGCGGCTCGATCCGGATAGGCCGGTCGAGCTGGCGGTGCAGAGCGCCATTGCGCGCTTCGGGCTGCCGCACGAGTTTCCTGCGGCCGCGCTGCGCGAAGCGCAAGCGTGGGGGGATCGGGTCGATCCGCGCGAGGCCGAGCGCCGGGAGGATCTGCGGGGTCTGCCTCTGGTCACCATCGATGGCGAGGACGCACGGGATTTCGATGACGCCGTCTACGCCGAGATGCATCCGGCGGGCTTTCGTCTGATCGTTGCCATTGCCGATGTCAGCCATTACGTCCGTCCGGATACGACGCTGGATACCGAGGCACAGATCCGTGGTACGTCCGTGTACTTTCCGACACGTGTGCTGCCGATGCTGCCCACGGCGTTGTCGGATCACCTGTGCTCGCTTGCGCCGAAAGTGGATCGGCTGTGCTTCGCGGCGGACATGGTGGTCAGCAGGACCGGGGCGCTGAAGAGCGCGCGATTTTATCCGGCGGTCATGCGCTCGGCGGCGCGTCTCACCTACACGCAGGCGAGCGAAGCACTGTTCGTGGGTCAGCCGGCGGCCCGCGAGGCGCTGGGTCGGCTGCTTGAGCCCCTGCAGGTGCTGGTCGAGGTCTATCGTGCGCTGCACAAGGCGCGCGCCCGGCGCGGCGCGCTCGATTTCGATGCGCCCGAGGCCCGCCTCGTCATCGATCCGGCCGAACGGGTGCGGGCCGTGGAACTGCGCATGCGCAACGACGCGCACCGCCTGATCGAGGAGTGCATGGTGCTGGCGAATGTCGCGGTGGCTCAGGCGCTGGCGCAAGCACGCACGCCGACCCTTTACCGCGTGCACGGCGAGCCGGAGGCCGAGAAGCTCGAGCGGCTGGTCGCAACGCTCGCGGCGCTGCAGATCGAGGCGCACCTGCCCGAGCGCATCACCACGCGCGACCTGCAGGCCATCGCCCGCCGGCTCGGGCACGGGCCGGAGCGGCCGTTCATCGAATCGCTGATCGTGCGCGCCATGCCGCAGGCGGTGTATCAGCCGGTCAACATCGGACACTTCGGACTCGCGCTCACTCACTATGCGCATTTCACCTCCCCGATCCGCCGCTATCCGGATCTGCTCGTGCACCGCACGCTGAAGGCGCTCATCGGGGCTGACAGCGGCGGCGCGGCGAGCTATTCGGCGGGGGAGCTCGCCGCGCTCGGCGAGAGCACCTCGCGGCTCGAGAAGCGCGCCGACGAGGCCGACCGGTATGTCGCGACCTTTCTCAAGTGCACGTATCTGCGCGAGCGCATCGGCCAGACCTTCCAGGGCCTGATCGCCACGGTGGTCGAATTCGGCTGCTTCGTGCAGATCCTCGATGTCGCGGTGGACGGACTGCTGCACATCGATCGGCTGCGCGACGATGAGTACATCATGGAGGACGGCGGCCACGGGTGGCGCGGCAGGCGCACCGGGCGCCGTCTGCGCACCGGCGCGCACATCCGCGTGATCGTCACGGCCGTCAACCCCATCGAGGGCCTGGTGGACCTCGAGCTGGCCGAGGCGCCCTAGAATGCGCCCGTCATGAGAGAGGCGCGCGGCCGGCCGGCCGTCGAAGCCCGAGGCGCCGCGAGCGTCTACGGCCTGCACGCCGTGCGCATCATGTTGGAGCGCCATCCCGAGCGGGTGAGCGCGATCCGCCTCAGCGAGCGGCGCGAGGACCCGAGGATCCGCCGGATCGAGGAGCTGGCGCGAGCGGCCGGCGTGCCGGTGCAGCGCGTCGATGCGCAGGTGCTGCGGCAAAAGCTGGGCGAAGCGGCTCACCAGGGAGTCCTCGCCGAGATCAGCGCGCTTGCCCCGTGGTCCGAGGATCAGCTGCTCTCGGCCCTGCAGAGCGCGCGCCAGCCGTTGCTCCTTGCGCTCGATGGGGTCCAGGACCCCCACAACCTCGGTGCGTGTCTTCGCACAGCCGATGCCTGCGGGGCGCTCGCCGTCATCGTGCCCCGCGACCGGGCGGTACACCTGACACCCGCGGTGCGCAAGGTAGCCGCCGGCGCCGCCGAGACGACGCCGCTTGCGGTGGTCACGAACCTCGCGCGCACCCTCAAGCTGCTGAAGGAGGCGGGCCTGTGGGTGATCGGCGCCGATGCCGCGGCCCCGGCGCGCGCCGACGAGGCCGATCTCACCGGACCGCGGGTGCTCGTGCTCGGGGCCGAGGGGGCGGGTCTTCGGCAGCTGACGCGCCAGAGCTGCGATGTCCTGGTGCGTCTGCCGCAGCTCGGGGTGCTCGAGAGCCTGAATGTCTCGGTCGCCGCCGGCATGCTGCTCTATGAGGCGGTGCGCCAGCGCGCTCAGGGTGCGTGAGCGATCCGGACGCTCCGGCGCGCGTTGCGCGGCTGCGGCGATTCCAGTATTCTTCGCGCCCCCGCCAACGGCGGGGCCACGTGCATTGCGCGCGTGGGATCTCCTTGCCGCACCCGTGCAGGCCTCGCGAAGGGCGGCTTCATATCCGTAAGGAGGACACATGAGGCATTACGAAATCGTCATTCTGGTCCACCCCGATCAGAGCGAGCAGGTGCCCGCGATGATCGAGCGCTACAAGGGCATGATCGCCGCCGGCTCCGGCCTCGTGCACCGCCTGGAGGACTGGGGGCGGCGCCAGCTCGCCTACCCGATCGCCAAGGTGCACAAGGCGCACTACGTGCTGATGAATATCGAGTGCGATCAGAAGACCCTCGATGAGCTCACCGGCGCCTTCCGCTTCAGCGACGCGGTCCTGCGCCACCTGGCGATCAAGATGGACACGGCGGTGACCGAGCCTTCTCCGATGGCCAGAGGCGCCGATGAGGAGGACGCCGCCAGGGGCCGCCGCGAGCAGCTGCGCGAGGATGTGGGCTCCCTGCCCGAGACGGACGCAGAAGGCGTGTAATTCACCCCGAGCGGACGACCGTAAACCCATTTCAGCGCACCGGATACACTCATGAACAGCAAGATTGGCGGCAACGGCGGCGGCCGTTTCTCGCGACGCAAGAAGTTCTGCCGCTTCACCGCCGAGGGCGTCACGCACATCGATTACAAGGATCTCGGCACCCTCAAGGGCTTCGTCTCCGAGACCGGCAAGATCGTCCCGAGCCGCATCACCGGCACCAAGTCCTTCTTCCAGCGCCAGCTCGCGGTGGCGATCAAGCGCGCGCGCTACCTGGCGCTGCTCCCCTACACCGACCAGCACTGAGGCACGCCCATGGAAGTCATTCTGCTGCAGAAGGTGGCCAATGTCGGCAACATCGGCGATCGGGTGAAGGTCCGCTCCGGCTTCGGGCGCAACTTCCTGCTCCCGCAGGGCAAGGCGACGCTCGCCACGCCCGATAACATCGCCCGCTTCGAGGCCCGTCGCGCCGAGCTCGAGAAGCTCGCGCGCGAGCAGCTCCAGGGCGCCGAGGAGCGCGCGGCGGCGATGAAGGATTTCAAGCTCACCATCACGGCCAAAGCCGGTACCGAGGGCAAGCTCTTCGGCTCCATCGGCACCGGGGACATCGCCGAGGCCTGCACGCGGGCCGGCTTCAAGGTCGAGCGCAGCGAGGTTCGCCTGCCGAGCGGGCCGCTGCGCATGGTCGGCGAGCATACGGTCAATCTGCACCTGCATGCCGACATCAACGTGCCGGTGCTCGTCTCGATCGTCGCGGAAGAGTAGCTGCTCAGGCCCATGCGCTCGCCTGGCCAGCCGTTGCGCGGGCCGCAAGTGACTTCCGGCGCGCCGGACTGTCCGCGACCCCCGGGCGCAGCCGCCGACGGAGTCGGCTGCGGCCATGCCCGCGGGCACCCGCCGGTCCGCGCCGGGCGAGTGAGGCACGGGGCCGCAGGCGGCTTGCAGCCTGCGGCCTGACATGGCCGCTTTCCCCAAGGGGCAGCGCGCGGGCGCGGCGGGCGCCGGGGACGCCCCGACGCCGCCTCATTCGGTCGAGGGCGAGCAGGCCGTGCTCGGGGGCCTCCTGCTCGATGCGAGCGCCTGGGACCAGGTCGCCGATGTCATCAACGAGCAGGACTTCTACCGGCCCGACCACCGCCTGATCTTCGGGGCCATCGGCGCGCTGGCCGGCAGCGGCCGGCCCTGCGATGTCGTGACGGTCTGCGAGCAGCTCGAGCGCGCCGGCAAGCTCGATGCCGCCGGCGGCCTGGCGTATCTCGGCACGCTCGCGCGCGACACGCCGACGGCGGCGAACGTGCGCGCCTACGCCGACATCGTCCGGGAGCGCTCGCTGCTGCGCCGGCTGATCCAGGCCGGCACCGAAATCACCGCCGCGGTCTTCAACAACGAGGGCGAGAGCGCGCGCGACCTGGTCGACCGGGCCGAGCAGAAGGTGTTCGAGATCGCCGATGCGGGCCTGCGCGGCCGCCAGGGCGCGGTGGCGGTGAGAAGCCTGCTGCCGCAGGTCATCGATCAGATCGACGAGTGGCACAGCAACCCGGACAAGCTCCGGGGCCTCGCCACGGGCTTTGCCGATTTCGACAAGCTCACCGGCGGACTGCGGCCCGGGGACCTGTTGATCGTCGCGGGCCGTCCGTCGATGGGCAAGACGACGCTTGCGGTCAACATGGCCGAGTACGCGGCCGTCCATCCCGCCACGCGCGCCTCGGTGGCGATCTTCAGCATGGAGATGCCCTCGGAGCAGGTGATCACGCGCATGCTCTCCTCGATCGGCGGGGTGCCGCTCACGAACCTGCGCAGCGGGCGCATCTCCGATGAGGACTGGGTGCGCATCACCAGCGCCACCACGCAGCTGTCGGAGGCGAAGATCTTCGTCGATGAGACCCCGGCGCTCACGCCGACGGAGCTGCGCGCCCGCGCACGGCGGATCAAGCGCGAGCACGGCCTCGGGCTGATCGTCGTCGATTACCTGCAGCTGATGCAGGTGCCGGGCACGAAGGAGAACCGCGCGACGGAGATCGGCGAGATATCCCGCGGATTGAAGGTGCTCGCCAAGGAGCTTGCCGTGCCGGTGATCGCGCTCTCGCAGCTGAACCGCGCCGTCGAGCAGCGTGAGAACAAGAAGCCGGTCATGTCGGATCTGAGGGAATCGGGCAGCATCGAGCAGGACGCGGACATGATCCTGTTGATCTACCGCGAGGAAGTCTACGACAAGAACACCACCAAGAGGGGCATCGCGGAAATCGATCTGGTCAAGCACCGCAACGGCGAGATCGGCACCTTCCTGCTCACCTTCCAGGGCCAGTACACGCGCTTCGCCAACTACGCGCCCGACGCCTACGCCGAGGGCGTGCTGCGGTGAGCCGCCTCATCCGCGCGGTCATCGACACCGGCGCGCTGCGGCACAACCTGCAGACCATCCGAGCCCGCGCCGCCGGCGCGCGGGTCCTCGCGGTCGTCAAGGCCAACGCCTACGGGCACGGCCTGGTGCAGACGGCCCGCGCGCTCCCCGAGGCCGACGCCTTCGCGGTCGCGAGGCTCGAGGAGGGGATCAGGCTGCGCGAGCACGGCGTGCGCCACCCCGTCGTGCTGCTCGAGGGGGTGTTCACCGCCGAGCAGCTGCGCGAGGCGGCCCGGTACGAGCTCGAGCTGGTGGTTCACGATGCGCTGCAGGTGCATCTGCTCGAGGCGGACGCCGCCGGGCACCGCTTCCGTCTGTGGCTGAAGATCGACACCGGCATGAACCGGCTCGGCTTTCGCGCCGGCGAGTTTCCCGAGGCGCTGAGGCGGCTCGAGCGCCTGCCCTCACCGCCCCTCGAGGTGCGGCTGATGACCCACCTCGCCCGGGCGGACGATTCCCCGGCGCAGACGCGCGAGCAGCTCGCGCGCTTCAGGCAGGCCATCCGCGGACACCTCGGCGCGACGAGCATCGCCAACTCCGCCGGCGTGTTCGGCGAGACGGCGGTGGGCGGGGAGTGGGTGCGGCCGGGGCTGGCACTGTACGGCGCTTCGCCGTTTGCCGACCGCTCGGCCGCGGATCTGAAGCTGCGGCCGGCGATGACGCTCACGACCTCGGTGATCGCGGTGCGCAGCGTGCCGCGCGGGGAGACGGTCGGCTACGGAGGCACCTGGCGGGCCGAGCGCGATTCGCGCATCGCCATTGCGGCGGCCGGCTACGGCGATGGGCTGCCATGGGCGCTGCCGAACGGCACGCCGGTGCTCGTCGATGGCCGGCGGGCGCCGCTGTGCGGGCGGGTGTCCATGGACATGATCGCGGTCGATGTCACCGGGTGGGGCCCGATCGAGGTCGGCACGCCCGTGGTGCTCTGGGGAGAGGGACTCGCGGTGGAGGAGGTGGCCCGCCGGGCGGGCACCATTGCCTACGAGCTGCTCTGCGGGGTCAGCCAGCGGGTGCCGCTCGAGATGCGCTAGCTGTTCAGGAAAAAGCCCATCTTCACGCCGGCGAGCTGGATGACGTCGTTGTCGCGCAGCGGCGCGGCCTGACTGCCGATCGGCGAGCCGTTGAGCAGCGGATAGTGGTTCGGCCTGTCGCTGTCGACGTGCACGATGTAGAAGCCCTCGGCGCGCCGGGTGATCGCCGCCACCTGCACCCCGGGACGTCCGAGCGTCGTGAGCGCCTTGGTGAGCTCGAGCTCGCGCCCGGCGAAGGCCCCGGAGAGCACCTGCAGCTTGGCGCTGCGCGGCGCGTGCGCGCCTGGGGGCCGGAGCTTGGCATGGGAGGCGGTCTCGGCCGCCTGCGGGGCGGCCGTCTCGGTCGCCGCACGCAGCGCCTCGACCGGCCGGGCCGAGGGCTGGATCACCATGGTCTTCTCGAACTCGTCCTGCTGCTCGTCATCCTCCATGAAGCGCAGCTGATGGTGCCCGACGGTGATCACATCGCCGTGCTGCAGGGCGTGCTTCTTGATGAGCTTGCCGTTGACGTACGTGCCGTTGGTGCTGTTGAGGTCTTCGAGGAACGAGTCGTTGAGGATGTTGATGATCAGGGAGTGGTGGCCGCTCACGGCCGCGTTGTCGATGCGGATGTCGTTGTCGGGCAGCCGGCCGACGGTGTAACGTTCCTTGTTCATGTTGTATTCCGCCATCATCTGGCCGTCCAGGCTCAATATCAACCTCGCCATGTGTCTTTACTCCCCGCCCCGCAGTCAGTTGAACCAGTCGAGTATCTTGTCGAATATGCGGGTGTGCGCCGGGAAGGCATCGAGGACGTGGGCCATGACCACGGAGATGTTGTCCCGGCCCCCGTTGTCGTTGGCCAGCTGGATCAATTGTCTCGCGACATTGTCAAGATTAGCACCAAATGTGCTTATGGTTAAGTGGATGTCCTCGTCCTCGACCATGTCGGAGAGCCCGTCCGAGCAGAGCAGGTAGACCTCGCCCTTGTGCACGGGGACCTCGCGCAGCTCCACCTCGACCACCGGCTCGACGCCGAGCGCGCGCGTGACATAGTTCTTGTTGGCGGCGCGCTGGGCCTCTTCGGCCGAGTACAGGCCCCGGTCGACGAGCTCCTGCAGGAGCGAATGGTCCATGGTGATGCGCTCGAATCTCTCGCCGTTCACCCGGTACAGGCGCGAGTCCCCGACGTGGGCGATGGTGACCCGGTTGTCGAAAAACAGCGCCGCCACCACCGTCGTGCCCATGCCCTCGCACTGCGGCTGGCTGCGGGCGGTCTGATAGATGATCTTGTTGGCGCGCTGCACGGCGTCGCGCAGGATGATGCCCGCCCGGGACAGGCCCGAGCCGGCATCCGCACAGCTCATGTTCTGCAGCTGCATCTGCTCGCGCACCAGCCCGACGATGGTCTTCACGGCGAGCCCGCTCGCCACCTCGCCGGCTTTGTAGCCGCCCATGCCGTCGGCGAGCACGAGCAGCCCGGTGTCCGCATCGCCGGAGATCGTGTCCTCGTTGTGCTCGCGCACTTTGCCGGTATCGGTGAGTCCGACGACGCGCAGCTTGCTTTTCAGGCTCATGCCGCGTCCTCAGGGTAGTCGCGGACCATCGGTTATTGTAATGCGCATCGCCACCTGTCCCGGTTCCATCCAGGATAAGCTAGCATTGCCCGCGGTCGAGTCTGAGCGCCCGGTCACAAAAGGCGGCTCTGCCCGTTCGCGCCCGCCCATCCTAGCACCCGGTCAAGCACGCCCGCGCATCCATGGCCCGCCCGAGCATCGTTTTCATCTGCAGCGCCTGCGGCGGACATACCCCCAAATGGCAGGGCCAATGCCCCTCGTGCGGGCAGTGGAACGTGCTCGAGCGGTGCGAGGCGCCGAGGCCGGGCGCGCGCGCGCCTGAGCCGGCCGCGCCCCTCGCCCTCGCTGCGACGCCCGAGCCGGCCCGCTGCTCGAGCGGCCAGGGCGAGCTCGACCGGGTGTTGGGCGGGGGCATCGTGCCGGGCTCCGTCACGTTGCTCGGCGGGGACCCCGGGATCGGCAAGTCGACGCTCCTGCTGCAGGTGGCCGCGCATGTGGCCGCCGGCGCTCGTGCGGTGCTCTATGCGAGCGGCGAGGAGTCCGCTTCCCAGGTGGCGCTGCGGGCGCGCCGCCTGGGGCTCGCCGCGAGCCCCCTCGAGGTGCTCCCCGAGACGCACCTCGAGACGGTGCTCAAGCGCAGCGCCGAGCGCAAGGCGGCGCTGCTGGTGATCGACTCCATCCAGACGGTGCGCTCCGGGGAGATGGAATCGGGCGCGGGGGCGGTCTCGCAGCTGCGCGAGTGCACTGCCCAGCTCGTGCGCTTCGCCAAATCCACGGGCACCGCCGCACTCCTCATCGGGCACGTCACCAAGGACGGCGCGATCGCCGGTCCCCGTGTGCTCGAGCACCTCGTCGACACGGTGCTGTACTTCGAGAACGAGGCCGGCAGCCGCTTCCGGATCGTGCGTGCGACCAAGAACCGCTTCGGCGCGGTCAACGAGCTTGCCTTCTTCGCCATGAGCGACACCGGTCTCAAAGAGGTGCGCAACCCTTCGGCCATTTTTCTCGCCCGCGCCGCGCAGCCCGCCGCCGGCAGCATCGTCACGGTGGTGCGCGAGGGCGGCCGGCCGCTGCTCATCGAGCTGCAGGCGCTGGTGGATCGGATGCGCTTCGGAGCGCCCCGGCGCATCGCCCAGGGGCTCGATGCCAACCGCCTCGCCATGCTGCTCGCGGTGCTGAGCCGCCACGCCGCCGTTTCGCTCCACGAGCACGACGTGTTCGTCAACGCCGTGGGCGGAGTGCGCATCGAGGAGACCGCCTGGGATCTGCCGGTGCTGATCGCACTCGCATCGAGCCTCGAGACTCGCCCCGTGCCCGACTCGCTGGTGTCGTTCGGGGAGGTGGGACTTACCGGCGAGGTGAGGCCCGTTGCCTACGGGGAGGAGCGCCTGAAGGAGGCGGCCAAGCAGGGCTTCCGGCACGCCGTCGTGCCGCGCGAGAACGCCCCGCGCAAGCCCATCGAGGGCATCGGCGTGATCGCGGTCGCGCGGGTCGATGAGGCGCTCGGGGCGGCATTCAGCCGCTTGCCGGCTGCTGCTCGCTCGGCGCCGCCGCCGCCGCAGGGCGTACCCGCACGGTCCTGATCGCGTTGTCGGCGACCTGCAGCACTTCGAACTCGTAGGGCCCGACGGTCACCCGGGTGCCGGGCGCCGGAAAGGCCTCGAGGTGCTCGAGCAGCAGACCGTTGAGGGTCTTCGGCCCCCCGGTCGGCAAGCGCCATTGCAGGGCCCGGTTCACCGCACGCAGCGTCGCGCTGGCGTTGATGATGAACACGCCCGGCCGCTCCGCGTAGATATCCTTGTGCAGCACGGTGGCCGGGTCCGTCGTGAACTCCCCGACGATCTCCTCGAGGATGTCCTCGAGCGTCACCAGCCCCTCGATGTCTCCGTACTCGTTGACGACGAAGGCGAGGCGGCGCCGATTGCGCTGGAAGTGCGCGAGCTGCACGTTGAGCGCCGTGCCCTCGGGAATGAAGTACGGCTCGCGGCCGCGCGCGAGCTCGATCAGCCGCTCCTTCGAGAGCGAGCCGCGGGCGAGCTCATGCGCCACGCGCTTCATGTGCAGCTGGCCCACGAGGTTGTCGAGCTCCCCGTCGAAGACCGGCAGGCGCGTGTGCGGAGTGTGGCGCAGCTGCTCGAGGATGTCGTCCCAGCTCTCCGCCACATCGATGCCGGAGATCTCCTGGCGGGGGATCATGATGTCATCGACGGTGATGCGCTCGAGATCGAGGATCGAGAGCAGCATCTCGCGGTGCCTCGCCGGGATCATCGGTCCGGCCTCCGCCACCACCGCGCGCAGCTCCTCGGTGTTGAGCTGCTGGCCGGCCGGGGCGCGCTTGACCGCGCCGAACACCCGCAGCAGCCCATAGGCCATGCCGTTGGTCACCGTGAGCAGCGGGCGCACGAGAAACACGAGCACGCGGTAGATGCGCGCCGAGCCGAGCGCTGCGGCCTCGGGGTGGGCGGTGGCGAGGATCTTCGGGGTGAACTCCCCGAAGACGATGACGATCACGGTGAGCAAAGCGCCCGCCGCCGGCACGGCGTAGTGGTAGCCGGTGCGCTCGGCGAGCAGCGTCGCAATGGCCGAGGCAAAGACGTTGGCGGCGGCGACGATGACGAGGTTCGCGCCGAGCCAGTCCCCGGGCTTGCGCAGCAGCCGATCGAGCAGCCGCGCGGTGCCGTTGCCGGCGTCGGCCCGGTGGCGGATGCGGTAGCGGTTGACCGAGAGCATGGCCACCTCGGTCCCGGAGGAGAAGGCGATGAGCACGATCAGCCCGAGAAGCGTGAGCAGCAGCAGCGGCGTCGAGGATGCGGTCACAAGCGGGGGCCTCCTGGGTCTGTCGGCAGACTTCTGCCCCTATAATGGCGGTCCCGACCGGATTCGTCACATATGTTCGACAGCCTCACCACACGCCTTGCCCGCACCCTCGATGCCCTGCGCGGCCGCGGGCGGATCACCGAGGACAACATCGCCCAGGCGCTGCGGGAGGTGCGCATGGCCCTGCTCGAGGCCGACGTCGCCCTGCCGGTGGTCAAGCGCTTCATCGAGGCCGTCAAGGCCAAGGCCCTCGGCCAGGAGGTCGCAGAGAGCCTCACCCCGGGTCAGGCGTTCATCGGCATCCTGCACCGCGAGCTGGTCGAGCTCATGGGCGGCCCGGCGGAGGGCTTTCAGCTGCGGGCTCAGCCGCCGGTGGTCGTGCTGCTCGCCGGCCTGCAGGGGGCCGGCAAGACCACGACCGCGGCGAAGCTCGCGCGCTGGCTGATCGAGCGCGAGCGCAAGCGGGTCGCGCTCGTGAGCACCGATGTGCGCCGGCCTGCGGCCATGCTGCAGCTCGAGCGCCTCGCGGAGCAGGTGCACGCCCACTACCTGCCCGCCGATACGGCGGCGGCGCCCGCAGCCATCGCCGCCGGTGCGCTCGAGCAGGCGCGTCGCGGCGTCTTCGATGTGCTGATCGTCGACACCGCTGGGCGGCTGCACGTCGATCAGGCGCTCATGGACGAGGTGCGCGAGATCGATCAGGCGGTCCATCCGGCCGAGCGGCTGTTCGTCGTCGATGCCATGGCGGGCCAGGATGCGGTGAATGCGGCGGGGGCTTTCGGCTCGGCGCTGGCGCTGACCGGCATCATTCTCACCAAGGCCGATGGGGATGCGCGCGGCGGTGCGGCCCTCTCGGTGCGCCAGATCACCGGCAAGCCCATCGTGTTCCTCGGCACCGGGGAGAAGACCGAGGCGCTCTCGCCGTTCGATCCGCAGCGGATGGCCACGCGCATCCTCGGCATGGGCGATGTGGTGAGCCTGGTCGAGCAGGTCCACCGCGAGGTGAACCGGGAGGAGGCCGAGCGGCTGGCGCGCAAGGTGGTCAAGGGCAAGGGCTTTGACCTGAGCGACCTCAAGAGCCAGCTCGAGCAGGTGCAGAAGATGGGTGGGCTGGCCTCGCTCATGGAGAAGCTGCCGACCGCCGCGACACACAAGGTCGCCGTCTCCGCCGAGCAGGGGGATCGGGATCTGCGCCGCCAGATCGCGATCATCAATTCCATGACACCGCGCGAGCGGCGCTCGCCGGCGCTCATCGACGGCTCGCGGCGCCGGCGCATCGCCCGCGGCGCCGGGGTGCAGGTGCAGGATGTCAACCGGCTGATGAAGCAGTTCCAGCAGATGCAGCGGATGATGAAACAGATGAAAGGCGGGCGGATGCGCCAGCTCCTCGCGGCGCTCAAAGGCGGGCTGCCGCCCGGGATGGCCGGCTAGCTTGGCACGATATACCCGCTCCGACCCCGTGCGGCCGGCGGGCCCGGTGAAGTGAGTGCGCGCGCGAGGGTCGGGCCGATCCCGAGCGAGCCGGGCGGAGGCTCGTCTCGGTGCCTTTTAATTCCAGGCCCCCTTTCGGATCGGGCGATTTGCCCGTAGAATCCGCGCTCTTTTTCAGGGACGCCGACAGGGCGTATCCGGACCGGCACTAGAGAGCGACAACAGCATGGTAACCATTCGCCTGACCCGACGCGGGGCGCGTAATCAGCCCTTCTATCACGTCGTGGTGACCGACAGCCGCAAGCGCCAGGGCGGATCGAGCCTGGAAAGCGTCGGGTTCTTCAATCCCATCGCGAAGCGCTCGCAAGTCAAGCTCAAGCTCGATCTGCCGCGGATCGATTACTGGGTAGGGCAGGGAGCGCAGGCCTCCGAGCGCGTGCGCTCGCTCGTGGCCTCCTACCGGAAGCAGGCGAGCGCCTGAGCGCCGCACAGGCGCGATGAGCCCCGGTCGGGTCGAGCTCGGCCGGATCGGCGCGCCCTTCGGCCTGAACGGCTGGCTGCATGTGGCGTCCTTTACCGATCCGCCGGAGGGGCTGCTCAGGTTTCCCCAATGGGACCTGAGGCGAGCCGGCGCGTTCCTCGGGGCTCGGCGGCCGCTCGAGGGTCGCCGGCAAGGCAGGGGCCTGCTCGTGCGGCTCGAGGGTATCGAGGATCGCGATGCGGCGGCGAGTCTCACCGGAGTCTCGGTCGAGGTCGAGCGCGAGGCGCTGCCCCCGACCGGTGAGCGCGAATACTATCGCGTCGACCTGATCGGGCTCGACGTGAGCAATGTCGAGGGGCGCTCGCTCGGCAAGGTCGGCTATTTCGTCGATGCGCCCGCCGGTACGGTCATGGTGGTGCAGCAGGGCGGGGTGGAGCACTGGGTGCTCGCGGATCGCACGCACTTGCTGCAGGTGGATCTCAACGCCGGCCGGATCCTCGTCGACTGGCCGGTGGAGCTCGGCTGAATGGCTGTTGCCCATCGGTGCGGCCGGCAGGCGCTCCGGCGCGGATGCACGTTACGCCCGCACGCCGGGCGAGCCTCGAGGCCGCCGGCCGGCTGCCGGCACTGGACTGACGGCGCGTGAAGATCGAAGTGGTGACGCTGTTTCCGGCGCTGATCGGCGCAGCGCTGCGCTTCGGCGTGGTGGGCCGGGCGCTTGGCCGTGGCCGGCTCGCGGTCGGTACCGAGGACCCGCGCGAGCACACGAGCGATCCGCACCGTACGGTCGATGATCGACCCTACGGGGGCGGTCCCGGCATGGTGCTCAAGGCCGGGCCCATGCTCGCGGCGATCCGCGCGGCGCAGGCGAGGCTGCCGCAGGGCAGCCCGCGGATCTGCCTCTCGGCGCAGGGTGAGCGGTTCACCCAGGCGATGGCGCGCGAGCTTGCCGGGTTGCCGGGCATGGTGCTGGTGGCGGGACGCTACGAGGGGCTTGATGAGAGAATCATCGAGCTCGGCATCGATCGGGAGCTGTCGATCGGAGATTTCGTGCTCTCCGGCGGGGAACTGCCGGCGCTCGCGGTGATCGATGCGGTAGCGAGGCTTCTGCCGGGCGTGCTCGGCGATGAGCGCTCGAGCGGCGAGGACTCCTTCGCCGAGGGGCTGCTCGACTGGCCGCATTACACGCGACCGGAGGTGTTCGAGGGCCTGGCGGTGCCCCCGGTGCTGATGTCGGGCAATCATGCCGACATCGCACGCTGGCGCCTGGGCGCGGCACTCGCGCGCACGTGGCGGCGGCGGCCGGATCTGCTGCTCGAGCGGCCCCTGTCGCCCGAGGCGCAAAGTCTATTGAATGAGTTTCTGGCCGCAGGGGCGGCCACAGGCGCGGATCGAGGAAGCATCACATGAGCAACATCGTTCAACAACTCGAAAAAGAGCGCATGAGCCGCGAAGTGCCGGACTTCAAGCCCGGTGACACCGTGGTCGTGCAGGTGAAGGTCGTCGAAGGCGACCGCGAGCGTACCCAGGCCTTTGAGGGCGTGGTGATCGCGCGCAGCAACCGGGGCGTGAACTCCTCGTTCACGGTGCGCAAGATGTCGCACGGGGAGGGCGTCGAGCGCGTGTTCCAGACCTACAGCCCCGCGTTGAGCGCCATCCAGATCAAGCGCCGCGGCAACGTGCGGCGCGCCAAGCTCTACTATCTGCGCGAGCGCATGGGCAAGGCGGCGAGGATCGAAGAGAAGCTCTGAGCATGCGCGCCGGCGTCGATGCGCGCGGCGCGCCGCCGGCGCGGACCGCCGGGCGAGGGCGCAGCGTCCGGGGCCGGGCGCGGCGCGAAGCGTTTGAGTGCGGCACGAGCCCGCTGCAGGGGATAAACTGAGCAATGGCCAGAGTTAGGACAATTCTCCACTGGATCTGGCGCGGCCTCGACGGACTGCGCAAATTCCTCAGCCTCCTGCTGCTGCTCGCGCTGTGCGGATTCCTCATCGGGGTGCTGCACCAGTCGCTGCCTGCGGTGCCGGAGCGCGCGGCCCTGGTGGTGGCCCCCGAGGGGCAGATCGTCGAGCAGCTGAGCGGCAACGCGATCGAGCGGGCGATCGAGAACGCTCGCGGCGAGGGTCCGCAGCAGACGCTGCTCTGGAGCCTCACCGCCGCCATTCGCGCCGCCGCCACCGACAGCCGCATCCGTGTCCTGCTGCTCGATCTCGATGACATGGGGCACACGGGGCTGCCGGAGCTCGAGGAGCTGGCCGGAGCCATCCGCACGTTCCGTGCGAGCGGCAAGCCCGTGATCGCCTATGGCACGGCGTTCGATCAGGACCAGTACTACCTCGCGGCGCAGGCGAATCGGATCTATCTCGACCCTTCGGGCTACGTGATGATCCGCGGATTCGGCAACTACCCGCTGTATTTCAAGGGGCTGCTGAAGAAGCTCGGCGTGCAGGTCAATGTCTTCAGGATCGGCAAGTTCAAGAGCGCCGTGGAGATCTTCACGCGCGCTGACATGTCGAAGGCGGACCGCCTGCAGAGCACGGTCTATCTCCATACCCTCTGGTCGACCTATCAGCGGGAAGTGACCGCCGCCCGCGGACTGCCTGCCGACGCCATTGCGCAATACGTCGATTCCCTGCCCAAGGCGCTGAAGTCGGTCGGCGGGGATGCCGCGCGGCTCGCTCTGAAGGATCATCTGGTCACGGGGCTCGCCGACAGCCTGCAGGTGAAGCGGCTGCTCACCACGCTCGTCGGCGCCGGTCCCAAGGGCGGATTCAACGCCATCTCCGCGGCGAACTACGCCGCCGTGGTGCGCGCCCGGCACAGGCTCGCGCGCCGCGACGGGCAGCCTCGCATCGGGGTGATCGTCGCTTCCGGGGAGATCCTGAGCGGCGATCAGCCGCCCGGGACGATCGGCGGGGAGTCGCTGTCGCACCTCATCCGCAAGGCGCGCCTCGACAAGCACATCAAGGCGGTGGTACTGCGGGTCGACAGTCCCGGCGGCAGTGTGAGCGCGGCGCAGCAGATCTACCAGCAGCTCAAGGCGCTGCGCGCCGCGGGCAAGCCGCTGGTGGTCTCGATGGGAGACCTGGCCGCCTCGGGCGGCTATTACATCTCCGCGCCCGCCAATGAGATCTGGGCGAGCCCGGCGACGATCACCGGCTCGATCGGCATCTTCGCCATCATTCCGAACTTCTCCCCGGGACTGAAGAAGCTCGGCATCACGAGCGACGGGGTCGGCACGACGCCCCTCGCCAATCAGTTCACGGTGGATCAACCCTTGAACAGCGAGGCACGCGAGCTGATCCGTGCGCAGATCGACCAGGGCTATCAGCAGTTCGTGGCCCGGGTCGCGACCGGACGCCACGAGTCGGCGGCGCGCATCAATGCGATCGGTCAGGGCCGTGTCTGGGCGGGGGCCGACGCGCGGCGCATCGGGCTGGTCGATCACCTGGGTACGCTCGAGGATGCGGTGCGGGCGGCCGCGAGGCTCGCCAAGGTGAAGCACTACTACGTGCAGTTCATCCACCCGCGCGTGTCGTGGACGCAGGAGCTGGTGCGGCGGGCGCAGTCGCGCGCGGTGAGCGTGGCGGTCTCGCTGTTCGGTCCGCGGCTGTTTGCCACGCAGTTGGGCTTTCCGGGCCTGTCGGCCCTCACCGGCCGGCTCGGGCCTTACGCGCGCCAGCTCGCGCAGCTCGCCCGCTTCAGCGGGCACGGGAACGGGAAGCTGTACGCCTACTGCTTCTGCAGCGACCGCTGACGGGCGCCGCTGCGGGGCCGGGGCCTTACAGCCCCTGCCAGTCGAGGATGACCTTGCCGGAGCGGCCTGAGCCCATGATCTCAAAGCCCTGCCGGAACTCCTCGATGGGCAGGTGGTGGGTGATGACCGGGTCGAGGGCGAGGCCGCTTTGCAGCAGGCTCGCCATCTTGTACCAGGTCTCGAACATCTCGCGGCCGTAGATGCCCTTCAGGGTGAGGCCCTTGAAGATCACCTGATTCCAGTCGATGGCGGTCTCCTCCGGCGGGATGCCGAGCAGGGCCACCGAGCCGCCGTGGTGCATGGTGCGCAGCAACTCGCGCAAGGCGGTGGCGTTGCCCGACATCTCCAGGCCCACGTCGAAGCCTTCCTGCATGCCGAGGTCCTGCATCGTCTGCTCGAGACTCTGGCGCTGGACGTTGACGGCGCGGGTAGCGCCCATTTTCCTCGCGAGCTCCAGGCGGTAGTCGTTGACGTCCGTGATCACGACGTGGCGCGCCCCGACGAAGCGGGCGATACCGACCGCCATGACGCCGATGGGACCGGCGCCGGTGATGAGCACGTCCTCGCCGACCATGTTGAAAGCGAGCGCGGTGTGCGTCGCGTTGCCGAACGGGTCGAGGATCGAGGCGATGTCGTCGCCGATCGAGTCCGGGAGCTTGAAGGCGTTGTCGGCCGGGATGGCGAGGTACTCGGCGAACGCTCCGGGGCGGTTCACGCCCACCCCGACGGTGTTGCGGCACAGATGCCGCCGTCCGGCGCGGCAGTTGCGGCAATGCCCGCAGGTGATGTGCCCCTCGCCCGAGACACGGTCGCCGGGCTGCAACCCCCGGACCTCGGAGCCGATCTGCACCACCCGGCCGCAGTACTCATGGCCGACGGCCATGGGCACGGGGATGGTCTTGCGCGCCCAGGCGTCCCAGTTGTAGATGTGCATGTCGGTGCCGCAGATCGCAGTCTTCACGATCTCGATCAACACGTCGTTCGGCCCGATCGTGGGCTCGGGGATGTCCTCGAGCCAGATGCCCGGGGCGGCTTCTTTCTTGACGAGGGCTTTCATGGAGTGCGCTGCCGTCCGCGGCGGCGGAGTGGGCGGTGCGAACGGGGGGCGTGCGGTGGCGCCTCGCGCCGGTGAACAGTCGTCATTCGATCACTCCGAGTTCCCTGCCGGCGGCGCCGAAGGCCTCGAGAGCGGCGTCGAGCTGCCCTCGGGTGAGGGCGGCGGACATCTGGGTGCGGATGCGCGCCTCGCCCTTGGGCACCACCGGGTAGGAGAAGCCGATCACGTACACGCCGTGCGCGAGCAGCCGGTCGGCCATGCGCGTGGCGAGCGCGGCATCGCCGATCATCACCGGGATGATGGGGTGCTCGCCGGGCTTGAGCGTGAAGCCGAGGCGGGTGAGGCCGGTGCGGAAGTAGCGCGCATTCTCGTGCAGCTGTGCGCGCAGCTGCGGCGCCTGCTCGAGCAGCTCGAGCACGCGCAGCGCTGCGGCCGCCACCATGGGCGCAATGCTGTTCGAGAAGAGGTAGGGGCGCGAGCGCTGCCGCAGCCACTCGATGACCTCACGCCGGGAGGCGACGTAGCCGCCGCTCGCCCCGCCGAGCGCCTTGCCGAGCGTGCCGGTCAGGATGTCGATGCGCGAGGCGACGGCGCAGTGCTCCGGGGTGCCGCGGCCGCCGGCGCCCATGAAGCCGGTGGCATGGGAGTCATCGACCATGACGAGGGCGTCGTAGCGGTCGGCGAGCGCGCAGATGCCCGGCAGGTCGGCGATGGTGCCGTCCATCGAGAACACCCCGTCGGTGGCGATCAGGCGGGTGCGGGCGCCGGCGCAGGCGCGCAGGCAGTTTTCGAGCTCCGCCATGTCGTTGTTGGCGTAGCGGTGGCGCTGTGCCTTGCACAGGCGGATGCCGTCGATGATGCTGGCGTGGTTGAGCGCATCGGAGATCACCGCATCGCGCTCATCGAGCAGGGTCTCGAACAGGCCGCCGTTCGCATCGAAGCAGGAAGAGTAGAGGATGGCGTCCTCGGTGCCGAGGAAGGCGCTCAGGCGCTGCTCGAGCTCCTTGTGCACGGTCTGCGTGCCGCAGATGAAGCGCACCGAGGCCATGCCGAAGCCGAAGCGCTCGAGGGCGGCGCGGGCCGCGGCCACCACCGCCGGGTGGTTGGCGAGTCCCAGGTAGTTGTTGGCGCAGAGGTTCACCACCTCCCGTGCGCCGGTGTGGACCACACTGCCCTGGGGTCCCGAGAGCACGCGCTCGCTCTTGTAAAGACCCTGCTCCTGCAGGGCGCGCAGGTCCGCGCGCAGCCGCTCGGTGAGCTCTTGCATCATGCGGATGCATTATACGCGAGCGCGCGCGCAGCTTCCCCCGGGGGCATCGTCCAATGGGGGTAGGAGTCCGGGCGGGTTGCCGGGATCGATCATGCTGCAGGGCACGGCGATCCCGATGCAGGACGGACGATTTCAGACCCTGGCGCAGGGGCCGGCCTTTTTGGAGGGCACAGCGGCGGTGGATTTCGCGCTAGCGTGCGCCAGGGCGATCGAGACGGCCCGAAAGGGGTCTACCCCATCAATGCCGTGGACTGCTGCGTCGCCCGGTTCGAGGCGGTGGCGACCTGCGAGCGCATCAGCGAGGCCTATCTGATTCCGGTCCTCGAAGCGCTGCTGCACAATTTTCCCTTCGTCATCCGCGGCTTTCACGGCGACAACGGCTCCGAATACATCAACCGCCACGTCGCAGAAGTGCTCGACAAATTGCTCATCGATGAGCACGCCAACTCCCGCTTCCGCCGCAGCAACGATAACGCCCGGGCCGAGTCAAAGAACGGTTCGATCGTGGGCAAACACTTCGGTTACAGCCACATTCCACAGCGCCTCGCCCGCGTGGTGAAGGATCTGTGCCGCGAACACCCAAACCCCCGCCTCAACCTCCATCGCCCCTGCCTGTCGGCCGAGACGAGCACGGACTCCAAGAGACATCGGCGCAAGCGCTATCCCTGCCAACTGATGATGACCCCCTACGAGAAGTTCAAATCCCTCCCCGAGGCCGCGCAGTACCTCAAACCGGGAATCTCCTTGCAGGCTCTGGATGCACTCGCGGCCTCCAGCGGCGACAACGAGGCCATGGCATCCGAAGCAGTCGTTGCGATCGTCGTGCTCGCGCGAGTCGCCTCGGGAGCATACTATGCAGCAAAGCTGGAGGCAGGCGCCGGCTCATCGAGGAGGCCAGCCCTTAAGCGACGTACGGCGTCGAGGCGTCATTCAAGCGAGGAGACTGCAGTGAAATCGAGACTCTCAGTGGCACTGCCGGGCGCTGCCCTGGCGCTATTGGCGATCGCGGCCGCTCAGGCCGCACCCCCTTCACCCCGGCCGCCGCCGGCTCGAGCAACCGAACCGGCCTCGATGGCCGCAAAGCAGCTCAGCGCGCTGGAAGCTCGGATGAGGCTCATGCAGGAGCAGATGCGGCGCATCCGCGCGACGAAGAGTCCCGAGGTCAGAGCGAGGCTGCTGCGCGAGCACATGCACACCATGATGCAGCAGATGCAGGCCATGCGCGCCATGGGCGGGCCGATGATGTCTGGAATGATGCGTCGGGGCATGATGGGCGGCATCTCGATGGGGCATGGGATGGCGGGCGGCGGCAATCGACAAGTCTCGGGCGCGAAACGGCATCCGTGGAGCGAAAACCGGATGCCGGACCATATGCAGGACCGTCTCGCCATGATGCG
>JAJZVF010000021.1:0-5386 GCA_021845825.1 Pseudomonadota bacterium | reverse complement strand
TAATCGAGGCTCGACGTCATTGCAGCTGCCCGTCATTGGCTTCATAGGAAGCCACGGTATTGCCGTGCGCCGCGGCGTAGGCCAGCAAGTAGCGCTGAAATGCGTGGTAACTCGCGACGCCTTTACTCGCAATCCACTCCTGGCGCAGTTGCTCGGGGCCCGGGACCTTCAAAATGGAGGTCGGAGTGTAGCGTTGAGCGCGCGCAAGCGAGCGGCTTGCACCGCCGTGCGGATCGGTGTGGTTCTCGAGCCACTGCTTCGTCAAAGCGTGGCCGACGGCACCGGCCTCGCGCCGCAGGAGCAGTCGGTTGCTGCACTTGCCGCGATTGAACTCGACGGGTACTTGCATGGGCAGGACGGGCATCGCGGCGCGCCGGGGAGTCTTGCGCCAGATGCCGGAAATGACGCGCGCATTCGCGTCCCATTGTGACATGGCGGGCAAGTCGAGCACCGCCTCAATGGTGCGGACGATATTCACCTGCGACAGGGGCTGGGTGTCCAAGTCCCCCGATTTGACCCACGGTCCCATTGCCAACCCGAAGGTGCGGTGTGCATTGATATGGTCGGCGCCGCTCTGGGCGTCGTCCTCATCCAGAAAAACCACCATGTGGCGCCACTCGGGCGTGCCGGCAAGATAATGGAGGAACTTGGCCGTGGCGTGATCGTTCGAGGCCACGTAGAAGTCGGGACTGTAATAGCATGCCTTCTGGCCCGCGGTGTGATCGTCCGGGATCCAAATGAATATGAAATGCGGGAAGGCGCTGCCCCGATGGGCGTCGAGCCAGGCGGTCGCCGCGGCAATGCGGCTCTTATCGAGAATCATCCGATCCCAGCCGGGATAGGTCCTGTCGACGTGGGCGAGCAGGGCGGTACGGATGACGCCGTCTCTCGCGCGCGTGATGTCCTCGCCGAAGTCCTCGAAAGAGACGTGATGGGCCAATAAGTTGTTGAAGAGATAGAGCCGCTCGGGATAGCTGATCCAGGGATTGGTGAAGGCGCCGAGCGGCTTGCGGGCGTACTCGAAGGGGTCATGGCTGCCCGCAGCGCCGGGATCAAGTGGGCCATTGCCACCGGGGCCGGCGTTCCAGATCAGGCCGCGGTGGGAGTAAATCTCCGGCCACAGCCGCTGGACGACGTCGGAATCCGATGCGCCGTCCGTCCACTGGTGTCCCTGGGCGGTGACCTCACCGTCCGCCATGAAATTGGCGAACAGGGTGTCGTGGGATGCCCAGCGGTAAAGGTTAGGCAGCTCGCGAGCGCCATACAGGTCGAAATGGGGGTTGGCCCATTTTCCGGCGGGACGATAATCGCCGAAATCCTCATCGAAGGTCTTGTTCTCACGCAGGATGAAAACCGCGTAACGGATGTGTCGGTGCAGAAAGGCGCTGGTGCGCGCATTCTCCCGCGCGAGGGCGGACCGCTGCGCCGGGAGGAACCCGTCATCCTCGAGGGCCGTGTGCGTCCACGCGGCGAGGTTGCGCGATAAGTGATCCAACGGAACTTTCTGCAGCATCCCGTGCATCATGTCCCCGATGTACTGCCACTGCAGGTTCGGCCCCGTCCCGAGGCCCTTGGCCGCAACCACATAGAGGGAGTTGTGCATAACCGTCAAGGAGCTCGGGTACCAGCCGGTCGGGATCAGACCGAGGCGCTTGCCGCTGCCCATCGCGTAGACCGCCACGTCGTCATTGCCCGCATTGGCCACGAGCAGGTTGTTTCCCGCGACCGCAAGCGCATCCGGATAGCTGCCCGGCGGGGCATCGGGATACGGGCTGTCGGCGATGACGCGCACAGCCTTCAGTGCACGCACATTCACTTCCACCACTGCATCGTCATTGGCATCAGCCACCCAGATGTACGGCCCCTGACCCACGGCCACCAGGGCGGTGGGGTGGACCCCGGCGGCGGCGGTGTGCGCACCCAGCGCCGGTCCGGTGGGGACCGTCCCCAGCACCTTCAGGGTGCGTCGATCGAGGATCGCGACTCCGCGCCCGGCCCAATCACTGACCGCGAGGCGCCGACCGCCGTCGGCCAGAATCACCGCGAACGGATACGGCCCGACGTTGACGTATTGAGTCCGGCCCGTACGAACATCAATCCGTGCCAGACTGTTGGCCAGCATTCCCGTCACGTACAGATGACGGTTGCCTGGGCCGACCACCACCGAATCCGGATAGAAGAGATACGGCTGCCGCGAGTGCGCGGCCTGGTACGTATACGGATACTGATCCTTGGGGAAGGGTTGCCACCGCAACCGATAGCGGCGGATGACGCGCACCTTGTCCGCCCTCATCTGCAGTGCCAGGACCTCGTCCGAATCCCCGCCCGTCGCGTATACGATGCCGCCCGCGCCGCCGGCGAGGCCCTGGAACAAATCACTGCGGGATGCGATGGTGGTCGGGATGGCGTGCGGGTTCTCCTCGGCCTTGGCCGCCGCCATCGCCTCCGCCACCCGCACCTTGACCGGCTGATCGGTGGAATACACCCAGCCGGCGGCGCCCGTGTGCCGCGGAATCAGCGCCTTCGCGCTGCCCTTGGCGGCCGTGACCACGGTAGGCTGGGTCGGCGCTTGCGCGCCGAAGGCGGCCAGCCGGGCCTGGCGCTGAAGATCCAGGCCGTACCAGGTCACGGTCTGAAAAGGGGTTGCGCCGTTTGCGAGGACCAGCACGTGCCCCGCGACGACCAGAACCTTGGTGGGGAAGTTGGGGGTGCTGACGAGCGTACCCACCGGTGTCACCCGACGCCAGGTGGGCAGAATCCCGGTATAGCGCGCCTGGTTGCGCGCCGTGACACGCACCGGCGCCGGCACCAGATACCGCTGACTTGCGCCGCATAACGGGGGCAGGCAGACGCCCAGCACAAACCAAAGAACTCGACGCGACCGGCAGATCGCGCTGGAGTACTGTCTCATGATCGATGTTACCTCTGCGGCGTGCGCGCGCCCTGGCCCGAAGCGGCCTCGCCGACGCCGGGCCGCGGGCCGCCTCGTCAGCCTAATTCCTCGCCGCCACGACCCCCTTACGGTCTGAAGTGGGCCGTAATATCGGCAAAGATCATGAACGGCGCGCCCGGGAAACCCATGACCTGTCCCGCGCTCGCCGGACCGAAGTATCCGCCAGCCGTAACGTACTCGGCCACATTGTAGCGGTTGTTGAGCAGATTTGTGGCGACGAGGTTCATGGTCACCGAGCGCAGCGCCGAGGTGTCGGACGGCATGAACCTCGTGATCCTCACCGAGGCGTTTACGGTTCCATAGCCCGGCATTGCCTTGCTCGTCGGCGCTGCCGTCAGATCGTCGAAAAGATATTGCTTGCCGACATACTGATACCAGAGCCGCGGCCGGATGAGCGTACGGTCGACATCGAAGCCGTACGAGGCGCCCACATTGGCCGTTTTCTTGGCAATATTGGACACCGGCAGCCCGCCGTACGAGACGCCCCCGACATCGTACCGGACGAAATTGGCGCTCTGGAAGCTGAGATTCGTGAACACGTGCAGCTTCTCGATCGGATCGTCATCGGCATAGATGTTGATGCCGTGATACAGCGAGCTGCCGCTGGCGTTGATCGCGAAGGGCTGATTCAGGACGGCGACCGAGATGCTCTCATCGCTGTAGAGCAGGTGATAGTAGTTCGCGCCAAGGAGGAAGCGATGCAGATACTTCGCATGGATCGCGTGCATCTTGAAGCCGAACTGATATTCGTTCGCCTTCTCCAGGGTGAGCGAGGAGGCAAGCAGCGCCTGGTATGGTCCGCCGCCGCCGCCATTCGGCGGCTGGCGATACGAGTAGCCCCAGTTGCCATAAAGCGCGAACCAGGGCAGAACCCGCCAGCTCGCCGCGAGGTTCGGCTCGACCTTCGCAAAGTTGGTCGATGAGCTCGGCAGCACCGCCTCGTCGCTTGCCGGGTTGGCGTTGGGAAAGGTGGTCGCGCTGTCGTTTTCATACTGCGTATGGAAGTTGACGAAGCGGATACCCGGCGTGAACGACAGCCGATCCGGCAGCGTGATGTGATCCTGCAGAAACGCGCCGAAGTCGGTGAGATACCAGTAGTCGTTGCGATAACCGGCGGGCGTCTGCTCGGTGGCGCCGAGATCCGGGCTCCAGAACTCCGCCCGGCTGTTATAGGTGGTGCCGAGGATGAAGAAGCCGGTCTTCACCTTGTTGTGCGGCAGCAGCACGGTGAACGCAGACTTGTTCCCCACCGTATAGGAATAGGGGTTGTTCAGCTGGATCTGGAAGGGATCCGGCTGGTATTGGTCGTCGTGGTAATGAAACCGCCGGCCATGGCGATAATAGAGCAGGCTGGCAAAGCGAACGTACCGGGAGAGCCGAAGCTTCAGCCGGCCGTAGATGAGCACGTCCGGGCCGGTGCTGTCCCACTTGTGTATGACGTTGTACGGCAACGACCCGTAGAAGCCGCTCGTTTGCTCGCTGTAGAGCTGTCCGGACGCGTTCGAGCCGTTCACCGTCACACCCGGAATGGGCGTGAGCGGAATCGGCAGCGGCCGGTACGCGCCGCCGTAGGCGTCGTACATGCCGAGGCTCAATGTGCCGTTGCGGAAGGTTTTGCGCGTCTTGAAGTACAGCGCATAGGCCTTGCCGGGCTGATTGAAGCCAAAGCCGCTGCGGTAGCTGTTCGATTCGGTCGCGCCCCCGGCGAGCACGGCGGACCAGCCGTCATAGCTCCCGGTGGTCAGGCTCGCATGCACGTTGCGCGTGGCGTAACTGCCATAGCCGAAGCCGATCTCGGCGCCCGGCTTCGCGCCCGGCTGCAAGGGCACGAAGTTGACCGTGCCGCCGATGTTGTCGAACCACCTGGAGGCCACCGGGCCCGGACCGAAGGTTACGCCGACCCCTTGCAGAATGGACGGCTCCGGCATCGTGCTGGTCTGCCAGAACCCGGTGGCCGGATTCATGAGGGGAACGCCGTCGAAGGTGATCTGGATGCTGCCGTTGTCGATGTTGCCGCCGCCGAAGCCCTGCCAGCCGCTCTTGAGGCCGTTGATGTTGATGGAGTACTTCGCGCCGGCGCTGTTGCTGTAGCTGCTCACGTTGACGCCGGGGGATAACGCGATCGCCTGCGCGACGCTACCGCCGTTCGACACACTCTCTATGGCGGCCTTCGAGATGACCTTCTCCGTGATCGCGGATCTGAAGATCCTGCGTTGCGCCTGAATGACCACCATCCGCAGCCGCTCGGTGGCGCCGGCGGCGTGCGCCTTCGAGTTTGAGCTTGGGTTGGGGTGGGCGTGCGCGACTGCGACGAGCAGTGCGACCGGTGCGGCAATGACCAGCGGCTTCATTCTCATTGACGGCCCCTCTGTTTTGTTGTGCAAGAACGTACTCTGTGCTATCACTGGTGTCAATAGTAAATATGCAGCATAA
>JAJZVF010000187.1 GCA_021845825.1 Pseudomonadota bacterium | reverse complement strand
TCGGCCGGCATCTGTGGAGCCTGGTCCTCGGCGATGCCCCGCAGGGCAAAGACGAACCCGACCGCACGCTCCACTGACAGGTCCTGGATCGAGCGCAGCGCCATGATTTCGGCAAATGCCGCATCGATGGCAGCCACATCCATCGCGCCGAAGAACTCGCGCACCAGCACCGCCAGATTCTGCCGCAGAGTATGGGCGATGGGGTTGCGAAACGGGTCGCGCTCGGCCGAGACGTGCGCCGCGATCAGCTCTCCATAAGCGGCAGCCGCCGCGGCGAACCAACGTTCCTCAACGGCGACCGCGGCGGACATGGCCCTACACGCAGCCGGTCGGCTTTGCCAAGCCGGCGACCTTGCAGGCGCCTTTGGCCGGACCCGACCGGTATAACTTGTAGATATAATCGAGGTCCATCTTATTGTCGCGACAGACTTTGCGCACCATGGGCGCAACGCCATAGGAGTAAAAATATTTGCGAATGTAGTGGATCAGCTGCCAGTGCTCGGGGGTCAACTCCGTGATTCCCTCCGTCAGCGCCAGGTCCCGTGCGACATCCTCGCTCCAGAGCTCCGGCTCCTGCAGGAAGCCGTCGTCATCGACCTCGTAGCTGCGACCTTCAACTTGATATGTAGGCATCGGCGACCCCTAGATGACGTACGCTGTATGACATTATCATACTGCGTATTAGTTTATCACCCTCACTCGGGGTGTCAAGCCGATGGAACGGCGCCGCCGCCCGGCAGGGAGTCCAAGCGCCCGATTGATCGCGGCGATGAGCGTGAGGCAGGCGCCGCCGGCGCGCAGATCGGCGGAATCCGGCCGGGTGCGGCCGATTCCTTCATACGTTCATTTCAGTCGCGTTCGCACCGCCGTAAATTGATGATGGTCAATCCGGCATGGGGCGCTGGTGCGAAATAAGCACTGATACGTATGTGCTTGCGAACCCCCGCACTCTCGCGTGCACCCGTACCGCTCGCGGCACCGGCGGCTCCCGGCAGGCACGAGCTCTATGCGGCGCCTACACCGTTCGGCTCAAGCAAAATGGTGCCGAGGTCGACATCATGGTGAGCGCCGATGCCGATTTCGCGCGCACCGTAGCCCGGCGCAAGGATGTGCAATACGTAGCTTGCGCCCGCTTCGAGCCCTTCGAAAACGAAATCGCCGTAGGGGTCGGTCAGGCATTCGTGCGCATTCGTTCCGTTGCGCAGCGACAGGCGCACATTGACGGCCGGATCGTTGAGACGATCGGCAAAAGCGATCTCCCCCGATACGAACCGCTGCGGCAGGCCGTGGTAGCGCACGGCAGGCGTCAGCCCGAACTCCGCGTGCAGCGCCTCCGTTGCCTTGCTCTTCAGAATCTGCGAGACCTTGCTGGTCGGGTCATCGGCATCCCCAAACACCAAAGCCTCCGTCGGGCAGGCTTCGACGCACCGCGGCTCGTCCCAACCCTGGTCGAGCAGGTGAGCGCAGAACGTGCATTTTTGCGCTATTTCCTCGGCCGCGTTCCAATGGATCACGCGATACGGGCAGGAAGCGACGATTTCCGGATGCCCCTTGGCCCTGTCCGGATCGATGACGACGATGCCGTCGGGCCGGCGATAGACGGCGCCGCCCGCCGCGCTGGTCACGCACGGGGCGTCCCTGCATTGCTGGCAGGGCAGCGGCACGTAGTCCACACGCACGCGCGGAAATTTGCCGCGCTCGTGCTCCAGAAGCTCGAGCCACGTCTGCCCGCCTTCCGGCTGCGCCGCGGCGATGGGGCGGTGGTCGTTGCCCACGTGCTCATCCCGACACGCAAGGAAGCAGTTATGACAGCCCGTGCAGCGGGTGACATCGACGACCATGGCATACGTTGTCATGACCTGCTCCTTAGCCGACCCACTTCTCTACATCGATGAGGCACGAATTGGATGCCATGCCCGCCGCATTCTGCGAAAGCTGACGCCCCGGGGTCAGCATGGCGACGCAGCCGGCGCGATCAGGCGAGCGCGAATTGCCCGGCTGCAGCGGCTCGTATTTGCCGGACGAGGCATAGGAATGCACTACGCCCGGGCGGACGCGCTCGGTCACCTGGGCGATGCACAGAACCGAGGCCCTGTCGTTGTACAAGCGTACGATATCACCGGAGCGAATGTCGCGCGCCGTCGCATCTTCGGGATGCAACCGCGCCGGCCACCACGCATGGCCGTCCCTGACGATTCGGTGCGCAGGCAGGTCGTTGAGCCAGGCGGTATGCCCGTCGTAATGGGTGTGAAAGCTGAAGCGTGGATGGGGCGACATCAACTGCAGCGGATAGATCTTCGCCGCCTCGGAACGATGCCCTTCCCAGCTGCGGATGTAGCGCGGAGAAACCGGCCGCTCCTCATCCTCTGGCGCCAGACGGCGCAGGCTTTCGGAGGCGAATTCGATCTTGCCGCTCTCGGTGCCGAGCTCGTTCGCCTTCGCTGTGGCGCGCTTGAAATTATTGGGGTCGGGCGTATCGCAGGGGCGCCCTTCCGCGAACCAGCGCAAGGCGGGGGTTGACTTGTAGTCCTCCGGAACGTTTATGACGTAATAGCCTTTGCGGTCAAACTCCTCCCAGGAAATGTATTTGGGCAAATCGGAGATCTCGAAAAACTTGCGGGCCCAGTCCAGATCTGTGTTGCCTTCGGTGTAGTCTTCCTTGAAACCCAGCTTTTCCGCCAGATCGGTGAAGATCTGGTAGTCGGATTTTGACTCCCACAGCGGCTCGATCGCCTTCTTCAGCCGCACCACCACCCGGTAGTTGCAGCCGCTGCTGCCGCCCTTGGTCTGGCCGCCCGGCTCGCCGAACTCGCCAATGTCGTCGCGCTCGAGCGAGGTGCACGCCGGCAATATGATATCCGCATGGGCGGTCTCGGTGGACCACCAGCAGTCCTGGTTGACCACGAACTCGAGCTTCGGGCTCTGATACATGCGCACCCACTTGCTGGTATCGGTCATAGTGCTCAGGAAGGAGCCGCCGTAGCGGTAGAACATCCGGACTTCCGAGCAACCCTCCATCGGGTAGGTAAAGGGTATGAACTGCTGGTCGAAATTCTTGTTGCAGAACCCGACGCCCTTCCAGTGCACCGGCGGCTCGAGAATCGCGTCCGGCAGGGTCAGGCGGTAAAGCTTTTGCTGCACTTTGTTCTCGGGAATCTTGCGCGCGACTTTGGTGGAGGTCGCGATGCGGCCCTCCAGGTCGCCATAGCCCGGGAACCAGACCTTGCTGTTCCACGGCGCCCCCATGCTGGTGCCCCAGATGGAAATGCCTGGATTGCCGAGGCCCTGCATCGCCTGCAGCAGCACCATCAGCCGCGCCCATTCGGTCGCATAGGCGGCTCGACATGCCCCGCCTTCCCCGCCGCGGCAGCCGGCGGAAAGCACGGTGCGCTTGGAGGCCCATTCACGCGCCAGCGCCGTGATTTTACGGGCTGGTACGGCTGACTCCGCCTCTGCCCAGGCCGCAGTCTTCGGCAAGCCATCCTTGACGCCCAATACGTAATCGCGAAATTCGTCAAACCCGATGGTGCGGTCGGCGACGTATTGCTTGTCGTAGGTGCCTTCGCTGATCCAGACATGGGCTATGGCCAGGGCCACGGCAGCGTCGGTACCGGGCCGAGGTGCCAGCCATTTTCCCTTCATGGCAGCTGCGGTGTAATTGTAGAACGGATCGATAAAGGCCATCGCCACGCCCTTGTCCTTCAGCCACTGACGCCAGATAGCCGCATCGCTGCCGTCATAGACCGCGCGGGTCGTATCGGGGTCATTGGACCAGAAGACGATCATCTGTGCATGTTGCAGAGCATCTTCCAGCATGTCGTAGGGCTCAGGCATGCCGAGGCGCCAGGTGAAGCCATAGCAATGGGTGGCCCCCCAATGCCAGCCTTCCCAGCTATCCGGATTGTCGAATACCTGCGTGTAGCCGAGGAAATTGAAGAAGCGGGAAAAGGCGCTCATCTTGTAGCCGACGAGCCCCCAATTGTGGTGCGACGAAGTCATCGCGGCGAGCGCCGAAGGGCCGTAGCGGCCCTGCACGCGCTTGATTTCGCTCGCAACGATGTCGAGTGCCTCGTCCCATGAAATGCGCACGTAGCCTGACTTTCCGCGGTTCTGCGGATTGCGGTCGCCGCGCGGATCAAAATCCACCCTCCTCATGGGATAGCGGATGCGATCTTCGGAATAGAGCCGATTGCGTTCGGCGTGCACGTATGGCGCCAGTGTCACCTTCTTGGGAGGCGAGTAGGACTTACCGCCGGCTTTGATGGTCCAGGGCTTGAGGTCGCCGTCCTCCATCACCAACGGCCGGACGCGCACGACCCGCCCGTCTTTCACGTCGACGGTGATGGGTCCGCAGTTGGTGCAACTCGTGAAGCTCTGTGTCGGCACGATCGTACTCCTGACCCTACGTCTCATCGCGGCAGGCCCGGGCGGCCCTGCTCCCCGCGCAGGGTATGTTCTCACGAGCCGGCTCCGGATCGTGTCACAAGAGCTTGTTACTTGCCGACCGGGGAGTGCAGGCGGAGGATTAAGACCCGGTTTAGTTCGCTCGACACGCTCGATGCGCTTTTCGCTGATTCTCTGGTGCCTGCCATGGGCGTTCAGGCTCTATTGCTGGCGCTCGCCGCAGATCCGGACACTGATGGCGGCACGCGATTTCACGGCCCAGATAGTCGTCAAGGATGGCTCACGCGGCCGCTGGTTCCGTTTCGCGGGGGGTCGGCTGATCTCAGGCGCCGGCCTGTGCGCCGATTCGCAGGTCACGCTGCGCTTCAAGACGGCGGCGCTCGGGGCACGCATTCTGATTCACCTCACCTCCGGCATGTTCCAGTTCGCGTGGCCGCTGCTGAAGCGCTTCGTGGAGCCGATGGAGGTGATCAACTCGGCCAGGAACTTTGCCTTCGAGGTGCTCGGACCAGATGAGCTCACGGTCCAGTTCGTCGACATCCTGAATGCCATGCTTACGCACGGCTGGCGCCAGGGCATGCCGGCGGGCAACGGCGAGATCCGCTACGTCAACCAGACGAACGGCGGACCGGTGTTCGTCTATGTAAGGAACGGAAAGATCGTCCGCATTACGCCGATGGAATTCGCTGCCGACGATCCCGCCCCCTGGGTCATCGAAGCGCGGGGGCGAAAATTCTCCCCGCCGCGACGCACCACGCTGAGCCCGCACGCCCTCGCCTCGAA
>JAJZVF010000186.1 GCA_021845825.1 Pseudomonadota bacterium | reverse complement strand
CTCGTGCGGCGGGATTCTCGCCGCGCAGCGGGCAACGACGGTGTGGATCTCCTCGAGCGCCGTCTGTGCCTGCTCGTAGCCGAGCGTGTCGGCCAACGGATCGTAGCCGGCCGGCAGTACGTTCTGGCCGATGAGGACGTAGAACCAGCTCTGCACCGTGAACAGCTCATTCTCATCGCGCACGATGCGGCCGTAGCCCCCGAACAGCTCGAGCCGTTCCTTGAGGCTGTCAGGCAGCTCGATGCCGCGGCAGTGGCGCCAGAATTCCTCCTCGCGCTCGGTACGGTGATAGTGCAGGAGAAGGAAGTCGCGCACGCGTTCGTACTGGAACGCGAAGTGGCTGTTGTAGCGGTCGATGTCCGCCTGCCGGAAGCGGCGATCGGGCAGGAAGCGCAGCAGATGCAGGACGGCGTTCTGGATCAGATGGATGCCTGTCGACTCGAGCGGCTCGAGGAACCCGGCGGAAAGGCCCACCGCGACACAGTTCTTGTTCCAGAAGCGCCGGCGCCGCCCGGCCGTGAACCGCAAGAGCAGCGGCTCGCGCAGCGCCCTGCCCTCGAGGCTCGAGACGAGCGCCGTCTGCGCCGCCGTGTCCGACAGGAATCGGCTGCAATAGACATAACCGTTGCCCACCCGGTGCTGCAAGGGGATGCGCCATTGCCAGCCGACGCTTCTTGCGGTGGCGATCGTGTGCGAGGCGAGCGGGCCGGTTCGCTCGCACTGCACCGCCACGGCCCGGTCGCACGGCAGCCAGCGCGTCCAGTCCTCGTAGCCGGTCTTGAGCGCTCCCTCGATCAGCAGGCCGCGAAAGCCGCTGCAGTCGAGGTACAGGTCCGCCTCGATCCGCTCGCCGCTCTCGAGCGTGACCGACTCGATGAAGCCATCGGCGGGCCTGAGCGCGACAGCGCGCACCTTGCCTTCGGTGCGCACGACGCCACGGGCCTCGGCGTAGGCGCGCAGATACGCCGCGAACAGGCCGGCATCGAGATGCAACGCATAGGTGATCGTGGCCAGCGGGGAGTTGGTTGCGGGCACCGGGCGCATGAACTTGCAGCGACGCGCCGCCACCGCCTGCAGCGAATACTCCTCCAGAGGAGCCGCCTTGCCGCCTTCCCGGCACCGCAGCCAGTAGGCGAAGAAGGGTACGTCCTCCTTCTGGAAGCCGGTCGGACCGAACGGATGGATGTAGGAGTCCCCGGGCCGGGTCCAGTGCCTGAACTCGATTCCGAGCTTGAAGGTTGCCTGAGTCTTGCGCACCACGTCGTTCTCATCGACGCCGAGCATGCGGATGAACTCGATGATCGTCGGGATCGTCGCCTCGCCGACGCCGACCGTGCCGATCTCGGCCGACTCGATCAGCCGGATCCGGCCTTTGAGGTGCGGCAGAAAGCGCGCCAGGGCCGCCGCGGCCATCCAGCCCGCGGTGCCCCCACCAACGATGGCGATGCTGCGGATGGGGTCGGTCGGCATGGGTGGCGGATGCGCTTCAGTACATGCGAAGCCTCGCGATCATGCGCCGGCGAGCTCCGTCGCTGCCGCGTCGCGCTCGCCGTGCTTCGGTCGGATACGCGGGGCACCGGGATGGTAGCGATATCAGATCGCCGGTGTCAATTCAGCCTTGCGTGGCCCCGTCCGGTGAGTCTCCGGTGGGACGCCTTCGGCAGCGCGCCCATGTCAGATCAAGCCGGTGTCCGCCGGTAGGGCGTCCCGTCCCGGTGCAGGAATCCGCCGCCGCCGGCGCGCAGCGCCAGATCGATATCCGGATATTGCACGGCATCGCGCTCGGGATTGCGGGCGCCGATCTCAAGGAGCACGGCTGCGGCGTCCGTGCGGTTCTGCAGGTGATGACCGTTCGGCTCGCCGGCTTTGAACCCGGCGCACTCGCCCGCCCGCAGCACCTCCTCGCCATCATCGCTCACCAGCACGACTTCTCCTTCGAGCACGTAAACGAACTCATCCTCCGCCGAGTGCCAATGGCGCTGGCTGGACCAGGCACCTGCGGGCAGATGCAGCAGGTTGACCCCGAATTGGGTGAGTCCTGCGGAGTCTGCGAGCCGCCAGCGCCGGCGCGCCTTGCAGGGCTCATCGTACGGGGCGGGATAGCCCGTGCCGAATTTGGTGGGTGCCGTTGCAGCCTCTATTTTCTTCGCCATGGATCGCCTTTCCTGTGACGGTGCGCGTAGCCTGTCATCGGGCGATACTGTCGCTCGACCCACGATCCCGTCAATACGGTCGCGCGCGACGCGCGGGGACCCGTTCCGCGCCAGCCCGTGCCCGTCCGCCCCACGCGTCTCGGGCGCAGCCGGATATCCGCCGAGATTCTGGCTCAGTCTGCGGCTCTCCGGCGGCTCAGCCTGTCGGTACACGACAGGCGTATGCTGAGTTCCTCCGGAGGGTCGTGGGCGCACCGGGCAAGCGATGGGGGTCGATAGCCAAAATCCGCACGGCGCCTGGTCGCGACGGCGATTCATCGCGAGCGGCCTGTTGCCCGCCATATTCCTACCCGCGCTGTCGAGCGGTGCGCCCCGGTTCCCCGCTCGCCCGCGCAGCCGCGCGGCTGCGCCAGGAGGAGGGCGCTCAAGACCCTCGACGGGGGAGGTTGCCGCCCCGCTCACGGCGCCCGTCTTCATCAATGGGCAAGGTCCTTACCGCTTCCTGGTCGATACAGGCGCGCAGCGCTCGGTTCTGGCCGCAGAGCTCGCCGCACGCCTGCACCTGCCGCACGGTCCTCCTGTGCTCGTCGAAGGGATCATCCGCGCGCAACGGGCGCAAGAGGTGCACATCAAGCGGCTCGCCACCGGCCCGCTGGTGTGGTCGGATCTGCGCGCGCCGACGCTGCCCCGGGCCGAGCTGCGGGCCGACGGATATCTCGGGCTCGATGTGCTCAACGGGCACCGGGTGGTGTTCGATTTCCGGGCGCACCGAGTGATGATCGAGAAGCCGCAGGGGTTCCTCGCGGCGCTGTGGGCGGGACGCAACGCGATCCGGGTCGAAGCGCACGGCGACGCCGGTCAGCTGCGCTTCACCCGTTGCTACGTCGATGGCGCCCGGACGACCGCGTTCATCGACAGCGGCGCGGACGTCTCCGTATGCAACTCCGCGCTGTTTGCGGCGCTGCGTCACATCAGGAGCCCGCCCACGACCCTGGAGCCCGTCAAACTCTCCGGCGTCACGGGCGGGACCGTACTGGGCGCCGTGACCGTCATCGATACCATCCGCATTCCGGGCCTGACCTTCACCCGCACGCCAGTCGTCATCGCGGACCTGCGCGTGTTCGATCTGTGGGGATTGAGCGCCGAGCCGGCGCTGCTCATCGGCATGAATTGTCTGCGGGCCTTCTCCAGAGTCTCGATCGACTATGGCCGCAAGGACATGCTGTTCCGGATTCCGACCGCCCGGAACCCGCCGGTCGCCCTGGCGCAGACCGACTCGGGACTCGCCTGACCTGCCGGGCGCTGTCCGGCTCCCGGGTTGCGGGAAATCGAGGGTGGGGAACGGACCGGCACACCTGCCCCCAGCCCGCTTGCCTTTCGCCTCAGGAGGTGACCTTGAACGTCGCCGACTTCAGGTGCACCGAATCCCCTCCCACCATCACGCGGAAAGTGCCCGGCTCGACCACGTGGCGCATGTGCGCGTTCCAGATGGCGAAGTCCCGCCGGTCAAGCCTGAAGGACACCCGGGTCGATGCGCCCGGCTCAAGCCACACGCGCTTGAATCCTTTCAGTTCCTTCACCGGCTCAGTCACGGAGGTGACGAGCTCGTGCAGGTACAGCTGCACCACCTCGCTCCCGGCGACCTTGCCGGTGTTGCGCACCGTGACGGTGACGACCTGCGTGCCGCGTGCGGGGATGCTGGCCGCCGACAGCACCGGCCGCCCGATATGGAACGTGGTGTAGGAGAGACCGTAGCCGAAGGGAAACAGCGGCGAGTTGTCGGCAAAGAGATAGCCGCGATGTGCGCTCGGTTCCTCGTCGTAATTGTATGGGACCATGCCGACCGAGCGCGGAATCGTCACCGGCAGCTTGCCGCCCGGGTCGGTCTTGCCGAACAGCACGTCCGCCATGGCGGTGCCGCCTGCCTGCCCGAGGTACCACCCTTCGATCAGGGCATTGGTCTTCTTGAGGATGCGGTTCACGGTCACCGGGCAGCCGTTGATCAGCACGGTGACCACCGGCTTGCCGAGGGCGAAGATCGCGCGTGCCAGCCGATTTTGCGCGGCAACCAGCCGCAGACTGTCCCGATCACCGAGGTGGTAGGTCGCCCAGCCTTCGCGGCAGAGCGCGCCGCTCGTGCCGAGCACCAGCACCACGGCATCGGCCCGGCGGGCGACGCTGACCGCATGACGGATGCGCGCAAGATTTTTCGCAAGCGGCTCCAGGATTTCCCGGTTGGTGTCCGCGTTGCCGTAGGCGAGCAGCTTCACGCCACGAGCGTACAGAACGCGCACCCGCTTGCCGACGTAGGTGCGGATGCCCTGCAACACGCTGATCGGCCGCGAGGGGATGCCGGCGTAGCCTCCCAGTCTGACCGGCGCGGCGTTCGGACCGATCACTGCCAGGGTTTTGAGCCGGCGCACCGAAAGCGGCAGGGTGCCATCATTTTTCAGCAGAACGATCGCCTGCTGCGCCGCCTTCAACGCCAGTGCGCGCGCCTGGGCATCGTCGGTGATCCTGCGAGCGTAGCTTACGTTGGCGTAGGGATGGTCGAATATCCCGGAGAGGAACTTCAGACGCAGCACCCCCGCCACCGCGGCGTTGATCTCACCCATGCTGACCTTGCCTTCGGCGAGCGCCTGCGGCAGATGCGCAAACGCCTGTCCGTCGGGGAAGTCGACGTCGACCCCGGCGTTGAGAGCCCGAGCCGCGGCGTCCGTGAGGTCCGGCACGACGTGGTACAGGGTCTTGAGCTGCTCGATGCCGGAGTAGTCGCTGACCACGATGCCCTTGAAGCCCCAGTCCTTGCGCAGCACGGTGCGAAACAGCCAGGGATTGGCCGTGCAGGGGATGCCGCCGATCTCGTTGTATGCGGCCATGACGACCTGGGCATGCGCCTGCGCGATCGCCGCGTGGAAGGCGGGCAGGTACATCCCGCGCAGCGCCCAGTGCGTGAGCTCCACCGGGCCGACGTTGGTGCCTGCTTGCGGCACGCCGTAGCCGGCGAAGTGCTTGAGGACGGCGAGCACGTGACCGGCCCCAAGGGGCAACCGC
>JAJZVF010000020.1 GCA_021845825.1 Pseudomonadota bacterium | reverse complement strand
GCGCGCCGAAACTCCACAGCTGTCGCTGGACTTGTAGGCGGGCTCAAGCCCGTTTATGCCGAAATCGGCCGATGAGGCGATGCTGATCGCAGGGGTAGATGAGGCGCACGTGCGTGATCCGCTGCGCGCCGAGCCAGGTGTTGCGCTCGATGCACAGGCACGCTTTGCGCCGCGGGATGCCGAGGTGACGGGCCATGGCGGCGTCGGCATTCAGCGCGGAAATCTCATGCTCGGCGTCCGTCCAG
Source organism: Pseudomonadota bacterium (assembly GCA_021845825.1). GTDB lineage: Bacteria > Pseudomonadota > Gammaproteobacteria > Steroidobacterales > Steroidobacteraceae > 13-2-20CM-66-19. The sequence goes on along the minus strand of JAJZVF010000020.1, from coordinate 26,377 downwards.
GGGATCCGCTGGAGCAGCCACCCTCCCGGGGAGATGCGGGTAAACCGCTCGCGCCTTGCCGCCGGCACCGCCTGCAGATTGATCAGCCGCTCCTCCAGCGCATGTGGGCGGCCATCAGCCCGATGCAGGCCGGTGAGCCAGAGTACCGGCGTGCCGGCGGCCACGCCGAGCGCGGCCGCGTCTGTCTCGCTTGCCGGCCGAATCTCGCGGTTGAGACATTGGTATTCGTACGCCGAGCCCGCAGCCACGAGCTCGGCCTCGATGTCGTGGATCTCCAGTATCGATTCCTGCGCCCGCGGCGCGTTCACCGTCGTGCCCGCGCGGCGGCGCCGGGTGATGAGTCTTTGCTCGGCGAGCGCACCGAGCGCCTTGCTGATGGTCATCCGGGCGCAGCCGAAGGATTTCGCCAGCTCATGCTCCCCGGGCAGCCTGTAGCCAGGTGCCCAGGCTCCGCCGACGATCCGCTGCCGCAGCGCATCGTATATTTCCCGGTACCGAGGCAGGGCGCCCGTGTCGGTCGTCTTCAGCTGCTCCACGGCAGTCATTTCAGTCGGCCTGCAGGAGCCGGGTCATGGTGCGGCGAAAGTCCGCATCGATCCGTTCCCGCTCGACATGGCGGCGGTTGGCCACGACCTTGCGCCCGCCGGCGATAACATCGCGGATCAGCGCTCGTCCGGTGGCAAATACCCAGGTGTCGATCACGACATTCTCGCTCCGTCCCGCCAGGTCCGCGTGACCGGCGTCCAGGATCAGAAAATCGGCGCGGCACCCTTCCGCAATCCTGCCCACTGGCAACTCGAGCGCCTGCGCGCCGCCGGCGAGGGCGGTCCGGTACAGGCTCTCGCCGCTCGAGGGCTGCCCGAGACTCGCCAGGATGTTACGTGAGCGCAGCCTCAGGCGCTGACTGTATTCCAATTGGCGCAGCTCGCCGGCGGCATCGAGAAGAATGTGCGAGTCGGTGCCGATTGCCCAACGTCCCTGTGCGCCATGGTAGGCGGCCATCGGGAAGATCCCGTCCCCCAGGTCGGCCTCCGTGACCGGACACAGCCCGGCTACCGCGCCGCTGCGGGCCAGATCCGCCGTTTCTGCGGGCGTGAGATGGGTCGCATGGACCAGGCACCAGCGTGCCGTGATGTCGGCGCGGCGCAGCAGCCATTCGACCGGCCGCAGGCCGCAGAAGGCGAGGCAATCTTCCACCTCCTTCATCTGCTCCGCCGCGTGAATGTGCACGGGTCCCGCCGGATATTGCCGCAGCAGCGCCTGCAGGTGATCCGCGGTCACCGCCCGCAGAGAGTGAGGGGCGATCCCAACGTTGCGGTGGGCGCTGCGGCCCAGATGCGTGCGCACGCGGGCGAAGATATCGGCAAAGGTGTCGAGGTCCGTGATGAAGCGGCGCTGGCCGGGCGCAGGAGCCGCGCCGCCGAAGCCGCCGGCTGCGTAGAACACCGGCAGCAGCGTCAGGCCGATACCGGTGAGGTCGGCCGCCGCGGCATGGCGCAGAGCCAGTTCCGCGGGGTTCCCATACAGAGTCCCTTCGGGACTCAGGTGCAGGTAGTGGAACTCCCCAACGCAGGTGAACCCGGCCTCCAGCATGTCGGCGTAGGCGTAGGCGGCGATGGCCTGAAGGTCATCCGGTCCGAGCCTCGCGAGAAAGCGATACATGACTTCCCGCCAGGACCAGAAGTCGTCCGAGCCCTGCGGGCCTCGGCGCTCGGCGAGGCCCGCCATGGCGCGCTGGAAGGCGTGGCTGTGGACGTTGGGCAGACCCGCGATGGCTCTGGCCGAGCGCTCATCGCCGGCATGCGGCGCGGCGTCCGCGATCACGCGCTCGATCACGCCGGCGCGGACCAGAACGCGCACGTTGCGCCGCCAGCCGTCCGGCAGCCAGGCGGACTCAAAGAAGAATGTCGAGCTCATGGCGCGCTTGCGGGATTCTCCGCGGGGGGTTCCCTGATATGTCTAGGCATATTATGATTTGACTAGGCAAATGAGAAGGCCCTGCTCCGTGCGATTCGATCGTCTGTGGCGCAACGCGAGGCTGGCAACCCTGGTGCCGCAACGACCGGGCATCGGCATGGTGGAGCCCGGGGCGGTCGGCGTCACCGGCGGCCGCATCGCCTTCGCCGGGGCGGAGGCGGATCTGCCCGCCCGAGCCGATGCGGGCGAGGTCTTCGACCTCGATGGCCGCCTGCTCACCCCCGGCCTGATCGATTGTCACACGCATCTGGTGTTCGCGGGCGAGCGCAGCGGCGAGTTCGAATTGCGCCTGGCCGGCGCGGATTATCAGAGCATCGCGCAGGCCGGCGGCGGCATTCTGTCGACGGTGCGGGCGACGCGGGCCGCGACGGATGAGGAGCTGGAGGCCTCCGCCGGCGAACGCCTGCGCGTGTTGATGGCCGAAGGGGTGACGACCATCGAAATCAAGTCCGGCTATGGTCTTGACCTCGCCACGGAGCTGCGGATGCTGCGCGTCGCCCGCGCGCTCGGCCGCCGGTATCCGCTCGAAGTGACCACGACGCTGCTCGCCGCCCACGCCGTGCCGCCCGACTGCGACCGGGCGTCCTACCTCGAGCTGGTCATCCGCAGGCTCATTCCGCAGGCCACAGGCGCAGGGCTGGCCGATGCGGTCGACGGCTACTGCGAGCACATCGCCTTCTCGGCGGACGAGATCCGCCGGGTGTTCGCAGCGGCGCGCAGCGCCGGATTGCCCGTGAAGCTGCACGCCGACCAGCTCTCGGACAGCGGCGGCGCGGCGCTCGCTGCCGAGTTCCACGCGCTCTCGGCCGATCACCTGGAATGGACCAACGACGAGGGGGTGGCCGCGCTGGCGCGCTCGCCGACCGTAGCGGTGCTGCTGCCGGGGGCCTTCTACAGCCTGAGAGAGCGCCAACAGCCGCGCGTCGCGGCGCTGCGCCGCTGCGGCGTACGCATGGCCGTAGCCACGGACTGCAACCCGGGCACCTCGCCGCTGCTGTCGATTCTGACCGCCTTGAACCTCGCGGCCGTGCAGTTCGGCCTCACCGTCGAGGAGTGCCTGGCCGCCGTGACGCGCGAGGCGGCGCATGCCCTCGGCCGTGCGCGCGAGATCGGCACGCTGGAGGCGGGCAAGCGGGCGGACTTTGCCATCTGGGATGTCGAGCGCGCGGCGGAGCTGGTCTATTGGATCGGCCGCAATCCCCTGCACAAGCGTATCTGGAGGGGCGATTGAGCGCCGTCGTTGTCCGCCCGGGACAAGTCACCTTGACGGAATGGGCGGCCGTTTATCGCGGCGCCGTCGCGGTCTTGGACGAGTCGTGTTTTGCGCGCATCGCAGCCGCGGCGGAGGCGGTGGCCGGCATCCTCGCGCGCGGGGAGCCGGTGTACGGGATCAACACCGGGTTCGGCAGGCTCGCGAGCGTACGCATCGAGGCCGCCGATCTCGAGCGGCTGCAGCGCAACATCGTGCTGTCGCACTGCGCGGGCGTCGGCGAGGCGATGCCTGTCGCCGTGGCGCGTCTGATGCTGGCGCTGAAGATCGCCAACCTGGCGCAGGGCGCCTCGGGTGTCAGGCCCGAGACGATAAGATTGATGAGCGCCCTGCTGCAGAGCGGGTTGACACCCGTAGTTCCCTCGCAGGGCTCGGTCGGCGCCTCCGGCGACCTGGCGCCGCTGGCGCACTTGGCGGCGGCGTTGATCGGGGTCGGGCAGATCGAGCTGCCCTCGGGGCAGCGCCGGCCGGCGCTCGAGGCGTTGCAGACCGCCGGCCTCGCGCCGCTCACGCTCGCGCCCAAGGAGGGTCTGGCGCTGCTCAACGGCACGCAGTTTTCCACCGCCAACGCGCTGGCCGCGCTGTTCGACATCGAGGCCGTGTTCCAGTCGGCGCTGGTGACCGGGGCGCTCTCGACCGAGGCGGCCAAGGGTTCTGACACGCCGTTCGATCCGCGCATCCATGCCTTGCGCGGGCATCGCGGGCAGATCGAGACGGCGGCGACGCTGCGCGCGCTCATGGCGGGCTCGGCGATCCGCGCCTCGCATCGTACGGGTGATCCGCGCGTGCAGGACCCGTACTGCCTGCGTTGTCAGCCGCAGGTCATGGGCGCTGCGCTCGATCTGCTGCGTTATGCGGCCCGCACGCTGCAGTGCGAGGCGAACGGGGTGTCGGACAATCCGCTGATCTTCGCCGAGACCGGTGAGGCGCTCTCCGGTGGCAACTTTCACGCCGAGCCCGTTGCCTTCGCCGCCGACGCCATGGCAATCGCCCTGTGCGAGATCGGTTCACTCGCCGAGCGGCGCATTGCCATGCTGGTCGATCCGGCGCTCTCGGGGCTGCCGGCCTTCCTCACCCCCAATCCCGGCCTGAACTCCGGACTGATGCTGCCGCAGGTGACCGCTGCGGCACTGGTTTCCGAGAACAAACAGCGTGCGCATCCGGCCAGCATCGATTCCATCCCGACCTCCGCCAACCAGGAGGATCACGTGTCGATGGCCGCGCACGCCGCGCGGCGCCTGCACGGCATGGTGGACAATGCCGCGAGCATCGTCGGCATCGAGCTCCTCACGGCCGCCCAAGGCTGCGATTTCTACGGCGACCTGCGCTCGAGCACACCGCTCGAAGCGGTGCGTAAAGCGGTGCGTGCGCGAATCGCGCCACTTGTCGACGATCGTTACCTGCACAATGATCTGCAGGCCGCGATCGATCTCGTGCGCAGCCGCGCGCTGATCCGGGCGGTCGGCGGCGTGCCGTTGCCGGTGCTGGAGCCCTCATGACCGAGTGGCTCGAGATTCATCGCGGCGACGCCCCGCTCATCGTCAGCTTGCCGCACACCGGCACAGACATCCCTGCACAGATCGAGCCGTGCCTGCGCTCACCGTGGCTGGCGCGCAAGGATACGGACTGGTGGGTGCATCGGCTCTACGACATGGCCTCCGGACTCGGAGCGACGACGGTTCGCACCAGCCTCTCCCGCACGGTGATCGATGTCAATCGCGACCCCTCCGGAGCATCCCTCTATCCGGGACAGACGACAACCGGACTGTGTCCGCTGACGACTTTCGACGGCGAGCCGCTTTATCGGCCCGGCCGGGAGCCCGGCGGCGCCGCCGTCGCCGAGCGGCAGAGGCGCTGGTTCGAGCCGTATCATGCCGCGCTGCGAGCGGAAGTGCAGCGCACCAGGGAGAAGTACGCACGTGTCGTACTGTACGATGCGCACAGCATCCGGTCGCGTGTGCCGCGGCTGTTCGACGGCGAGTTGCCGAATCTCAACATCGGCACGTATCGGGGCGCGAGCTGTGACCCGGAGCTCACTCGCAGGATCGAAGCGGCGTGCACGGATCCGCGCTTCAGCCGCGTCACCGATGGGCGCTTCGTCGGCGGCTGGACGACGCGCCACTATGGCGATCCGCTGCATGGCGTGCACGCGGTGCAGATGGAGATCGCCTGCCGCGGGTACGTCTGCGAGCCGGCCGCAGCCGACGCCGGCAACTGGCCGCCGCCCTACGACCCCAACTGCGCGCAACCTCTGCGAGCGCTGCTCGAGCGGGTGCTGCGCGCGTGCATCGAGTTCGCAGGCTCCGGAGGAATTCCCCCATGACATCACCAGCCGGCAAACATACCCGCATCGATACCACCCGGGTCATTCGCGCGCCCACCGGCACGCAGCGCACCGCCAAGAGCTGGCTGACCGAGGCGCCGCTGCGCATGCTGATGAACAATCTGGACCCGCAGGTCGGCGAGCGGCCCGCGGAGCTGGTGGTGTACGGGGGGATCGGCCGCGCGGCGCGCGACTGGGAAAGCTACGACACCATCGTCGCGACGCTGCGGCGGCTCGAGGCCGATCAGACGCTGCTCATCCAGTCGGGCAAGCCGGTCGGGGTATTCACCACCCACGAGGACGCCCCGCGCGTGCTCATCGCCAATTCCAATCTCGTGCCGCGCTGGGCGACCTGGGAGCACTTCAACGCGCTCGACCGCAAGGGCTTGATGATGTTCGGCCAGATGACGGCGGGCTCGTGGATCTACATCGGCAGCCAGGGCATCGTGCAGGGCACCTACGAGACCTTCGCGGAAATGGGCCGCCGCCACTACGGCGGCGAACCCGCCGGTCGCTGGCTGCTGACGGCGGGCCTGGGCGGCATGGGCGGTGCGCAGCCGCTCGCGGCGGTGATGGCGGGCTTCTCATGCCTCGCCATCGAGTGCCAGCGCTCGCGCATCGACATGCGTCTGCGCTCCGGCTACCTCGATCACGCCACCGAGAGCCTCGAGGAGGCGCTCGAGATCGTGCAGCGGGCCGGCACGCGGCGCCAACCTGCCTCCGTAGGCCTGCTCGGCAACGCCGCCGAGGTGCTGCCGGAGATTTTCCGGCGCGGCGTGCGCCCGAGCCTGCTCACCGACCAGACCTCGGCCCACGATCCGCTGAACGGCTATCTGCCGATCGGCTGGAGCGTGGAGCGCTGGCGGCAGATGCGCGAGCGCGATCCGCAGGCCGTGATGCGCGCGGCCAAGGCCTCGATGGCCGTGCATGTGCGTGCGATGCTCGACTTCCACGCCGCCGGCGTGCCGACGGTCGACTACGGCAACAACATCCGGCAGATGGCCCGCGAGGAAGGCGTGCAGAACGCGTTCGATTTCCCGGGGTTCGTGCCGGCCTACATTCGCCCGCTGTTCTGCCGCGGCAAGGGTCCGTTCCGCTGGGCGGCGCTCTCGGGGGACCCGCAGGACATCTACAAGACGGACGCGAAAGTCAAGGAGCTGCTGCCCGAGGACAAGCACCTGCACCACTGGCTCGATCTGGCGCGGGAGCGCATCCGCTTCCAGGGTCTGCCGGCGCGCATCTGTTGGGTCGGTCTCGGCGACCGGCACCGCCTCGGGTTGGCGTTCAACGAGATGGTGGCACGCGGGGAGCTCGCGGCTCCGGTGGTGATCGGACGCGATCATCTCGACTCCGGCTCGGTGGCCTCGCCCAACCGGGAGACCGAGGCGATGCGCGACGGCTCGGACGCGGTGTCCGACTGGCCGCTGCTCAACGCACTGCTGAATACCGCATCGGGGGCGACCTGGGTGTCGTTCCATCACGGCGGCGGCGTCGGCATGGGGTTCTCCCAGCATGCCGGTCTGGTCATCGTGTGCGACGGCACGCCGGCGGCCGCGCGGCGGATCGCACGCGTGCTGTGGAACGACCCGGCGAGCGGCGTGATGCGCCACGCCGATGCCGGCTACCCTGAAGCGCTCGATTGCGCGCGTCGCAACGGACTCGATCTGCCCGGCATCCTTGCCTGATCTGACATAAGCGGGATCTCGGCCGCAGGCATTACATATCGCGTCTGCTTGAAACTTAAACTGCGCCCGGCGGCACAGGCCGATACGTAGTTGCCGCACCTTGAGAGTTGCGCCTCAATCCGCACGCTTGACACTCTGAGTCAGCCCGTTGACACTTTGCGTCAGTGACAAAGGCAAACCCGCCGAAAGGCGGGGACGCAAAGCCACCGGTCTTCGGGACGATTCCCATGACGGCGGGGCCGCCACGATCGCGCGCCGGACGCGCTCGCTCGCCCCCCTCCCGCTCATCCGGTCGCCCCGCCCAGGGTCAACGAGCGAGAGTCTGTACCAACATGACACCAGCGGAAAATCTGGCGCACAGGGCCGATGCCGGCGCAGGTTCCCCGGAAGGACCGGCCCCCGACGCCGGTCCGTTCGTCATCAACCTGTGCTCCTCGAGCACACCGATGGCTCTGCCGCGCACCGATCTGCCGGAACTCAAGCAGTTCAATTTTTTCGTCAGCCGGCGCTTCGAGGAGGGCCGCGAGCGCTTCCGGCTGCACATGGGATTCTTCGAGACGCTCGCCGAGGCGGAGGGCTGGATCAGCCTGGTGCGCGAGATCTACCCGGGTGCCTGGGCAGGCGAAGCGCCGGGCAAGAAGCTGCGGGCGCGCGCCGCCGCGGCTGCGGCCGCACAGGCCGCGCACGCGGCCGGCCCGCGCCTGGTGGCGGCCGAGTCCATACCGCCGACGCTGGCGCCGGCTGCGCCCGACGACGCGGCACCCGGACCGGAGGGGGCCGCCTGCGTGCCGACCTTGCGGCCGGCCGCGGAGGTTCTGACCCTCGCGCCCGCTCCTGCGGCGGGCAGTTCACCGCGCGACTCGCGCGCCGCGGGGCCGCCGGGCCCCCAGGCGGTGCCGAGCCGCCCCGGGGAGCCCGTTGCGAGCCGGGCGACCGCCGCCGCGCCACTCGCCAACTCCAACATCAAGGAGGTGCTGGCGGCGCTCGAGGAGCCCGGTGCCGGCAGGCAATTGGCCGACGGGGCGCGCGCCGGCGCCGCGCCGGTGCACGCGACACAGGTCTCCTTGACCGACGCGCAGGCGCTGCAGATCCTTGAGACTCGCACCCAGGAGGGGGCCAAGCCGGCGGCCTTCGCGGTGCAACTGCAGTGGTCGGTGCAGCCGATTGCGCTCGACAAGGTGCCGCCGCTGGCGATCTTCAGCGCCTATACGCTGTATTGCATCGAGGGCAGCCGCGAAGGGCGCAAGTGGCACGGCTTGCGACTCGGTTTCTTCAACGATCCGATCTCGGCCAAGCAGGTTGCCGGCTACGTGAGATCGGAGTTTGCTTCGGTCGCAGTCGTGCCGGTGAGCGCCGAGGAGCGCAAACGGGTGAGCGGCGACAGGGGCAGCATCCCGCTGCGCGCCGTACCGGCGAAGAGCGACAGCGCGGGCGCGCAGAGCTCAGGTGAGTTCAAGCTTTTCGATGCCGACCAGCCGGGCTCGGCGGGCACCGCCGCTGCCGGCGCACCCGGGCAGGGCGCGGCGGTGCGGCAACTGCGGCCTGTGCCCGCAACGCGGGCTCGAGCCGGTGGCAAGGTCCATGCCCGGGAGCGGCGCACGCCGCAGACGCTGGAGGAGACGCTGGAGATTCTGGGTGCCCATGAACTCGCCATCGACGACGGCAAAGACGCGGTCATCGGTGGCGGAAAATCTCGCAAAGCGGAGAGAAGCGCGCCTTTCACGCGGCTGCTGGAGCGGTTGGGCGAGCGGGTGAGAAAGTCCTGAGGGCCGACGGCCTCTAACGGTCGCCGAACAGCCTGTCGAGCTGTGCCCGCGCCCGCTCGAGTTCGGCGGTGTCCGGGGCGAGATAGGCCGCGGGCCGCGGCTTGAAGAAATCGCAGAAATTGGCGTGCTCCTTGTCGCGGACCTCCTCGGCCGTAGGCTCGCGGCAGTGCTTGGCCACGCGCGTGTTGTAGTCCACGCACATACGGCAGACGTGCTGCTGTGCCCGGCACTTTGGGCATTCCTCGAGGCGCCGCAGCGGCAGCGTCAAGGCGGCGAGCGAGGCGCCGCACTTCCAGCAGACCAGGTCGTGTGCCATGCCAGTGTGCCTTTGATGACCCTCAAGCGCTCCATGGCTACTTTACACCCGCCGGCGGCGCTCCTCGAGGAGATCCCACAGCGCCCGGCCGGTGTGGGACTGCCTGCGCCGACGTACGACCTCCGCCGGTGCCCCCTCGGCCACGATGCGCCCGCCGCCATCGCCGGCCTCCGGTCCCATGTCGACGATCCAGTCGGCCTCGGCCATCACATCGAGGTTATGCTCCACCACCACGGCCGTGTTGCCGGCATCCACAAGCCGGTGCAGCACGTGGATCAGCTTCTCCACGTCGGCCATGTGCAGCCCCACTGTGGGCTCATCGAGCACGTACAGGGTATGCCTTACACTTGACCGCCGACCGCCCGGCGTAGGGCGGGTCGCGCCGCCGGCGACCTTGGCGAGCTCGGTGACCAGCTTGATGCGCTGGGCCTCACCGCCGGAGAGCGTCGGGCTCTGCTGGCCCAGGGTGAGGTAGCCGAGCCCCACATCCTGCAGCAGCTTCAGCGCGTGATGGATGCGCGCATGCGCCTGGAAGAACTCCACGGCTTCATCGACGTTCATCGCCAGAACATCGCCGATGCTTTTTTCCCGCCAGAGCACGCTCAGCGTCTCGGAGTTGAACCGTCTGCCCCCGCAGACCTCGCACAGCACCTTCACATCCGGAAGGAAGCTCATTTCGATGGTTCTCACCCCTTGACCCTCGCACGCCTCGCAGCGGCCGGCGCCGGTATTGAACGAGAAGCGGGCGGCGGTGTAGCCGCGCAGTCGGGCCTCGCCGGTGGCGGCGAAGATTCGCCGGATATCGTCCCAGAAGCCGATGTAGGTCGCCGGACAGGAGCGCGGTGTCTTGCCGATCGGGGCCTGATCTACTTCCAACACACGGTTGATGTGATGCAGGCCGTGTACGGCCCGGCAACCGGTCAGGGTGCCCTGCAGCGCGCGCCTGCGCCTCGCCGAGGGCGCGGCGCCGTTACCGGATGCCCCGAGCAGCCGGCGGAGATTGGTGTACAGCACATCACGGGCGACCGTCGATTTTCCGGAGCCCGACACTCCGGTGATGACCACCAGTCGGCCAAGTGGAATACTGACGTCGCCGCTGACGTTGTGCATCGATATCCCCTCCAGCTTCAACTGGGCCGTGCGCCCGTCTATTGGCCGGAGCGGCGCGGCGGGATGGCGCAGTGGATGGCGGAGGAAGTGCCCGGTGGTCGAATGCGCGTTGCGGATGAGGTCCTTCACCGTGCCGGACCCGACGACCTGACCGCCGAGTATGCCCGCGCCAGGGCCGAGATCGATGACATGGTCGGCCCGGCGGATGGTGTCCTCGTCGTGCTCGACCACCACCAGGGTGTTGCGATGACTCGCGAGCTCCGCCAGCGAGTCGAGCAGGATCCGGTTGTCGCGCGGATGCAGGCCGATGGTGGGCTCATCGAGCACGTAGCACACCCCTTGCAGATTGGAGCCGAGCTGGGCGGCAAGGCGGATGCGCTGCGCCTCTCCGCCCGAGAGCGTGGGAGCGGAGCGCTCGAGCTGCAGGTAGCCGAGTCCCACGCGCTCGAGGAAGGCGAGCCGGGAGCGGATCTCCGTCAGCAGATCTCGGGCGATCTGTTGCTCGCGCGCCGAGAGCTTCAAACGCCGGAAGAAGCCGGCCGCGCGCCGTACCGGGTCGGCGGTGAGATCGGCGATGGAGCGGGCGCGGAAGCGTACGTTGAGCGCCACGGGGTTCAGGCGTCGACCCTGGCAGGCCGGGCAGGATGGCGGCTCACCCTCATACCACTCGTTCCACCAGTGCTCCTCGCCGCTTTGCTGCGCATCGAAGCCCGCCATGGAGAGGCCGGTCCCGTAGCAGCTCTCGCACCAGCCGTGCTTCGAGTTGAAGGAAAAGAGCCGGGGGTCGGGCTCGGCGAAACTGCGGCCGCAGGAAGGACAGGCCCGCTTGGTGGAAAAGACCGTCACCCGGGTCGTGCCCGGCACGAGCATGTGCACCAGACCGTTGCCGAAATCGAGTGCGCGCGCGAGCGACTGGTGCAGCTCGAGGTCCGCTCTACCGCCCACCTCGATATCCGCAACGGGCAGCTCTATCGTGTGCTCCTTGAAGCGTGACAGCCGCGGCCACTGACCGGTGGGAACGGCGATACCATCGACGCGCAGAGTCTTGAACCCCTTCTTCCGTGCCCACTGGGCGAGGTCCGTGTAATAGCCCTTGCGCGCAACCACCAGCGGGGCAAGCAGCGCGATCCGTTTTCCGCGGTAATCACGCAGCAGCCGTCCGGCGATGGCAGCCGCGCTCTGCGGCTCGATGGCGACGTTGCAGTCCGGGCAGTACTGGGTGCCGAGCTTCACGTACAGCAGCCGAAGGAAGTGGTAGATCTCCGTCAGGGTCGCCACGGTGCTCTTGCGTCCGCCGCGGCTCGTGCGCTGCTCTATGGCGACCGTAGGCGGGATGCCGAAGATCGCATCCACGTCCGGCCGGGTGGCCGGCTGCACGAACTGGCGTGCATATGCATTCAATGACTCGAGGTACCGTCGCTGGCCCTCGTTGAATAAAATGTCGAACGCAAGAGTCGACTTGCCGGAACCCGACACGCCGGTGATCACGGTAAAACGGTTTCTCGGGATCTCAACGTCGATGTTCTTGAGGTTGTGCTCGCGTGCATGGTGCACGACGATAGCATTGCGCGCGCCGAGGTCGCCGTACGGAGCCCGGCGCTCGGACACCTTTGCCGCCGATGCCGCGGGCGCCATGTCGCAGGCAAGGGCTCGCTCGTACTCGCGCAGCGCCCGCCCGGTGTGCGAAGCGTCGTGCCGGCGCACCTGCGCCGGCGTGCCGATGCAGACGATCTCCCCACCGCCCTCGCCGCCCTCGGGCCCGAGGTCGATGATCCAGTCGCAGGCGCGGATCACGTCCAGGTTGTGCTCGATGACCAGCAGCGAGTGGCCGGCGGCGAGCAATTTGCGAAACGCCATGAGCAGTCGGGCGACGTCCTGGAAATGCAGTCCCGTGGTCGGCTCATCGAATAGGAAGAGCTTCCCCTTGTGGGTAATGCCGGCGGGCATCGAGCCGGCCTCGGCCAGGTGCCCGGCGAGCTTCAGCCGCTGCGCCTCGCCACCGGAGAGTGTCGGTACGGGTTGGCCGAGCTTCAGGTACTCCAATCCCACATCGGCGAGAGGTGTCAGGCGCGCGCACACCTCGCGCGAGTCGCGCAAGAACTCCATGGCCTCGGTGACCGTCATTTCGAGCACATCGGCGATGTTGGCACGGCGGCCATCGGCACCCTCACGGCGGATGTCCAGCACCTCTTCGCGATAACGGCGGCCATTGCAGTCGGGACAGCGCAGATACACGTCGGAGAGAAACTGCATCTCCACATGCTCGAAGCCGCTACCGCTGCAGGTCGGACAGCGCCCGCTGCCCGAGTTGAAGCTGAACGTACCGGCGGTGTATTTACGCTCCAGGGCGGCCGGCTCGGCGGCGAACAGCGTGCGAACGGCTTCGAAGGCGCCTACGTAGCTGGCGGGGTTCGAGCGAGTGGTACGGCCGATGGGGCTTTGGTCGACCATCACCACATCGTCGATGAGCTCCGCGCCGATCAGCGCGCTGAAGGCGCCGGGCGCCTCGGTCGGCTTGCCGCGATATTTCAGCAGCGCCGGGTACAGCACGTCCTCGATCAACGTGGACTTGCCGGATCCGGAGACCCCGGTGACGCAGACCAGACGCTTGAGGGGCAGCCGGACATCTATACACTTGAGGTTGTGTTGGGTCACACCGCGCAGCTCCAGCCAGCGGTCGGAGCGGGCCTCGGCGACGACCTCGCTCCCCGCATCCGCGGCGGCCGCACGGACCGCGCTGCGCAGGTTGTGCGCGCTCCTCGGGAGCGCCGCCGCATCCACCGTCCGGCGACCGCTCAAATACTCTCCGGTGAGCGAGCGGGCGTCGCGGCGGATCTCGTGCGGGGTGCCGAAGAAGACGATGTCGCCGCCGCGCTCGCCCGCCCCCGGGCCGAGATCGAGGATGCGGTCCGCCTCCAGCATGATCTGCGGATCGTGCTCGACCACGAGCAGCGAATTGCCCGCGTCCCGCAGGCGCTTCATGACTGCGATGACCCGCCGCATGTCGCGCGGGTGCAGTCCGATGGACGGCTCGTCGAGCACGAACAGCGTGTTGACCAGAGACGTGCCGAGCGCGGTGGTGAGATTGATGCGCTGCACCTCGCCGCCGGAGAGCGAGCGCGACTGGCGATCCAGCGTGAGGTAACCGAGGCCCACGTCGGCGAGATAGCCGAAGCGGGCGCGGATCTGGCTCAACAGCAGGTCGGCCGCCTCGTCGAGGGGGCGGGGCAGCGACAGGTGCGCGAAGAACTCGCGCGCCCGCTCCACCGGCAGCAGCATGAGGTCGTGGATGGACAGGCCCGGCAACCCCTGCAGCGTCTGCTCGCTCCAATCGACCCCGCGCGGGCGGAAGGGCGTGCCCGCGCCGGGCACCCCCGCGGCCGGCCCACTGCCTACCCGCCATAGGAGCCCTTCGGTTTTCAGCCGTGCGCCGCCGCAGGTCTCGCACGGCGTGTAGGCTCGGTAGCGAGACAGCAGCACACGCACGTGCATCTTGTAGGATTTCGTCTCCAGCCAGTCGAAGAAGCGCTTCGCGCCGTACCAGACCCGTTTGTTCCACGGCCCCTCGCCCTCGATCACCCAGCGGCGCTGCTCGGCGGTGAGCTCGCGCCAGGGCGTATCGAGCGGAACGCCGCGTTTCTTCGCGAACTTCTCGAGGTCTTGCTGGCACTCGGAGTAGGACCGGGTCTGCCAGGGCTTGATCGCCCCGGCGCGCAGCGACTTGCCGACGTCGGGCACGACCAGGTCGTAGTCGATACCGATCACACGGCCGAAGCCGCGGCAAGTCCCGCAGGCGCCGAGCGGGGAGTTGAAGGAAAAAAGGCTGGGCGTCGGCTCCTGATACGACAGGTCGCATTCTGGGCAGTGCAAGGCGCTCGAATAGCGCCATACCGCCCGGGTGCGCGGCGGCTCGCCGTCATCGACGAGGTGTATGTTGAGGCGCCCGCGGCCCAAGCGCAGCGCGGTCTCCAGCGATTCGACGATGCGGCTGCGCTCGGTGCGGCCGGCGCGGAAGCGGTCCTGGAGCACCTCCAGCTGCGCCGGCGCCCGGCGCGCGGATCCGCCGGCCCGCCCGCCGGCGGAATGAGCGGGTTTACCGGCCGGCTCGATAAACCGGTTGTAGCCCTGCTTCTCGAGCAGGGCGCGGACCTCGCCTTCGGTAAAGTTCTGCGGCACGGTCACCGGGAAGGCGATGAGCAGTCGGGGGTCGCCGGTGGCGGCGGCGCGCTCGAGGAGATCGGCGCAGATGCTCGCGGCGGTGTCGCGCCGGACCGGCCGGCCGCAACTGCGGCAATACAATGTCGCCGCGCGCGCGAACAACAGCTTCAGATGGTCGTTGAGCTCGGTCATCGTCCCGACGGTCGAACGGGAGGTGCGCACCGGGTTGGTCTGATCGATGGCGATGGCCGGCGGAATGCCGGCGATGGCATCGACCTGCGGCTTGTCCATGCGGTCGAGAAACTGACGCGCGTAGGGCGAGAAGGTCTCCACATAACGCCGCTGCCCTTCGGCATACACGGTGTCGAACACGAGCGAGGATTTGCCCGAGCCCGAGACGCCCGTGACCACTATCAGCTCGTTGAGCGGGAAGTCGATGTCGAGGTTCTTCAGGTTGTTCTGGCGCGCGCCACGCACGCCGATGACGTCTCGGGGAGTGTCGGTCATTCCTTCGCCATGGGACGGAGCGGTTCGGGGATGTCCGTGCGCGAGCGGCGCACGACGGTCGCCATTCTACCGGAAAGCGCGCGGCGGTCGCTGCTCGCCGGGCGCCGGTGCCGGCCTGCCTTGTCATTGACTTGCCTTGCGCGCGCGGCGCGCGCAAGGCAAGTGCCGCCGCCGGCCGGTTGCGCGGCATAATGGCGCGGTGACCCATCCTCGCCTGCTCCCCCATGCCGACTCGCCTGGCGAATCGGTCCGCTCGCTCGAAGCCGAGGCGCGTGCGCTGCCGCCCGGGGCGATGCGCGTTCATTTCGCTCTGCGGGGCGAGCTGCGCCGGATTCGCATTCCGCGAGCGGGTCCGGCCGTGCGGGCCGAGGAATTGTGGCGGCACACGTGTTTCGAGGTCTTCGTACGGCACCCGGATGTGTCCGGCTATCTGGAATGCAACTTCTCGCCCTCGGGTGCTTGGCAGGTCTATCGCTTCAGCGGCTATCGGCAGGGCATGAGGCCCGCCGAGCTGCCCGCGCCGCCGGAGATGACCTTCGAGGTTCGGGCGCGTGATCAGGGACTGGCGGCCCGGGTCGCAGGCAAGGATGATGTGCTGATGCTCGAGGCGCTCGTGCATCTGCCTGCGCCCTACGCGGATGCGCACCGGGGTCTTCGCCTGGCCCTGAGCGCCGTGGTGGAGGAGCAGACGGGCGCCCTGTCATACTGGGCGCTCCGGCATGCGCCCGGGCGGCCGGATTTCCACCATCCGGATGCGTTTGCGCTTACGCTGGATGGGACTTGAAGCTGCTGGTCGCTGAAAGAACGGTTCCGACGGGATGAAATTCGGCATCGATAGCCTGCTCAGCCGGCGCGCGCTGCGCGAGCCGCTTGCCGGCCGGCGTGTGGCCCTGCTCGCCCATCCGGCGTCCGTGACCCGGGATCTCACGCATACGCTCGATGCGCTGGCCGAATTCGCAGACATCAGACTGAGCGCCGCCTTCGGACCACAGCACGGACTGCGCGGCGACAAGCAGGACAACATGGTGGAGTCCGGCGACTTCACCGATCCGGTGCACGGCATACCGGTGTTCAGCCTCTATGGCGAGGTGCGGCGGCCGACCCCCGCCATGATGGACAGCTTCGATGTGCTGCTGATCGATCTGCAGGATGTGGGCTGCCGCGTCTATACATTCGTGACGACTTTGCGCTACGTGCTGGAGGAGGCCGCCCGGCACCGCAAGAGCGTGTGGGTGCTCGACCGGCCGAACCCCGTCGGCCGTCCCGTCGAGGGCCTGAGGCTGCTCGCAGGCTGCGAGAGCTTCGTCGGCGCAGGCCTCTTGCCCATGCGCCACGGTCTCACGCTGGGCGAGCTCGCGCGCTGGTTCGTGAAGACGCTGCGCCTCGACGTCGACTGTGAGGTCATCCGCATGGAGGACTGGAACCCCTATGCTCCTCCCGGGTACGGCTGGCCGGTCGGCTCACGCACCTGGATCAATCCTAGTCCGAATGCGCCCAATCTGTGGATGACGCGCTGCTATCCCGGCACCGTGATGTTGGAAGGGACGACGCTGTCGGAGGGCCGCGGTACGACTCGGCCGCTGGAGTGCTTCGGCGCGCCCGATCTCGATGTGCAGGCGCTGCTCGAGACGATGCGCCGGCTCGCTCCGCGCTGGCTGCACGGCTGCCGCCTGCGGCCCTGCTGGTTCGAGCCGACCTTCCACAAGCACGCGGGGCGGCTCTGCGCCGGGGTGCAGATTCACGTCGAGGATCCGCTCTACTACCAACACGAGACGTTCCGACCCTGGAGACTGATGGCCCTCGTGCTCAAGGCGCTGCGGCGGCTGCGGCCCGAGTACCCCCTGTGGCGGGACTTCCCCTATGAGTACGAGCGTGAGCGGCTCGCGATCGACGTCATCACCGGCGGAGGATTGCTGCGCCGCTGGGTGGATGATCCGGCGGCCGGCGCCGCCGATCTGGAGACGCTCGCGGGCGCCGACGAGGCGTCCTGGCAGGCCGAGCGCCAGCCGTTTCTGCTATACTGACTGTTCCGCCATCGGCCGGCGGGGCGGCATGCTTGCCCGCACCGGTGGCTGCGCCCACAGAGTCGCCCCCGTGCAACCCGCGCGCGATATCACCAGCTACCGCAAATTCTGGGCGGAGCGCTTCGGCGCCGCGCCGTTTCTGCCCATGTCGCGCGCCGAGATGGACGAACTCGGCTGGGATAGCTGCGACGTCATCCTGGTTACCGGCGACGCCTACGTCGACCTGCCCAGCTTCGGTATGGCCATCATCGGTCGGGTGCTCGAGGGGCAGGGCTTCAGGGTGGGCATCATCGCCCAGCCGGACTGGCACAGCGCCGGGGCGTTCGCCGCCTTGGGCCGACCGAATCTGTTCTTCGGCATCACCGCCGGCAACATGGACTCCATGGTCAACCGCTACACGGCCGACCGGCGGTGTCGTAGCGACGACGCCTACACGCCGAACGGGGTCGCCGGCAGGCGCCCGGACCGCTCGGTGATCGTCTACGCACAGCGCGTGCGGGAAGCGTTCAAGGACGTGCCTGTCATCATCGGCGGCATCGAGGCATCGCTGCGGCGCATCGCGCATTTCGATTACTGGTCTGAGAAAGTGCGCCGCTCCGTGCTGCTCGACGCCAAGGCAGACCTGTTGGTTTACGGCAGCGGCGAGCGTCAGGTCTGTGAGATCGCGCACCGTCTGGCCGCCGGAGAATCCATCGGTGACATCACGGATGTGCGCGGCACGGCCTGCACGCGCAAATCGGCGCCGGCGGGCTGGATCGAGATCGATTCCACGACGGTCGATGAGCCGGGGCCGCTCGCGCCGCGTGCCGACCCCTACGCTATCGAGCCGGAGCGTGCGGCGGCGCCGGGTGCACGCCTCGCTGCAGCGGAGGGTGCCCAGCCGATGGTTCGATTCGCGCGGCAAGTGAGCAACGCCGACCGTGCACACAGCGTCATCCGCATGCCCTCCTGCGAGCAGGTGGCGGCCGACCCGGTGTTGTATGCGCACGCGTCCCGCATCCTGCACCTTGAGGCCAACCCCGGCAATGCCCGCGCCCTCGTGCAGCGGCACGGCGATATCGACGTCTGGCTCAACCCGCCGCCCGTCCCGCTCACCACGGCGGAGATGGATTGGGTGTACGAGCGCCCCTACAGCCGCCGCCCGCACCCGGATTACGGCGGCGCCGACATTCCGGCTTACAAAATGATCCGCTTTTCGGTGGCAATCCAGCGCGGCTGTTTCGGCGGCTGCTCGTTCTGCTCCATCACGGAGCACGAGGGGCGCATCATTCAGAGCCGCTCCGAGCAGTCCATCATCCGCGAAGTCGAGGCCATCCGCGACGAGGTGCCGGGCTTCACCGGGGTGATCTCCGATCTGGGCGGCCCCACGGCCAACATGTATCGCCTCGCCTGCCGCAGCCGCGAGATCGAAAGTGCCTGCCGGCGGCCCTCGTGTGTCTATCCGGGCATCTGCCCCAACCTCAACACCGACCACGCGCCGCTCGTGCGCCTGTACCGCAGGGTGCGCGAGCTTCCCGGGATCCGCAAAGTGCTGATTGCCTCGGGCGTGCGCTATGACCTCGCGGTCGAGTCGCCGGAGTATGTGAAGGAGCTGGCGCAGCACCACACCGGGGGTTATCTGAAGATCGCCCCCGAGGCGATCTCCGAGGGACCGCTCTCGATGATGATGAAGCCGGGGATAGGCGCCTACTATCGCTTCAAGGAACTCTTCGACCGCTACTCGCGCGAGGCGGGCAAGGAGCAGTATCTCATTCCGTACTTCATTGCCGCACACCCCGGAACGAGCGATGAGGACATGCTTGCGCTCGCGCTATGGCTGAAGCGCAATGGTTTTCGCGCCGATCAGGTGCAGGCGTTCCTGCCCTCTCCCATGGCGAGTGCCACGGCGATGTACTACTCCGGTAAGAATCCCCTCAAGCGAATCCGGCGTGCAGGCGGTGACGTGCGGATCCCGAAGGGCCTGAAGGTCCGCCGGCTCCACAAGGCCTTCCTGCGCTATCACGATCCGCAGAACTGGCCGGTGCTGCGCGAGGCGCTGCGGCGCATGGGCCGAGCCGATCTGATCGGCAGCGGCAAGCGGCATCTGGTGCCCGCTTACCAGCCGGCCGGCGCAAGCGGCGGTGTGCCCAAGCGCCGGGCCGTTGAACCGTCCTGCTCACCGCCGGCAGAGTCCGCGCTCCAGTGCGATTCCCCGGGGGGGCTTCGCTCCCCTCAGGCGAATCTCGGCGGACTCCTCCGACCTCGCGGCGGGGGTGCTCGGAGCGCCGGTCCTTCCCGGCCGGGCGCACACCGCCGCAGCAAGGCACGCCCCTTTCGCACGCAGCACACGGGACTGCCGCGCATGCCCCGCCGGTGAGGGCGCCGACAGCGTAGAATCGCCGCGGACACTTCGGTTTCACCTCCCGCCCGGCGGCAAGAGCCGGGCCTAGGTCGGATACCATGATGAAACGCCGCCTCAGCCTGCAGCCTCGCGTCGCGGGGGCGCTCTGCGTGCTCCTGTTTCTGGCGGGCGCATCCGCGACGCCCGCCGCTGCGCAGCCGCTCACCGCGATCTTTCTCGTCGCCCGCGGGGAGCTCTCCGATCCGTTTTTCGCCAAGTCGGTCGTTCTGGTGATGAGCAACCTCGGCCCCGCTCCGATCGGCCTCATCATCAACAAGCCGACCTCGATCCGGATCTCGAGCCTCTTTCCGAATATCAAGCACATTGCGCAGGCGCGCGACACGGTGTATTTCGGCGGCCCCGTCGAGATCGGTTCCGTGTGGTTCTTGTTCCGCGCTCGGGGCGCTCTCCCGCACGCCATCCAGGTCTTGCACGGAGTGTATCTGAGCTCCGACCCAGGGCTGTTGTTGCATCTGCTCGAGCGACAAAGGCCGATGGAGGGTCTGCGGATCTATGCCGGGCACGCGGGCTGGGCGCCCGGGCAGCTGCAGAACGAGATCAGAATGGGCTTCTGGACCGTGAAGCACGCCCATGCGGCGGCGATCTTCGGCGGCGGATCGGAATATTCCCCGCCTGTGCCGCAAGCTCAGAAGCAAGGCGCTCTGCGCGCGTCCACGCGCCCGTCCGGGACGACGTCCCGGCTGCGCCGGCTTTGACCGGCTTGCGTTTCACGTGGGCACGATACGGGTGCTGACCGCCCCCGAGCGCCGCCATATCAGCGTGCGATTGTTCGCGGGCATGGGCCGGTCCTCCGCGAGTGTCAGCCCGCAGGAGCGGGCAAGGGCATCGACTGCGCTGAAATCCCGAATTCCGCTGTCCGCCGAGCGCTGCTTGAGCCAGGCGTCGAACGCGGCATTGCTCGCGCTGGTGAAAGCGCCGTTGTAGTTGAAAGGTCCGTACACGGCGAGCACGCCATCCTCCGTGAGCACCCGGGGCAGCGCTGCGAACAGCGCACGTACGCACTCCCAGCTCATGATGTGCAAGGTGTTCGCCGTGAATACCGCATCGTATCGGACGGCGGGCCAGGGGCCGAAGGCACCGAGCTCAAGGGGCGGCGGCAGGTTCTGCAGGCCAGCCCCTTCGAGCCAAAGACGGATGCCGGGCAGGTTCGGCCCGAGGTCGGAGGTCTGCCAGGTGAGCTGCGGCAAGGCCGCGGCAAAGTGCACCGCGTGCTGCCCGGTTCCGCTGCCGATCTCGAGCACGCGGCGCCGGTCGGCGAAATGCGCCCGCAGCACCTCGAGGATCGGATCCCGGTTGCGCGCGCAGGACTCGGAGTAGGGTTTAAGCTCGTTCATGAAGTGTTGGTCGGCGCTGCGGCGCGGGGCCGCCCGGCAGAGTGGCTACGCTGCGATGGCCGGCCCGCCGTCGCCGCACCTTCAGGTTGCAGCGCCGAGCGGCCGCAGCTGCGCGAGGGCCTCGCCGATGCGGTGCACCACCAGCGAGAGGTGCCCTTCACCTGCGATGTAGCGGCTCTCGCACGCCGGCAGCCGCGCCGCCCAACTGCGGGCCATGGCCGCCGGGAGAATCTGATCGGCGAGCCCCTGCCAGAGGCTGACGCGCATGCGCACATCCTCGAGGTGGAAATCCCAGGGCCGCGCAATCAGCGTCAGCTCCCACGCCACCCCCCGCCCGCCTTGGCGCAGAGCCTCCAGTGTGCTTTCCGTCATGAGCGAGCGATAGCCAGGGTCGGCAAAGAGGTCTCGATCGGGCGAGTCCAGGCCGGCCGCGAGAAACTCGATGCACCTGTGCGGGCCGCGACGGAGCCAGTGCGCGAGCAGGTGAGCCGCCGCGCGGGCAATGGGCGGCGCGCGAGCGGCCAGTGCGAGCAGCACCCTGTCATGTGTAACCATTCCTGCCGTGCTGCCGGCCATGGCGAGCGGGCCGAGGGGACACAGCAGCGCGGCGCCGGTCAGCCGATCAGCGAGCGAGGCGGCGCAGGCGAGCGCGTACGGCGCACCGCCCGATACGCCGACAACCGAGAAGCGGCGCAGGCCGAGTTCAGCGGCGAGGGCGGCAATGTCGGCGGGCCAGTCCCCGATGCGCCGCCCGGGCTGGAACGTGGATTGCCCGATTCCCGGCCGATCGACGGCCAACAGTCGCAGGCCCAGTCCGCCGGCCGCGGCGGCGGCCACCCGCGCTTCCAGGCGTGAGCCCGGCAAGCCGTGGAAGTACAGCACGGGTGAGCCCGCGGGATCCCCGAGGCCGAGACATGCGAGAGTGCGCCCGTCCGCCAGCCGCACGCGGTATTCGGTCTCGGCATTGCCGTGCCCGTTCTGCGCGCGGACAGGTTCCAGAACCGTCATCGGTCCATCATACCCGCCGCCGCCCGCCGATGCAGGCCGCTGCCGAAGTCGATGTAGCGCGGAGGCAGCAAGCGCCCGACGGAGACGGCTGTCAGGACGCAGCGCTCGGAGCCTGGCTCGGCGGCCGGCGCGGCACGCGCGCTGTGGGGGCCAAGCTCACCGGAAAGCGGGCAGTATCTGCGGGGTGCCGCCTGGGCGTGCTATAAGCAGGTGACTTGCGCCGAAGCGCCGCGGGGGCGCCGCTTCGCCGGCAAACGTTCCGGTATCTCCATGCGAACCCTGCTGATCGTTCATCACTCAGTCACGGGCGGTGCACTGCAGATGGCCCGCGCGGCCGCAGCCGGCGCCCGCCGCGAAGCGGGCGTGCGCGTGCGCCTGCAGGCCGCCCCCGAGAGCGGCCCGCAAGCGCTCTGCGACTCGGATGGATATCTGTTCGCATGCCCGGAGAATCTGGCGGCGATCTCCGGGCTGATGAAGGACTTCTTCGATCGCAGCTACTACGCCGTGCTCGAGCGCATCGCCGGCCGGCCCTACGCAAGCCTCATCTGTGCCGGCAGCGACGGCACCAATGCCGCTCGGCAGATCGAGCGCATCGCCACCGGATGGCGGCTGCGCGCGATAGCGCCGGCCCTCATTGTCTGCACGCACGCGCAGACACCCGAGGCGATCCTCAAGCCGAAGAAAATCGGCCCGGCTGATCTTGCGCGTTGCGAGGAGCTCGGCGCTGCGCTCGCCGCCGGACTCGCACTCGATATCTTTTGACCGGCGCTGCTGCGGCGTAGGATGCGATATGTCTGCCGCTGCGCGCGGCGCTCGATACTGGTATGGTGTGCGGCAATGCGCCTTCCCGCGGGCAGCCTTTCCCGGCAGAGGTCCTGCGCCCGCGATGCAAGGGCGGACCGGAGCGGCCCGGACGTTGTGCTCGGCGTTACGGAGCTGCGCAAGAGCTATCCGGAGGTCGTGGCGGTCGACGGGGTCTCCTTCGAGGTGCGCCGCCGGGAGGTGGTCGGCCTCCTCGGTCCCAACGGCGCCGGCAAGACCACCACGATCAACATGATCCTCGGGGTGCTCAGTCCGACCGCGGGCCGCATCCTGATCGCCGGAATCGACCTGGCGCGGCAGCGGGCGCGTGCCTTGGCGCGGGCAAATTTCTCGGCCGTCTATGCCTCCCTGCCGGGCAATCTTACCGTTCGGCAGAACCTCATGTTCTTCGGGCTCGTCTACGGCATCCCGGGCCTTGTCGAACGGGTGGGCGAGCTGATCGAGCAATTCGAGCTCGAGCGTCTGCAAAACGCCAAATGCGGCGTGCTGTCCTCGGGAGAGCAGACGCGGGTCGCGCTCGCGAAGGCGGTGCTCAATCGGCCCCGGCTGCTGCTGCTCGATGAGCCGACCGCCTCGCTCGATCCCTCGGCCGCGCAGACCGTGCGCGCGCGGATCCGACGCCTGGCGACCGAGGGGGACTGCGGCATTCTCTGGACCTCCCACAACATGTACGAAGTCGAGGAGGTCTGCGACCGTGTGCTGTTTCTTTCCCACGGACGGATCCTGCTCGAGGGCGATCCGCGGCGGCTGCCGTCGGAGCACGGCGCCTCGACGCTCGAGGAGCTGTTCATCCGCCTGGCGCGCGAGCCGCTCGGCGAGCCCCTGGAGCAAGCCGTTTGAGAGTCCGACCCATCGCGGGCATTGTGCTGCGCCAGGTCTACCTGCTGCGCGGCAGTCCGGTGCGTGCGCTGCCGATGTTCGCCTGGGTGGCGATCGATATCGTCATGTGGGGATTCATCACGCGCTATCTCAACACGATGAGCGCCGGGCGTTTCAACTACGTGCCGACCCTCCTCGGGGCCGTGCTGCTATGGGACTTTTTCACCCGCATCATGCAGGGCGTGAGCACGGCGTTCCTCGAGGATGTCTGGTCGAGGAACTTTCTCAATCTCTTCGCCACCCCGCTCACGACGCCGGAGTACATCACCGGTCTCGTGCTGACGAGCATCGGCACCAGCGCAGTGGGTCTCGTCGTGATGCTCGTGCTGGCATCGGTCGCATTCGGCTTGTCGTTCTTCTCGCTCGGGCTCATGTTGATTCTCTTCCTGCTCGTCCTGTTCGGTTTCGGCATCGCCCTCGGAATTTTCGCGAGCGCGCTCGTGCTGCGCCTGGGCCCGGCTTCCGAGTGGCTGGTCTGGCCCTTGCCCGCGCTGCTCTCGCCGTTCGTCGGTGTCTTTTATCCGCTTTCGATCCTGCCGCACTGGATGCAGGATGTCGGCCGCCTGCTGCCGCCCGCATACGTGTTCCAGGGCATGCGGGCGATTCTCGCGGGGCGGGCCCTCTCGGTCGGCGACCTGGCGTCCGGGGCGGCGCTCGCGCTGCTCGATATCGCGCTGGCGGGATACTTCTTTGCACGGGTCTTCCGCTACGCGGTACGCACCGGATTGCTGGCGCGCTACAGCGCCGAGAGCGTCTCCTGAACTGAGGGGCGGCGGCGCGCGGTACCCCCGCGCGCAGATAGAGCCCGGACGATCGCCCTGGAGCGTCGGGCCAGTCGGGCGACATTACCGGGCCGAGGACCGCGAGCGCGCAGCCGCAGGCGGGAGGCGCCGCGGTGGCGCAGGCCGGTGCGCAGACGCAGATTCGCCGGGCGGCGATTGACGCTCCCCGCGCCGGTGCGCGCGGCGCAACGGCGGGCCGGAAGAAATCAACGGCCGTGGTGGTGTGTCATGCTCACGACCGCGCCGCCGGCATTATCGGCCACCGTGACGCCCGTAACGAGCGGCGGCTGCGACAGCGAGGCCAGGTAATCGGCCACCGCCCTGTCCTGTTTGACGTGCAGGGTCGTGCAAATCGCATGCATGATGGCGACATCGCGCATGTCGCTCCTGAAGGAGGCGAGCTGCTTCCTGATGTATTGGGCATGCTGCCCGGCCAGGCGCGGGAAGTTCGCGTTGCCGAGCGCATCCGGGCCGTGACAGGCGGCGCAGGCCGGCACACCCTGCGAGGGGATGCCGTGATGGAAGATCTGGTTGCCTTCGGCAACTTCCGCCGTGGCATGCGAGGTCCCGCCGGCCGGCTTCTGGCGTGAAAAGTACTTTGCCAGGGCATCGATCGTCGAGTTCGAGAGGCCGTTCGCCATGCCCCACATGTAGCTTACCGCGTACGGGTCCCTGCGAGTGTGATTGCGGAACTCCTTCAACTGCTGCTCGATGTACCAGGCCTTCTGGCCCGCAAGGCGCGGGAACATGGGATTTTTGCTGTTGCCGTTGACCCCATGACAGACGCCGCAGTAGCCGATCGCAAGCTGCCGCGCCCGCGATGGCGGCGTGTATGCGCCCGCCGCCAGGGCCGGTGTGCAAGTCAAGGCGAGCGCAGCCAGCGAAGCGCACAGCAGGCTGCGACTCAAATGGGCTTTCAGATTGACGATTTGCATGATGAGTAATGATTCTGACATTCAACGCATGAGAATGTTCGGCGTCGCGCGTACGACGGCGTATACGTAGTTGACGCAATTCATGACATTTGTCAGCTTTCTGGATCTTTGCGCGCGCACATGGCGCAAGCGGCGCGCGCAACATATTTTTATTTATTTTTATTGATATTTTATCCGCCCCTCTGCGCCCGTTGTAACGGCGAACTGCGTCACGGAGCAAGCTGCTGCGAAGCGGCTGGACGCTCGAGCGCGCCTTGCTGCACGTGCGGCGGATATCCGCGCGTCGCAGGCGCAACGAACCTGGCGGATACGAGCACGGTGTCGTTGCCAAGGTCCGGGTGCGAAGCCCCGCCTGCCGTCAAGCGCGGGTCGACGCACCTTCCCGGCGGCCTGCGCAATGTGCGAGCGCAAGCGGCGAGGACGGGCACGCGCGGGCGCCGAGCTGCAGATCCCCGGCGAGAGGCACGCGGCGGGGGCGCGCGGTTGACGGCTGCGCACGCAGCTCATCGCAACTGCCGAGGAACGGCGCCCAGTGGGCGGTCTTCGGGAGCTCACGGTGCGCCTGCATCGCGCGCAAGCGCGCTCTTGCCGAAGACTCGGCGCAGGCGCCTCAATTGGAGTGGCGAGTTGCCCGGACCCGCCCGGACGGGTATGGTGATCGGCCCATGAGGGCATCGCTTCGTGCGCTCGTGCTGGCGCTGGCGGGTGTGACCGTCGGCGCCCCCACCCTCGCATTGCCGGCGGCGCCATCCTCTGTGCCGGTGCAGGCGGTTGCCGAGGCGCAAGCTCCCCCGCCGGTGATCGGACTTGATCTCGAGGGCGCAATCGGCCCGGCTACTGCGCAATACATCGTGAAGGGCCTACACACGGCCGCCGCTCGCGGCAGCCCCTTCGTCATCCTGCGCATGGACACCCCCGGGGGCCTCGAGACTTCCATGCGACAAATCATCAAGGCCATCCTGGCCTCGCCCATCCCGGTCGTGGGCTATGTCGCCCCGCCCGGCTCTCGTGCTGCGAGTGCCGGCACCTACATCCTCTATGCGTGCAACGTAGCCGTCATGGCTCCCGCCACCAATGTCG
>JAJZVF010000019.1:9435-26717 GCA_021845825.1 Pseudomonadota bacterium | reverse complement strand
CCGCCGGGCAGGTACACGCTGTCCACGGTCGGCAGGCCCTCATCGGCGAGGGGCGAGAAAAACACGAGCTCCGCGCCCATCGAGCGCAGCAGGTCGAGGTTGGCCGGGTAAAGAAACGAGAACGCCAGATCGCGGGCGACAGCGATGCGTACGCCCGCGAGCGGCTTCGGCAGAGCGGGCGCCGACGATGGGCGAAATTCAACTTCCGCCGGCAGCGTGGCGAGCTCCGTGTCGGCAATCAGCGCCGCAGCGCGTTGCAACCGTTGCTCGAGATCCTCGACCTCCTGCGCCTGCACGAGCCCGAGGTGACGGTCCGGCAGCTCACTGCGCTCATCCCACGGCAGGCTGCCGAGGAACCTCAGGCCAGCCGGCGTGCCTGCTCGCAGCAGCTGCGCATGCCGGGCGCTTGCCACGCGATTGGCCAGGACCCCGTGGAAGGGCAGGTCGCCGGCATAATGCTCGAGGCCATACGCGATCGCGCCGAAGGTCTGGGCCATGGCCCGGGCATCGATGATCGCGGCCACGGGGATGGCAAACAGGCGGGCGAGGTCGGCGCTGCTCGGCGCACCGTCATGCAGTCCCATCGCCCCCTCGACCAGGATGAGGTCGGCCTCGCCGGCGGCGTCGTACAGCAGTCGCCGGCAATGTTCCTCCCCGCCCATCCACAGATCGAGCTGATAGACCGCCTGGCCGCTCGCACACTCGAGAATCATGGGGTCGAGAAAATCGGGGCCGGTCTTGAAGACCCGCACCCGGCGTCCCTGCGAGGCATGATGCCGCGCGAGCGCGGCGGTCACCGTGGTCTTGCCCTGACCCGAGGCGGGCGCGCTCAGGAAAAGCGCCGGACAGCGTCTGCTTCGCACCCTAGCCGCCCATCGGCCGAAGGCTGAATGCGCAGCGGTCGAGGCAACAGTCACGACGGCGCGGCGGCAGGCGAGGGGCGGGCGCGCATGCAGCCCGCTCCGGGCGCTCGCACAGCAAGCGCAGCGCGGCGAGATGAGCCGGCCGCCGCCCGTGGCGGGCGGCCCGCAAGGCGCGCGCCCTGTGTGCAACGCCGCGCGGCTTGCGAGCGGGATCGCCGATCCCGAGCGTCACACTAGAACTCCACACCCGCCTGCGCCTTGATGCCCTGTTCCTGGTACGGATGCTTCACCGGTCGGATCTCGCTCACCAGATCCGCCAGATCGATGAGCGGCTGCGGCGCATGGCGCCCCGTGACAACCACGTGCAACATTGCCCGCCGGCGGCGCAACACCTCGAGCACCTCCTCCAGATCGAGATATTGGTACTTCAGCACGATGTTGAGCTCATCGAGAATCACCATGCCGAAGCCGGGATCGCCGATCATGCGCACCGCCTCGGTCCAGCCCTTGCGCGCCGTGCGGATATCGGCCGCGCGGTCCTGGGTGTTCCAGGTGTAGCCTTCGCCGACGACATGGAATTCGCAGTTCGGATACCCCGACAGGAGCCGCCGCTCGGCGCTCGGCAGAGCGCCCTTGATGAATTGCACCACGCCGAGCTTCATGCCATGGCCGAGCACGCGCAACCCCATGCCGAACGCCGCGGTCGACTTGCCCTTGCCCGTGCCGGTATGGACGATCAGCAGGCCCTTCTCCTTGGTGGCCGCGGCCTTCTTGCGCTCGAAACCCTGCTTGTGCCGCTCGGTCATGCGCTTGTGGGAGTCGGGGTCGGTCTTCACCGTTGCAAGCCTCCGTATTGATCAACGCCAGCTCGTGCCCGTCGCGCCGCTCAGGATGGACGCCACCCGTGCGCGATTCAAGTGATAGCCGATGAAGACGAGCTCGCCGCCGGGGGCCGCGGCCGGCAACACCTGCGCACCGGGGGCACTGCCGCAAACGACACGCGTCCGCACCGCTTGTACCAGCACCGATCCGCCCCTGTCATCCGTCACAAAGCCCTTGCAGCGCAGCAGCGGCTCGCTCGTGGCCGTGTGCGCGATGGCCTCACGGAGCCGGGCCACATTCTGCGTTGCGCCGCTGCGCAGCACGAAGGAGAGCCAGGCCGGATCCTGCTCGTGGAAGTGCCTGTGGGTGCTCAGGCCGTGCGCGTGGGCGCTCAGGCCCGAGTGACTGTGACCGTCGACCCGGCCGTGATCGGCGAGCGGCTGCCAGTCGGTGCCCGGCAGAGGCACTGCCGGCGCCCCGGCTGTCCGGCCGGGCAGCGCCTTTCCGGGCTGATGCAAGCCCAGGCCGAGGGCCACCTGCGCATCGAGCCGGGCATCGTGCGCCAGCTCGATGAAGCGCACGCCCGGCGCCCTCTTGCGCACCCGCGCCTCCGCATCGAGCAACTCCTCCTCGCTAAGGCCGTCGATTTTGTTCAGCACCACCACGTCGGCCTGCTCGAGCTGCCGCTCGAACAGCGTTCCCACGGCCTTCGCCACCGCGCCGGCTCGGTCGGCCGGCTCGAGCTCCCCGGACAGCAGCAGGGGAACGTCCACCACTGTCAAGGCGGCATCGAGCACGAAGTCCGCCGACAACGCCGGCTCCTGCAGGCGCGCCATCACCGCCGTGGGCAACGCCACCCCCGATGTCTCGATAAGCACATGATCGACCCGGCCCCGGCGGCGGGCCAGCTCCGCCATGGTAGGGGCGAACTTCGCATCTTCCGCGTAGGCGATGAGCCCTTGCGGGAAGTCCACGATCTCGATCTGCTGCGACTCGTGCGCACCGCGCCCCGACCCTGCGCCGCGCAGCGCGCTGCCCCGCGCCAGCGCGCCATCGATCGACACCTCCCCGAGCTCGTTGATCAGCACCGCCAATCGCAGATCCCGCCGCTGGCCGAGCAGGTCGCACAGCAATGTCGTCTTGCCGGACCCGAGGAAGCCGCTCACCACCGTGACCGGAATTCGCCCGCTCAAGGCATCGCTCCTGCCGCAGGCGGCATGCGGGCACCCAACAGATCCGCAGCCGCCTGCACGGCCTCTTCCACGGAGGCGACCTGACGAGGATAGTCGACATGCGGCCGCCGGATCACCAGCAGCGCAATGCCGAGCTCGCCCGCGGCGCTTTGCTTCTCGCCGTATCCGCCCGTATCGCCGGAATCCTTGGTGACGACACAGTCGATGCGCTGCGCGCGCCACAGTGCCCGATTGAACTCGGCGGTGAACGGTCCCTGCATGGCGAGGATGCGCTCGCGCGCAATACCCAGGGCGATCGCCCTCGAGAGCCGCTCGGGATCGGGCGTCAGACGCACGAACCACTCGCACCGCTCTGCGCCCGGGGCGCGTACGAAGGTCGCGAGGTCCTTCGAGCCCGTGGCAAGAAAAATGCGCCGACCGAGCTCGATCGCCCGCCGGGCCGCATCGGCCGCATCGTCGCAGACGATCGCGTTGCGCGCATCGAGCAGGCTCGGCCGCTCCAGGCGCAGGTAGGGAATGCCGAGCTGACGGGCGAGCTCGATGAGCTGCGCGGAGATCTGCGCCGCGTGCGGGTGCGTGGCATCGAGAATCAGCCGGGCGGCGCCGCGCTCGAGCGCCTGTCGCCGCGGCTCCATGCCCTGGCGGCCCGCCCACACAGCCACGCCCTGACAGCTCAGGCGCGCAACCTCGCCCCCATAGCCGGTCGCGGTCGAGACGACCACCGGGTGGCCTTCGGCCGCCAGCCGCCGTGCCAGCTCGTTGCCGTCGCCGGTTCCGGCGAACACCCAGACGGCCCGAGCAGGCAGCGCCGGCAAGGCGAGAGCCGGCGCCTCGGACCAGGCGTGGTAACCGCGCGGCGTGTAGATCCACCGGCGCCTGCGCCGCGTGAACCGGTTGCCGATCACGATCGTAGTCAGCATGTCGAAAGTCAGCGCCGGCAGCTCTGCCAACCGGTGCACGCTCGCGCTGCCCCCGGGACGGTAGGCATTGCGCACCACGCCGCACAGGGTGTCGGGGGATTTGTGCTCCTGCAGAATCGCGAGCACGCGGTAGACCCCGTCCGCTCGGGCCTGGCTCTGCACGTTGTAGAGCACGCACGCCAGATCGGCGGCGCCGATGTGGCGGGCGCGCTGCTCTATCCACTCCCACGGACACATGAGATCCGAGAGGCTCAAGGCGGCAAAATCGTGCGAAAGCGGGGCGCCGAGAAGCGATGCGCACGCGTTGGCCGCCGTTACGCCCGGGATGACGGCGACTTCGAACGTGTCATCCTCGCGCATCTCCTCAAAGGCGAGGGAGGCCATGGCATAGATGCCGATGTCGCCGCTTGAAACGAGCGCCACACGCCGGCCGAGGCGCGCCGCCTCGATGGCCAGCCGGGCCCGCTCGCGCTCCCGGGTAAGCGGCGGCGAATGGATCTCCTTGCCCTCGATCCAGGGCCGGATCCATTGCAGATACAGCTCGTACCCGACGATCACCTCGCTCGCACGCAGCGCCTGCACCGCGCGCGGCAGGATGAAATCGGCCATACCCGGCCCGACGGAGACGAGGTTGAGGATCCCGGGGCCGTCGGCCGTGCTCATGATGTCCCCCATGCCGCATCCGCGACCAGCGCAACCGCCACACCTTCGAGACAGGTTTTCGGCACGATGAGCCGGCCGCGCGGCGAGGCGATGAGCGCGCACGGCTCACAGACGCCCTCCACCCCGACACTCTGGCGAACCCAGGCGGAGGGCGCGCTGACCCAGGAGCGCGCGGCGATCTGCTCGCGGGCGATGATGCGCAGCGGAATGCCGTGGGCGCGCGAGAACTCGAGCAGTCCCGGCTCCCGGGCCTTCAGGTCGACGGTGGCGAGCTCACGAACGTCGCGCAAGGAACGTTCCGCCAGCGCATGCAACAAGCCGCGCTCGATCCGATCGGCGCCGACACCCTTGCGGCAGCCGATACCCGCCACCAGAGGCTTGCTCGCCTCGGTCGCCGTGGTCACCACCGGTACGGCGCCCACTGTATTGGCGAGCCGATAGGCGAGCGCGTTGGCGCCGGCCTCGTGGCCGCCGAGGAGCGCGACAGCGTAACGCCCCGCCTCATCGAGCACCACCACGGCCGGATCCCGATGCTTGTCCACGACCAGTCCGTCGAGAAAGCGTACGGCGATGCCGGTCGCCATCACGAGCACCCAGTGCGAGTAGTGTGTGAACCGTTCGCGGAGCCGCTCGCGCTGGGGCTCGGGACTCTCCCATGGCCGATGCGCTTCCCCGCCGAGCCGCTGCGCCAGCAGGCTCGCGAGCGGCTCGCCTTCGGCACGCACCGGCCAGATGGCAAGACGGTCAGTCATCGGTCACCTTGCGTTTGCGGCGACCCGTCGCGCTCTTCTCCGGCGCCGTGGCGCCGCTTGCAAGCAGCGCCGGCGAATTCGCGGTTGCGGACCGGAGAGGGCCGGCCGCCCTCCGTGGGCTGCGGCCGGAGGACACTCGCCGGCCTGCCGCATCGTTCGGCGCCGACGCATCGCCCGCCCTCCGCTGCGCATGATTCGCCCGTTTGCGCGCGGAGCGAAATATGTGCGGGTAGTCCGGCGCGTACAGGCGCGATTCGAGCGCCGGCTGGCGGCTCAACGCCCCGCCGACCAGCAGCAGCGTGGTGAGCCGCCAGTCCCGCAGCCTGATCTCCCGCAGCACACGTCCCAGCGTGCTGCGATGGGAGCGCTCATCCGGCCAGCTTGCCCGATATACCAGCGCCACTGGGGTATCGGGCGGATAGTGCGGACTGAGCTCGCCCACGATGCGCTTCAGATGCGGGCCGGAAAGAAAAACACACAGCGTAGCTCCCGCTCGCGCGAGCTCCGCGAGCCGCTCGCGCTCGGGCACGGCCGAGGCCCGTCCCGAAACCCTTGTAAGAATGACCGTCTGCGACACCGATGGCTTGGTGAGCTCGCTGCCGAGCGAAGCGGCGGCCGCTGTGAACGAGGACACCCCGGGCACCACCTCGTAATCGATCCCGAGCTTCTCCAGACGGCGCATCTGCTCGGCAGTGGCACCGTAGATGGCCGGATCTCCCGAGTGCAGCCGCGCCACATCCACGCCGGCCGCCTGGGCCCGCCGATAGCAAGCCTCCTGCTGGTCGAGGTCGAGGCAGGCCGTGTCGATCATCTCGGCGTCGGCGCGGCAGTGACACAACACCTCCCGCGGGACCAGCGAGCCGGCGTACAGCACCGTGGTGACCCGCTCGAGGATCCTTGCGCCACGCACGGTGATGAGGTCGGGGGCGCCGGGACCGGCGCCGATGAAATACACCTTCATACGTGTCGTCGCTCCCGCGCCTGCCGGCGGATCAACATCGTGCAGAGATAGCCGGTCTGCGGCGCAGCATCGATATCGCTCAAGCTTGCGAACAACACCTCGCCGGGCAGGCCGATCCGGGCGGCGAGCGCACAGTGGCCGGCGATTCCCAGCTCCCTCAGCAGCGCCATCACCCAAGTCAGGCGGGCGCCGATCTTCATCAACACCACGACGTCGTGGCTCTCGATGTCCCGCCGGAGCGAGTCCGCATCGTCGGGGCAGGGCAGCACCAGGATGCGCTCCTTGCCCTCGCCGAGCGGCCAGCCGAGGGCGGCGGCCGCCGCCGCGAAGCTCGTGATCCCGGGGAACGTGCGGATCTCGACCGCCGGCAGACATTCGCGCAGCGCCGCCAGCGTGTAGCCGTACGTGGAAAAAGTCATCGGATCGCCGATGGTTAGATACGCGACATCGCCTCCGGCGCGCAGATCGGCCGCGATGTCCCGCGCCAACGCAGCGTAATGCGCGCGCAACACAGTGCGGTCGCGGTCCATCTCGAATTCGATCTCGCGCAGCTTCGCTGCCGGAATGTCGAGGCCGGCAAGACACTGCCTCGCCACCGAACTCGCCGAGGAGCGGGCGCGCGGCACATAGATCGCCGCGGCACGGCGCAGCGCCTCGAGCGCCGCCACAGGCACAAACCCCGCCGGTCCCGGACCCACCCCGACGCCGATGAACGTTCCCACTCTCATTGCGCCTGCCCCAACGCCACACCGTTCAAACCGAAAAGACGCACCTCGACCCGCTGCACCCGTGTGAGCCGCGAGCGCATCAGCGCGGCGATGCGCCGCTCCACTTCGCACCAGAGTTGCCGCCCGCACGGATGATCCCGCAGCGCTTGCAGCACCGCCTCGACGGTATTCGCGTGTGCGATGACCGTGGTCTCCCGCGCCGCGAACCCGCACTCGGCGGCAACCTGCGCCACGGCGTGCATGGCCATGGCGCTTTTGCTGGAATGAGTATCCCAGTCACCCGCCAGCGGCTTGACGAGCTTGCCGGGATGGCCGACGAGCCAGAGCGAGGCGAGCGTCAGGCTCTGCGCGGCGAGCTCGCGCTCGGTGGCATCGAGCGCAAAACCGATGAAATTGGAGATGGACACGATACGCTTCGGCGGCAGCTGCAAGGCCGCGCGGGCGAACGCGGTGCCGATCTTGCCGGGCGCGAAGGCCACCTCGGATCCCTCGGCGAGCGCGACGCGGATGTAGACCTCGATGGAAGCCATGTAAGCCGAGAGCGACATGGGCTCGACCAGGCCGCTGGTGCCGAGGATGGAGATGCCGCCGACGATGCCGAGGCGGGGATTGAAGGTCTTGCGCGCCAGGACCTCGCCGCCCTCGCAGCCGATGCTGAGATCAAACCCCGCATCGGCGCCCTCCAACACCTCGGCCACGGCCTCGCGCATCATCTGTCTCGGCACCGGATTGATCGCCGGCTCCCCGACCGGGATGCGGATGCCGGGCTGAGTGATGGTGCCCACCCCGGGACCGGCGAGGAAGCGCAGCTCGCCGAGGCCGTTGCGGCGGACCGCGGCAAAGATCGTGGCGCCGTCGGTGCAGTCCGGATCGTCGCCGGCCTCCTTGACGACCTCGGCACGCGCCGCACCGTCATCGAGTCCATACACCGCCCGGACCGGCACCTTGAGGCTGTAGCGCGGGTCCGGCAGGCCGATCTCGACCTCGTCCACTCTCTCCCCGTGCACCAGCAACAGCAGCGCCGCCTTCACAGCCGCCGTCGCGCACGCCCCCGTGGTGCGGCCGCGGCGCAGGCCGTTCTGCGCCCGTGCAGTGAGATCAAAGATGCTGCGCCCGGCCCGGCTGCTCACGGCGTCGAGGCTCCCGCCAGATGATCGACGGCCCCGATGAGCAGGGCATTGATGACGCTCGCCGCCCAGGGCGAGCCGCCGCGCGTACCGCGATTGGTGATGCGGGGCACCTGCAGGCACTTGCGCAACGCTTCCTTGCATTCCCGGGTACCGACGAAGCCCACCGGCAACCCCACGATCAGCTGAGGCCGCCAGCCCTGCGCGCGCACCAGGCGCACGGCCTCCATGACCGCAGTCGGCGCGTCACCTATCGCGAGGACGACTTCATTGCCCCATCGCTCCCACGCGCGGCGGATGCCGGCCGCGGAGCGGGTAAGCCCGGTGTGCTCAGCCAACACCTGCGTCTCCCGGTCGTGAACGCCGCACCAGACCGCCACCCCCAACTGATCGAGGAGGCTGCGTTTGAGGCCGCTCGAGACCATGCTCACGTCCGCCACGACACGGCGGCAACGCAGCAGCGCACGCACACCGGCCGCCACCGCCCCGGGCGAGAAGTACAGGTCATCGACGATGTCGAAATCCCCGCTGGTGTGTACCAGGCGTTGCGCCACCCGCCGCTCGCCGGCGGCCCACCCCGACCAGTCGCGGCCCGCCTCGATGATCCGCAGGCTCTCGGCCTCGATGGGATGAGGGGCGTAGGGCCCGGGCGCCGTAGCGGGCGCATGCATCGCCGGCTCGATCGGCCGGGTGCGCGCGGCCAGGTGATGAGGGCGCTGCACCTGACCCACCTGCTCCTCGAAACCGACGATCTGCACCCTGTACTTGCACAGCGAGCAGTTCATCGCCGCACGGCCTTGCAGACCCTCCCGTGCGCGCTCGAGCAAGACCTCCGCCACATCCTCGTGCGGTCCGAGATAGCCCGCCTTGAGGACCTCGAGCTCCGGATGGCGCTCGGCGAGCTCATCCGCCGCAGCATAGATGCGCTTCACGAGCAGGCCGTCGAACAGAAAGTAGGGAAACACCACGATGCGCACGCAGCCGAGCCGGGCGGCGGTGCGCAGACCTGCGCTGATCCCCGGCTCCGCTGTGCCCGCGTAACACACATATGAATGACCGAAACCCAGCCCCTCGTGCAGCATGCGTGCGAGCTTGCTCACCTCGGAGTTGGCGTCAGGATCGGACGTGCCGCGGCCGACCACCACAAGACACGCCTCGGTGCGCCTGATCACCCGGGCGGAGCGCGCCTCGGCCTCGGTGATGCGCTGCTGCGCGAGGCGCAGGAAAGCCGGATGCAGATCCACCGGCGCGCCGAAGTGGAAATCGATCTGCGGATACTCCCTCTTGAGCAGCGCCAGCTCGCCGGGCATGTCGTTCTTGGCATGGGTGGCGGCAAACAGCAGCGCGGGCAGCATCACGATCGGGCGCGTCCCCGCTTCGATGGCCGACCGTACGCCCTCTTCGATCGTCGGACGGGCGAACTCCAGGTAACCGTGGGTGATGGTACGCCCGGGGCAGCGCGCCTTCATCAGCGCCACGAGCGCCTCCACCTCCTCGATGGCCCGCGGGTCGCGGCTGCCGTGGGCGGCGACGACGATGCTGTAATCCTGCGCGTTCATGCCCGTGCGGTCAGTCCGCCGGCTCGATCTGGCTCGGCACGGGCCGCAGCGTGCGCACCAGCATGATGCTCATGTCGCTGAAATCCCCAGTGCAGCCGGCCAGCGTTCCGCTCCATTGCGCCTCGCGGCCGGTGAGGTTTTCCCACACCTCCACGGGATGATCGGCGCGCACGCCGTGGGTCAGCAGGTATGCGCACACGTCCTTGGGCATGAAATCCCAGGGCCGCGGGATGACGATGGCGTTGCGATCATCCTCCAGCGCGCGCACCAGGTGGCGCTTGAACGGCTGCAGATCGCCCCGGCGGTGGAAAGTGACGAAGGTGGTCTCATCGAAGCACACCCTGCTGCGGGAGGCGAGCACCTGGGCGGAGGATATGCCGGGCACGGTCTCGACCGGTCGGCCGCAGGCGCGCTCGACCCGCTCGAGGAACTGAAAACCGCTGAAGTGGATATCCCCCATGAATACCACCACGCAGCGCGCGCCGCCGCGATGCGCGTCGGCCACTTCGCCGAGCTTTTGCACCTGGTTGCGATACCCCATGGTGACGACGCGCGCTTCGGACCGGATCAGCGGCCGCACCAGGTTGACCACGGCATCGAAGCCGGCCACCACGTCCGCCGTGCGCACCAGCTCGGCCCCGCGTTGCGTCAGCAACCCGAGGTCCCCCGGCCCGGCCCCGATACAAACCATCATGACAATATCCTCTTGCCGCCCGCAAAGCGGGCACGGATGCTGATCGACAGCGACTGCGCATCGAAGCCTTCCAGGTCGAGGCATTGCGCGCCGAGCGCGCGCGCGAGCGCCGGCGCCCGGCCGAGGCGGACCGGCCCAGCCTCCGTATCCAACACCAGGGCCGCGCAGCCGCTGCGCTCGAGCGAACGCGCCCACTCGAGCGACTGTTGCCAGGGATCCGCGCCCGCATCGAGCGGCACGTTGGCCCGGCCGTCGCTGAGGACGATCAGCAGCGGCTGGGGGCCCGAGCCCGCGGCGCGCTCGAGCACCTCGAAGGCGCTCTGCAGCGCATGCGCGAGCGGTGTACGTCCGCCGGTGGGCAGCTCGCGCAGCGAGCGCTCCGCGATCTCGACGCTGCGAGTCGGGGCCAGCAGCACCTGCGCGCCCGCTCCTCTGAAAGCGATGACCCCCACCTCGTCGCGCTGCTGGTACGCGTCGGACAACAGGGCGAGGACCGTTCCCTTGACCAACTGCATGCGCCGCAATCCGGCCATCGAGCCCGAGGCGTCCACGACGAAGAGAATGAGGCTGCCCTGCCGGCCCGATCTCACCTTCTGATGCAGATCCTCCCGCGTCACTTCGAGGCGGCCCGCGGCGCTGGCCAGACCGCCGCTGCGCAACGCGGCGTGACTCAACGTAGCAGTGAGCGCCAGATCGGTCGGCCGCTCATCGGGCACGGCCCTCACCTCACGCCCCCGGCGAGAGTCGCGCGTGCGGCTGCGCCGGCCGACGCCGGCGCCGGCCGGCGCGTTCTTCAGCTCGATGCGCGGCGTCGCGGCGCGCGCCGGCGCAAACACCTGCTCGGCGGCCCCGGCGTTGCGCGCCGGGGGTGCCTCGTCCGCGGGGGTTTCGCCGCGACCGGGCTCGGTCTGCGGGGGCGCAGCGGCGCTCCCGGCAGGCGCGGGAGGCGGAGCCGACTGCCGCAGGGTATCCTGCAGGCGCTGCTCGTCGAGCCCCGGGTCCTCGAAGGGCTTGCGGCGCCGGCGATGGGGCAGCACCAGGCGAGCGGCCCGCTCGAGGTCCGCGGGCTCGACCTCGGTGCGCCCGGCGAGGGCCGCGAGCCCGCAGGCCGCCTTGGCCATGACGAGGTCCGCCCGGAGGCTCCGCACGCCCTGCGCGCAACACAACTCGCTCGACAGCAGCTGCAGCCCCTCGGCCATGCGCACCTGCGGCAACAGCTCGCGGGCGCTGGTCACGCGCGCACGCAACGCCTGCTCGCGCGGCTCCCACTGCCGATTGAATGACTCCGGCTCTCTTTCCCATGCCAGCCGCCGCCGCACGATCTCGGTCCGCTCGCGCGCGTCCGCGGGGGCGGCAACCTCCACCATCATCCCGAAGCGGTCGAGCAACTGCGGGCGGATCTCGCCCTCCTCTGGGTTCATGGTACCGATGAGCGCGATGCGGGTCGGGTGTTCGACGGAGAGCCCTTCGCGCTGCACGCGATTGACGCCCATGGCGGCCGCATCGAGCAGCACATCCACCAGGTGATCGGGCAGGAGGTTCACCTCGTCGATGTAGAGGATACCCCGGTGAGCGGCCGCGAGCAGGCCTGGTTGAAAGCTCCTGCGCCCCTCCTTGAGCGCGCGCTCGAAATCTAGGCTGCCCAGCACGCGGTCCTCGGTGGCCCCGAGCGGCAGGTTGACGAACGGCACGGGCGAGAGCCGCACGGCAGGCGCGTCCGCCCGGCACGTTTCGCACGGCTCGGCCGGCTTGCCCGGCTCGCAATTGTAGGCGCAGCCGGCGATGCGCTCGATGGGCGAGAGCACGCCGGCGAGTGCGCGCGCGGCGGTGCTCTTGGCACTGCCCTTGTCGCCGCGGATGAGCACACCGCCGATTCCGGGGTTGACCGCGCACAGCAGCAGCGCGCTCATGAGCGTCTCCTGGCCGACGATGGCGGCAAACGGAAACGGATGGGGATGATCGCTCACGAGTTGCCCTCCCCGTTGGCGCGCTCACCGCGCGCCTCCAGCACAGTCTCGCTGCGCAGGTACGCCGCGCGCAACGCCTCGAGCGTCTGCGGCTCGGGCGAGGCCCACATTCCGCGCTGCGCCGCCTCCAGCAGCCGTCCGGCGATGGCGCTCAACGCCCAGGGATTGCTCTGCTCGAGGAACTCGCGCATCCGCTCATCGAGCGCGTAGCTCTGGGCCGTCTGCTCATACATCCAGTCCTCCATCACCTCGGCGGTGGCGTCGAAACCGAAGAGATAATCGACCGTGGCGGCGCACTCGAGCGCGCCCTTGTACCCGTGCCTGCGGATGCTTGCGAGCCACTTGGGGTTGACGACGCGCGAGCGAAACACGCGCAGCGCCTCCTCCTTGAGATCTCGGACCGCTGCGCGCTCGGGATCGTGGGTATCGCCGAAATAGGGCCGCGGCTTGCGGCCGGAAAGGTGGCGGATGGTGGCGATCAGCCCGCCCTGGAATTGCAGGTAGTCGTCGCTGTCGAAAATGTCGTGCTCGCGGTTGTCCTGGTTGTGCAGCACCACCTCGACCGCGGCCAGCCGGGTCTCGAGCTGCTCGCGAGCCTGCACACCGGCGCCGGCCGCCGTGTAGGCATAGCCGCCCCAGTTGAGGTACGCCTCGGCGAAATCCTCGAGACCCTGCCAGTTGCCCTCCTGGATGAGCGGCAGGATACCCGCGCCGTAGCTGCCGGGCTTGGAGCCGAAGACCCGGTAGCGCGCACAGCGCTCGGCAGCCGTCGCACTCTCCCCGGCGGCGACTCTCGCGGCGCATTCCGCCAGGAAGTGCTTGCGGACGAAGTTGCCGTGCGGCGGCTCATCAAGACCGATCACGGTGTCGACGGCCCGGCCGATCAGCTCGATCAGCTGCGGGAAAGCGTCGCGAAAGAAGCCGCTGATGCGCGTGGTGACGTCGATCCGCGGTCGGCCGAGCGTCTCCAGCGGGATCACCTCGATGCCCGTCAGCCGGCGGCTCTCCGCCTGCCACAGAGGACGCACGCCGAGCAACGCGAGAATCTCCGCCACGTCGTCGCCGTGCGTACGCATTGCGCTGGTGCCCCAAATGCTGATGCTGACGCTCTCCGGGTAACGCCCGGTCTCCTTCAGGTGACGGCGCAGCACCTCCGCGGCCAGCTGCTCCCCGACGCGCCAGGCCACCTGGGAGGGCAGACTGCGCGGGTCAACGGAGTAGAAATTGCGCCCCGTCGGCAGGATGTGCGCCATGCCGCGGGTCGGTGCGCCGCTCGGTCCCGCGGGTATGTAGCAGCCGTCGAGCGCGCGCAGAAGATTCCCGATCTCATCCCCGGTGCGACGCAGTCTCGGCACGAGGTCTCGGCACACGAACGCAAGCACCGCGGCAATGCCGTGTGCGCCGACGGGGCCAGCCGCCACGTCGACATCGGATCCCACCGCCCGCCCCGACGCGCCCGCCGCCGCAGCCTCGCCCAAGCAGGCTTGCACGACCTCGGGCACCGCGCCGACGGCGAAATCCCGCGCCTGCAGTGCGGCGATCAACGCATGGCACAACTGCTCGATGGCCTCGATGGCATCGGCCCGCGTCGCGAGTGTCCTGCCCGCACACCGTTCCAGGCCGGCGGGCGAAGCCGGCAAACGCTTGCCGCGCTCCTCGAGCAGCGCCTGCCAATCGAGGCCGAAGCAGGCGGCGACCGTCCCAGGCAGGCCGGGGACCCCCAAGTTAGGCAACCGGGTGAGCGAGCAGAGCATGTCGGTGAGCTGAGCGCCCTGCGGGGCCGCGCCGAGAACGTGCAGGCCATCGCGGATCTGCGCTGCGCCGATCTCGCACAGGTAGCCGTCGATGTCCTCGATCAGGTGCGCGAAATCCGCGCCCTCCATGCGGGCGAGGCTGAGCGGCACGCCGTCCTCGTTGAAGCCTTCATCCCATACCTCATCATCGTCCGCGCGAATGGCGTTGAGATCCCGGTCGAGGCGCGACTCCTTAACCAGCTGCCAGATCTGCCGCTGCAACAACGGGAGCTTGGTCGGGTCGAGCATCTCCAGCTGGTAGTACTCGTCGACGAGCTGGGCGAGCTGCGCCAGGGCGCCGTAGGTCTCCGCCGTCGTCATCGGCGGCGTCAGGTGGTCGACGATCGCGGCGTGGGCGCGGCGCTTGGCCTGGGCGCCCTCACCCGGATCATTGATGATGAACGGATAGAAGAGCGGCAGATCGCCGAGCAGCGCGTCCGGGAAGCAATTCTCCGACAGGCCCACTCCCTTGCCGGGAAGCCATTCGAGCGTGCCGTGCTTGCCGACGTGCACGATGGCGTGCGCGCCCCACTCATCCCGCACCCAGCGGTAGAACGCGTAGTAGTGGTGGGTGGGCGGGAGGTCGGGTTGATGATAGATCGCGTCCGGATCGAGTCCGAAGCCGCGCGGCGGCTGGATGGCCACCAGCGCATTTCCCAACGGCAGGCCGGTGAGGATGAGATGCTCCGCGACGGCGTAGGCCTCCCCCGGCGGCGCTCCCCACTGCGCGCACATGCGCGCGCGCAACGGCTGCGGCAGCTGCTCGAACCAGCTCCGATAGAGTTGCGCGTCCACGCGGCCTGCGGCCCGTGCGCACTGCTCGGCCGTCAGGTGGTCGAGGTCGTAACAGCCACGGTCGAGCAGCGCATGCATCAGCTCATCGGAGCTCTCGGGCAAGCCCTCGATCCGGTATCCGCACTGGCGCATGACACGCAGCAACACAAGGAGCGAGGCCGGCGCGTCCAGACCCACGGCATTGCCGATCTGGGCAGCCTTGGCGTTGGAGTTGGTAAGGACAAAGGCAATGCGGCGCTGCGCGCGCGGCAGACGGCGCAGCCGCACGTGCGCGGCCACCAGAGCGGCGATGCGCTCCACCCGATCGGGCAACGGCGCATACTCGATCACCTCCATGTCGTGCAGACGCCGCTTCTCCTTGAACGACAGCGGCACCGTCACGATCCGGCCGTCGAACTCCGGAAGCACGACGTTCATCGCCGTATCGAGCGGGGCGAGGCCGCGGCTCGCCGACTCCCAGGCTGCGCGCTCCATGCCGCTCACGATAGCCTGAAAGACCGGCACATCGAGCCGCGCGAGGCCGGCGGCCGAGGCGCCCTCAAGGGCCGGGCCTTCGGCGCTCACCTCGCCGGCGGCGAACGAGGTGGTGTTGATCAGGGCATCGATCAGCGGCCGGCCGTCATGGAAGAAGAGCGACAGGGCCGCCGGCCGTCCCTCGCTATCGAGCGCACGGAGCGACGCTGTGTATACCGGCAATGCATCGAGGCCGCGACGCTCCAGAGCCTCGATGAGCGCGTCGATGAAGCGCAGGTTGCCGCTCAGCCGGTGCGCCCGGTAGAACGTGATCCCGACCACGGGACGGTGCGTATCCCGGCCGGCTTGCCCGCCTGCGGCGCGCCGGGCAAGCCACGCCTCGAGAGTCCGCGCCGGCTCCTGGGCCGAGCCCGGCCAGTAGATGCCATGATCGGGAAACGGCACCGGCGGCTCGTAGCCGTAGCCGGTGAGCAGCAGGTGATCGGCCAGAAACCGCAAGCATTGGGCGAGATTCTCCGGTCCCCCCGCCTGCAG
The DNA here is from genome assembly GCA_021845825.1 of Pseudomonadota bacterium. Classification (GTDB taxonomy): domain Bacteria; phylum Pseudomonadota; class Gammaproteobacteria; order Steroidobacterales; family Steroidobacteraceae; genus 13-2-20CM-66-19. Next base: position 10,872 of record JAJZVF010000019.1, on the reverse strand, counting down.
AAAACCCCGCGTCTCGTGCAGCACGCGGGGCGTCACGCTGGATAGACATTCCAGCTCAGGGGAAGGCTCGCCCGTACCGCTCACGACGAGCAGCGCCTGGCCCCGGTCCATCGCCGCCTTGTGCAACGCCTGCCAGCCGGACACGCTGCTCAGGCGGCCGAGGATGCGAACGACGATGACCCGCGCGACCGAGAGCTCGCCGTCGAGCAGCCCCTGCATTCCTTCGGCGCCCAGGCTCTGCAGGCTATGGCCGCATACGCGCGGGAAGTCCTGCGGCAAGGCCGGCAGGGCGCGGCTGAGGGCCGCCAAGTCGCTGTCCGCGTGGGTCAGCAGTACGATGACCGGGGACGCTGGCGGCTCGGCGGTGGTAGATGTCGCGGGAATCGGCGCTGCGCTCTGCAAAGGGGCCTCTTGGCAAGAACGTCGTCAGCGCAAACGCTCATCGCACCTGCTCACCCCGGCCGGTGTGTCTGCGAGACGTAGGTGGACAGCAGGTTTCCTGGCTTGCGATTTGACGCCGCGCGCCGCCTTCCCGGTTTCCCAGTGGCATAAATGGCGCCCGGCTCACCGCCTACAGTTGCGGGGGCAGCTTCGGCTTGGGCCCGCAAGCGGGTCGCACCGAATTCCCATCACCATCCGACCCGGCCATGCTAGATGCAGCCGCTCCCCGTGTCCATAATCTTATTGATCTATGTGCAGTGCACCAGCGACGGCCATTTGCGCGCCAACGACATGCGCTGCCGATGATACCGCTCAAACCCCCGCCGCCTCGCTCCCTCGCCCCGCCCTGAAGACCCCGAGACAGCGCATCCCGAGGGCCTCCACAGCCGGCTGCACGCCGCATGCCGCCTCCTGCCCCGACGCAGGGTCGAACAGCAGCCCAGCCACCGTGCCCGAGTGCGAGATCTGCAGCCCGAGACAGCCCGGCCGCCGTGTGAGCGCGAGCAGCTGCGCGAAGCCCCGCATCGGCAGAAAGCGCTGATTGAGCTCGGCGCTGCGGGTCGCGACGGCGGCCAGAGCGACCGCGTCGTGCTCGCGAAACGCCATGCGCGCGCGCAAGATCAGCTCCTCGTATTGGTCGAGCTCCGCGGCAGTGTATTGGGGAACCGGTATGCTCAGCGTATCGACACCGCCGCGCCCGGGGTCGGTGTCGATGCTGACCACGAGGAACGCCGGCAAGCCGCCCGCCCAGCGCTGCAGAACGCGGCCCCGGCGCGGCGCAAACAGCACCCCTTCCTCGAACATGATCGGGTCGCTGGCGCCCTCGGCCGCGACGGCGAGGCGTGCCACCCGGCGCGAATCCATGGGCACGCCATGAGCATCGCACACGGCGCGGATAGCGGCGACCACATCGCTGGTCGAAGATCCGAGCCCCAGGCCGGCCGGCACCGGGCAGTCCACGGTCAACATGCCGCCCGTGCGCTGCTCGCCGAGGAG
>JAJZVF010000019.1:0-9335 GCA_021845825.1 Pseudomonadota bacterium | reverse complement strand
GTCCCCATGCTCGCCGATCTCGGGCTCCTCGGCTCGTCCCTCACCGGCTACGGTTGCGCCGGCCTCAATGCGATCTGCTACGGGCTCATCTGCCAGGAGCTCGAGCGGGGCGACTCGGGTATCCGCAGCTTCGTGTCGGTGCAGTCCTCGCTGTGCATGTACCCGATCTACACTTATGGCTCGGAGGAGCACAAGCAGAGATACCTGCCGCGCATGGCTCGCGGCGAGCTCATAGGCTGCTTCGGCCTCACCGAGCCCCACGGCGGCTCGGACCCGGCCAATATGAAGACTCACGCCCGCCAGCGGGGCCGGGACTGGGTGCTCAACGGTTCGAAGATGTGGATCACCAACGGCTCGATCGCGGACGTCGCCCTGGTGTGGGCGCAGACCGATGAGGGCATCCGCGGATTCCTCATCGACAAGGATACCCGCGGATTCACCACGCAGTTGATCGAGCGCAAATTCTCGCTACGCGCCTCCGTGACCTCGGCCCTGTTCTTCGACGACGTCGTCATACCCGAGGAAAGCGTCCTGCCCGGTGTCGTCGGCCTCAAGGGGCCGCTCTCCTGCCTGACGCAGGCGCGTTACGGGATCGCATGGGGCGTCATCGGCGCGGCGCAGGCCTGCCTCGCGCAGCTGCTCGAATACACCGGCACCCGACAGTTGTTCGGCCGGCCGCTCTCGCAGAATCAGGCCATCCAGGTCCGCCTGGCCGACATGGCACGGCGGATCACCGGCGCACAGCTCATGGCACTCGAGCTCGGCCGGATGAAGGAGCGGGGTCTCATGCAGCCGGTGCACGTGTCGCTCGCCAAGTGGAACAACTGCCGCATGGCGCTCGACGTCGCGCGAGACTGCCGCGACATGCTCGGGGGTGCGGGCATCAGCGCCGAATATGCGCCCATCCGCCACATGCTCAACCTCGAGAGCGTCATCACCTACGAGGGCACGGAGACCATCCACGAGCTCTCGGTCGGACGAGAGCTGACGGGACACAACGCCTTCTGAGCCGGGGCGGCGGCAGCGTCGTCACCCGCCCTCATCTTTGCCGGCGCCGATACGAGCGCGCGCCCACCCGCCGGCGCGACGGTCTGCAGCCGGGCCGAAAACTCGAGGAAACCCGGCCCCGCCGGGGGGTCACCGGCGGGACTTGCGCGCCCGCCGCTTGACCTCGCCTGACTTCTTCGCCCTGCCCGGCCGGTCGTAGGGGTTCTCGTCGGTTCGGTACTCGACCACCACCGGCGTCGCAAACAGGTCGAAACTCTTGCGAAACACGTTGGTAAGGTATCGTGTATAGGCGCCGGGCACCGACGAGGTCTGGTTGCCGTGGATGATCACGCGTGGAGGATTGCGCCCGCCCTGGTGGGCGTAACGCAGCTTGATGCGCCGCCCGCGCACCAGCGGCGGCTGATGCGCCGTGGTGGCGCGCTCCAGGGTCCGTGTCAGCTCACGGGTGGGCATCTCCCGCATGGCGGCTTCGTAGGCCCGCAGCGTCGAGTGCAGCAGCTCGCCCACTCCGGTGCCGTGCCGCGCCGAGATGAAATGCAGTGGCGCGAAGGGCACGAAGTCGAGCTTGAGGGCGAGTTGCCGGTGGATCTGCTCGCGCTGGTCCATTGGAATGCCATCCCATTTATTGACCGCGATAATGAGCGCACGTCCGCGCTCGAGCGCGACGCCGAGCACGCTGGCGTCCTGCTCCGCCACGGTATCGTGTGCGTCCAGGACCAGAATCACCACGTGCGCCTCCTCGATCGCCTGCAGCGTCTTGGCCACGCTGGCACGCTCGATGACATCGGCTACCCGAGCGCGACGCCGCATGCCCGCCGTATCGATGAGCGCGAACCGGCGACCGTCGCGCTCGAAGGGCACCAGGATGCTGTCGCGCGTGGTGCCGGGCTGGTCGCTCGCAATGACCCGCTCCTCCCCCAGCAGGCGGTTGACCAGCGTCGACTTGCCCACGTTGGGGCGACCGATGATGGCGATGCGCACTTCATCCGGATGACTTGCCTCGGCAGGCTCGCTGTTGAGCCCCTGCAGCGCGAGCGCCATGAGGTCCTCGCACCCCCGGCCGTGGCTTGCCGACACCCCGACCGGCTCGCCGAAGCCGAGCGCGTGGAAGTCCGCCGCCGCGATTTCCAGGTCAAGCCCTTCGGCCTTGTTGAGCACCAGCGTCACGGGCTTGCCGGACCTGCGCAGTTCCCGTGCCACGAAGCGGTCTTGCGGGGTAAGTCCCGAGCGCGCATCGACCACGAACAGCAGCCGATCGGCCTCCTGCACGGCCCGCTCGGTCTGCGCGCGCATCTGCGCCTCGATCCCGCTCGGGTTCTCGACCAGTCCGCCCGTGTCAATCAGCACGCAGGGCACGGGCCCGACCCGCCCGAACCCGTACTGGCGGTCGCGGGTGAGACCGGGAACGTCCGCAACGATTGCGTCGCGGGTACCGGTGAGCACATTGAACAGGGTCGACTTGCCCACATTGGGCCGTCCGACCAGGGCGACGATGGGCAGCACGACGCCGCGGCTTTATCTCATCGATGCCGGGGAGAGACCCGAAAGGCGGTGATCTCGCCGACGTCGTTGATGACCAGCACCTCATTGCCGACGGCGACGGGAGGATTGGAAACCCGCACCCCGCCGCTTTCGGCGCGGGCCTCGAAGGCGCCCGTGCGCTTGTTCAACCAGTGAACATAGCCTTGGTAGTCGGCGACGACGATCCCGTATTTGCTGACCGCCGGGGTGGTCAACGAGCGGTAGCGAAGCGCCTTCTGACTCCAGATGACCGCGCCATTCTTGCGGTTCAGCGCGACCACCGCGCCATCCTCGGTCGACATGTAGACCGCGTGCGCGCCGAGGGCCAGCCCCCGGAAGCTCGACGCTTTGTGCGACCACCATGGCTGGCCGCTCTTCAGCGCCAGCATGTCGACCGTGCCGTGATAGCCGACCGTGTAGACATCCCGGTCGGCCAGGATCACCGGGCCTTGAACATCCGCGAGCCGTTCGATCGCGGTTTGGCCATGCGGCTCCGAAACGGTCGCCACCCACCTCTGCGTGCCGTCGGAGGCGTTGACCGCCAGCACCTTGCCGTTGGCGAAACCGCTGATCACCATGTTGTCGGCGATCACGGGAATCGCAGCGCCGCGCAGCGTCAGCGAGGGCATCTCCTGATGGGTCTCCCACAGTTCCTTTCCGTCGCGGAGCGAAAGCGCGTGCAGCGTGCCGTCGATGGTAAGAACCGCCACCAGGTGATTCGACACCGCGGGTGATGAGATGATCGCATCGGGCAGCGTGACCTTCCAGAGCCGCTTGCCGTTCGCGGCGTTCAAGGCAAGCACGGCCCCGTCGCTGCCGCCCACGACCAGAAGGTCGCCATGCACGGCCGGTCCGCCGCCAAGCGGCACCCGCGTATCGGTCTCCCACAGCCGCCGCCCGGTGCGCAGGTTGAACGCCGCGACCAGCCCTTTGTGGCCGCTCGCGAACACGCGGGCGCCCTGCACGGCCAGACCCAGGCCGAGCCGAAGCTCCTTCATCTGCCCGTCGCCAAAGCCCAGAAATTGGAATCCGCCGACCGAAGCCGTCCAGATCCTGCGCACGCGCAGTGTCGCCTTGATGGGAGCTAGCTTGGCCGGCTGGTCGACCTGTTTGTGCGAGCAGGCTGCGAGCAGCACGACAGCCGCCGCCGCGATCCAGTATCTCATCGATCGGTTGGTATGGGTGCGCAAGGGTCTATCCGCGGCTTGTGGTTTCAGGTAGTTGCTACTTGCCGGCCGGGGGCGGGACCGGCTTTGCGGCCGAAGATATCTGCGACGGGTTCGCGGCCAGATCGGAGATTTCCAGGCTCAACAGGTGCTTGTCGGTCTCGCCGCCGGGGTCGGTGGCGCGGGCCAGGCGGTACTGTGCCAGGGCGGCCGCCCGCTCGCCCAAGGCGTAGTAGGCATCTCCGCGCACCACATCGTAACGCGTGGCGAATGCCCCCGGCTTGACGGCATCGAGCGTCGCGAGCGCCTCCTTGGCCCGGTGCTGCGCGATCTGCACGCGGGCGAGCCGCAGCCGCGCGATCAGCCCCAGGATGGGGTCGTGCGGGTGCAGCATGACAACGCGCAGCTCGCCGGCCGCCCGCCCGAGCTCCCCGTCCTGCACGAACACCCCGGCGGAAGCGAGCCTCGCCTGATCGGCGTACGGCGTCGAGCCGTAGGTACGCTCGAGCTCGCCGGCCGCAGCGAACGCGCTCACCTCATCCCCCCGCCCGAATGCGTTCTCCATCTGTGCATACAACGCAGAGGCGTTGAGGTCACGCTGATCGCGGTGCCCTTGCCACCAGCGGTAACCGCCAAACGCGACGGCCGCAAGCGCCACGCCCGCCAGGATGGACAGCCCGTTCTCGCGCAGCCAGCCGAGCAAGGCCTCCCATCGCTCGCGTTCATCGAGATAACTTTCCACGACCTCTCCTAATCAGGGTTGCCCCGTAGGACCGGCGAGTGCCGCTTCGATCGCCGCCGCCAGGGCCGGCAGCGGACTCTCGCTCTGACCGGCCTCCCGGCGCAAAGGTTTCAACGACGCCACACCGCGCTCGAGCTCATCATCGCCCAGAACCAGTGCGAGCGCCGCCCCGCTGCGATCGGCGCGCCGGAACTGCGCCTTGAAGTTGCCGCCGCCGAGATTGAGCTCGAACCGCCTGTTGGGCAATTCGTTGCGCAGCCGCTCCGCGAGCGTCACGCCGCTCGCTGCGGCGCGCGAGCCGCTCACCACGATGTAGACATCGGCGGCGGGCGATGGCTGCACCCGGCCGGCCTGAGTGAGCAGCGCCACCAGGCGCTCCACGCCGATCGCGAACCCGATCCCCGGGGTGGCCTCGCCCCCGAGCTGGGCGATCAGCCCGTCGTAGCGTCCGCCGGAGCATACGGCATCCTGGGCGCCAAGCGCATCGGTGATCCACTCGAACACGGTGCGGCTGTAGTAGTCGAGGCCGCGGACCAGGCGGGGATTGACGCGGAAAGGGATGCCGAGCGTATCGAGGGAAGCGCACAGCGCCTGGAAATGCTCGCGCGACTGCGCATCGAGATGCTCGGTGAGCACGGGCGCGCCGTCTATCAGCGCGCGCATCTCGGGATTCTTGCTGTCGAGAATGCGCAGCGGATTGCCCTCGAGCCGCCGCCTGCTGTCGGCGTCGAGCCGCGCATAGTCGGCGCGAAAGTACTCTACCAGCCGCTCGCGGTAGGCCCGCCTCGCCTCGGGCGTGCCGAGAGAGTTGACCTCGAGCCGCAACCGCCCGATCCCAAGCCCGCGCCACAGGCGCGCCGTGAGCGCGATCAGCTCCACATCCACATCGGGGCCGGGCATGCCCACCGCCTCGACGTTGATCTGATGGAACTGGCGGTAACGGCCCTTCTGCGGCTTCTCGTGGCGGAACATCGGGCCCATGCACCAGAGCTTGTGCCGCTGGCCGCGCAGCATGCCGTTGGAGATGAGCGCGCGCATCACGCCGGCGGTCGCTTCCGGCCGCAGAGTCAGACTGTCCCCGCCGAGGTCCACGAAGGTGTACATCTCCTTCTCGACCACATCCGTGTACTCGCCGATCGCCCGCTTGAACAGCTCCGTGCGCTCCACCACGGGGATACGGATCTCCTGATACCCATAGGCGGTGAGCAGCTCGCGCGCGGTCCCTTCGATCGTCTGCCATGCGCCGATCTCGGCCGGCAGCACGTCGTTCATCCCACGGACGGGCTGAATCTCTTGCGTCAATTCACTCTCCACCCGGGCTCTGCCCGGACAGGACACGGCCATCGGCTGCGACCTCGAACGAGGCGGCGTGATCGGCTTGCTCCAGCGCGCCGATCGGTGTCGCGCGGCCGTTGGCCACGAGCGTCACCGCCGGCGCGTATCCCAGCACGACGTACAGCGGCGCCGGTCCCTCAAAGACGCGTACCGAGCCAGCCGGCGCTATCGCGCGGAACAGCAGCTTGCCGCTCGCATCCTTCACGTCCAGCCAGCTCGGCGCGGAAAACTTCAGCTCGATCCGCACCTCGCCCGTGGACGGTCCGGCGGCAGCCAGGCCCGCGGGATGCGCGCCTGCGCCGGCGGACGCGCCCGCCCGTGCCACCGCCGCTGCGTGCACCGGCGCCCCCGTACGGCCGGCCGGCTTCCCGAGTACGGCCGGTGCGCTTGACAGGCTCCCGTGCGGACCGGGATTCCCCGGCACGATCCGCGGCTGCAGGAGCAGCGGCTGGCGCATGTGCCAGCGCGAGAGGCCCCACCACAGCGAGCTCACCACCACCAGGGCGGTGATGACGGCGATCGCAGCCGGGCCGATCAGTCGGCTGCCCTGCACCCTGGCCCGGGGGATGCGCGTCAGATCGGGCGCAGGAATCACCGCGTTCGAGAGCATATGCTGGAGCGATTCGGCCGACTCGCCCACCAGCTCGGCATAGCGCCCGAGGTAGCCCTTGACGTAGATGGGAGCACCAAGCGAGCCGAAGTCCTCCGCCTCCAGACCCCGCAGCACGGCCGGATCGAGATGCAGCTTCAACGCCGCCTGCTCGACAGTCAAGCCGCTGCGCTCACGGGCGCTGCGCAACCGCCGGCCGATCCCGGGCTCGCGGCCTGCCTCTCCGCCGGTTTGCCCCGTCATCGCCGTCAACCCGGATTGTTGCCGAGGCGGGCCAGCGCGCGCGCCTGGGTTGAGTCCGGAAAGTCGAGTTGGAGCTTGCGCGCGTAGAGCGCGGCGTCGAGCTCATCGTGCTGGGCGCGCATGACCTTCACCGCAAGCAGCAGCAGATCAGGCGTTTCCTTGTAGGAGGACATGTAGCCGGTGATCACCGCCCGTGCCTCGGCAAACTGACCGCGCTTGAAATCCAGATCCGCAAGCTCCCAGGCGGCCTGGGAGAAGTTCGGACGGACCGCCAGCGCCGCGCGGAACATCTGCGCGGCCTCTGCGTACCGATGCGCCGAGCGCAGGCAGACTCCGGCGTTGTTGTAGGCGGCGGCCGGCGTCAGATAGAGCGGATTGTGCGCGGCCAGGAGAAAGTACTTCACGCCCTGGTCCGTGCGGCCGGCGCTGCACAGATACACCGCATAGTCGTTTTCGAAATTCGGGTTGTGCGGCGCCAGCCGCAGGGCCTCGCGGAACTGCCGATCGGCCCGCTGCGGCTCATCCAGCCGGATAAACAGCAGCGCCCGTGCGCTGTGCACGGACGGATTGTCGGGATTCTCCTTCAAGGCCAGGTCGAGCTTTCTCTTGGCCACCGCCAGCTCATCGCGCTGCATGTAGGCAATGCCGAGCTCGGTGTTGAAAACAGCCGCCCGGTGCTGCTGCCGAATCATCTGGCGGCTGGCGCAACCGGCGAGCAACGCCGCGAGCAGCGTCCCTGCGACCGCGGACAGCACGAGGCGCGCCCGTGATGCGCCCGGCGAATACCGCGCGCAGGCGCTCACGCTTGCACCGCCAGACCGAAAGTCCGGCTGCCCAGGCGCACCGTGGTGCGATCGAGGACGCGGCCGGCAAGCTGACCGCATGCGGCGTCGATGTCCTCACCGCGCGTGCGACGCACGGTCGCCAGCACTCCGCGGTGGATCAGCTCGTCGCGGAACTGCTGCACCGCTTCCGGCGGCGAGCGGCAAAAGCGTGTGCCCGGAAAGGGATTGAAGGGAATGAGGTTGACCTTGGCCGGCCGTCCCGCGAGAAGCTTCGCGAGCGCGCGGGCCTGGGCCCGAGAGTCGTTGACAGCGTCCAGCAGCACGTACTCGAAGGTGACGCTGCGGCCGTTGCGCTCATCGATGTAGTGCCAGCAGGCCTCAAGGAGCTCGGCGATGGGATGGCGCCGGTTGATCGGCACCAGCTCGTTGCGCAGCGCGTCATCGGGAGCATGCAGGGAGACCGCCAGCGCCACGTTGCTGCGCTCGGCCAGCTTGTAGATCTGCGGCACCAGGCCGGAGGTGGACAGGGTCACGCGCCGGCGCGACAGATCGAAGCCGAAGTCATCGAGAAGAATATCGAGCGCCGGCACGACGTTACGGAAGTTCGCCAGCGGCTCGCCCATGCCCATGAGGACGACGTTCGTGACCGCCCGCTCGCGCGCCAGATCCACCACCGTGCCCGACAGCTCCCGGTTGGCGAGCCACACCTGGCCGACGATCTCCGCCGTGGTGAGGTTGCGGTTGAAGCCTTGCTGCGCCGTCGAGCAGAAAGCGCAATCGAGCGCGCACCCGACCTGGGAGGAGATGCAGAGCGTTGCGCGGTCCGGCTCCGGGATGTAGACCATCTCGAAGGCCTGGCTTCCATCGGCACGCAGCAACCACTTGCGCGTGCCGTCGGCGGAGCGCTGAGTGGCGATGATCTCGGGCGGCTGCACGCTGGCGCACTCCGCAAGCTTGGCGCGAAACTCCTTCGCGAGATCCGTCATGCGCTCGAACGAAGGCTCCCGGCGCTTGTAGACCCACTGCATGAGCTGGCGGGTGCGGAAAGGCCTGCTGCCAAGCTGCGCCACGAAGGCCTCGAGCGCGGGCCGAGGCAGGCCCAGCAGGTTCGTGGTCGTGGCGGAAGAGCTCATGGGGTCGAGGGCGGTCTCAGCCGCGGGAATGCAGCTCCGTGGTACTGAAAAAATAGGCGATCTCGCGCTCGGCGGTCTGCGGCGCATCCGAGCCGTGCACCACGTTCTGCTCGATGCTCAGAGCAAGGTCGGCGCGAATGGTTCCGGGAGCGGCCTTCTTCGGGTCCGTGGCCCCCATGATTTCGCGGTTGCGCGCGATCGCGCCTTCGCCTTCCAGCACCTGCACCATGACTGGCCCGGAGGTCATGTAGCGCACCAGATCCTTGAAGAAAGGCCGCTCCCGATGTACTGCGTAAAAGCCCTCCGCCTCGCGCGCGGACAGCCACAGCATGCGGGCGGCGATGATGGAAAGTCCGGCCGTCTCGAATCGGCGGTACACCTCGCCGATAAGATTGCGACTGACGCCGTCTGGCTTGACGATGGACAGGGTGCGCTCGAGCGCCATTCGGGTTGACCTTTCGGGGGCTTAAACAATGGAACACAAACGACCGGCGCCCCTTTTACGTAGGGAGCGTCTCAGCCGATACCAAGCCGCACAGTCTACCCGGAGCCCCCCCGCTGGGGCAATTTATGGCTCACGCCCGCGGGCCTGGCCGCAAGCCAGGTAGCGAGCCCGAATTCACTTCGGGCTCGCGGGTACCCGGGAATTCGTCGGTGCGCTTGCGGCAACGGCCGGCTCAGCCCGCCCTGCCGCTCAACAGGCAAGCCAGGTAGCGAGCCCGAATTCACTTCGGGCTCGCGGGTACCCGGGAATTCGTCGGTGCGCTTGCGGCAACGGGCAGCGCAGCCCGC
>JAJZVF010000185.1 GCA_021845825.1 Pseudomonadota bacterium | reverse complement strand
CACCTCGCCCAGGCGCGCGCCATGCTCGCCGACACCGGCATGGCGGTGGCCCGGGAGGATCTCGCGCTCGAGGCGGCGTTCTGGGCGCAGCTGCCCGGCAACTTCGCATTCCGCCCGCGCAAGGCACCGATCACCTCGCGCAACTTCGCCGCGCTCGCGCCTTTTCACAACTACCCCTGCGGGCGGGCGGCCGGCAATCATTGGGGCGATGCGCTCGCGCTGCTGCAGACGCGGGCGCATTCCGCCTATCACTTCTCGCTCCACGCCGCCTCGGCGGCCGGTGGCCGGGCCGATACCGGCCATACCTTCATCTGCGGCCCGACCGGCTCGGGCAAAACCGTCCTGGTCGGCTTCCTGGTGGCGATGCTCGCGCGCTCGGGCGCCACGCAGGTGGTGCTCGACAAGGATCGCGGGCTCGAGATCCTGGTGCGTGCGCTGCGCGGGCAGTACCTGCGGCTGCGCAACGGCGAGCCCACCGGCTTCAATCCCCTCGCCCTGCCCGCCGGACCCGCACACCTCGAGTTCCTGCGCGAGTGGCTGCAATTGCTGGCACGCCCCGGCGGGGGGCGCGCGCTCTGGGTGCGCGAGCGCGAAGATCTCGAGCAGGCGCTGCGCGGGGTGCTCGCGCTTGCGCCCGGGGCGCGGCGGTTATCGAGGCTGCTCGAGTTCCTCGATCCGACCGATCCGGAAGGCATCCATGCGCGCCTCGCGCCCTGGTGCGAGCAGTCCCGGGGAGAGTACGCCTGGGTATTCGACAATCCCACCGACTCGGTAGTGGGCCACCTGCGCGGGGCGCACGTGCTCGGCTTTGATGTCACCGATTTCCTCGACAACCCGCGCTGCCGCGCACCCATCACGCTTTACCTGTTTCACCTGGTGCGCCAACTCCTCGACGGCAGGCCGCTCGTGTGCTGGATGGACGAGTTCTGGCGGCTGCTCGAGGACCCGGCTTTCGAGCACTTCGCCAAGGAGGGGCCGAAAACCTGGCGCAAGTTAAACGGCGTGATGGTCCTCGCCACCCAGAGCGCGAGCGATGTGCTGCAGAGCCCAATCAGCCGCACCATCGTCGAGCAGACCCCGACCAAGATCTTCTTTCCGAACGCGGCCGCCTCGGACGAGGAGTACACGCAAGGGCTCGGCCTCACGCAGCGCGAGCTCGCCCTCATCCGCGATGAGCTCGATCCCGGCGAGCACGCCTTTCTCGTCAAGCAGGGCCATCAGAGCGTGGTTTGCCGGCTCGACCTGGGCGGCTTCGCGCCCGAGGTACAGGTCATCTCGGCGCGTGCCGCAGGACTTGAGCGGCTGGAGAGTCTGATGCGCCGGCATGGCGCCGATCCCAACGCCTGGCTCGCGGAATTCCTGATATCCGCCGGCGCTTGAAGCGCGAGGTCCTGTCATGCGCAAAACCATCCTGTTCCCGGTCATCTTCCTCGTCCCGCTCATGGGCGCGAGCGCGCACGCACAGTGGGCGGTGATCGATGTGGCGGCGGTCGCGCGCCTCAGCACCGAAGTGCGCACGCTCGAACAGGCGCTCACCACCGAGCAGCAAACCCTCGCCGACACCCGCGAGCAGCTTGCCGCCATGACCGGCAGCCGGGGCATGAGCGGGTTGCTCGCCAACGTGCGCCGCAATTACCTGCCCGGCGATTGGCGGCAGCTTTCGGCCGCCCTCGAAGGCGATAGCGCCTCTTACGGGACGCTCGTCGCCGGTGTGCGCACGGCGCTCGCCGAGGACGCGGTCCTCAGCCCGGCGCAGCTCGGGGCGCTCTCGCAGCCGGCGCGCGCGCAAATCCTCGCGGAGCGGCGCACGACCGCGCTCCTGCAGGCGATCTCCCGTGAGGCGCTCGCGAACTCGAGCGGCCGCTTCGCCTTGCTGCAGCAGCTGATCGATGCAATCGGCCGTGCGCACGACCAGAAGGCGATCCTCGACCTCACCGCGCGCATCGCCGCCGAGCAGGCCATGCTCGAGAACGAGCAGACCAAGCTGCGTGTGCTGTTTGCCACCGCCGAGGCGGAGCGCTGGGCCGATGAGCTGCGCGCGCACGAGCGCGACATCGCCGCGCAGGGTGATTTCGCGACGCGCTTCCAGCCGACACCCTGAAGAGCGGCATGGGCTTCTTTCAAACCTTCTGGACCTGGCTCAACGGCGAGCTCGCGAGCTATATCGGCTCGAGCACCGCGCGGGTCGCCGCGGCGCTCGAGCCCGCGGCGCTCGCCCTGGGCACGGTGTACGTCATGGCCTGGGGGTACCTCATGCTCACCGGGCGCATCGAGGAGCCCGTCTCAGCCGGCCTCAAGCGCATCGTGACACTCGCCGTGGTGCTCGGGGTGGGCCTGCACCTGTGGCTGTACAACACGCTGTTGGTCGACACTTTCTACCGGGCGCCGGTCGAGCTCGCCGCCGCAGTGGTGGGCGCACGCGATCCGGTACGCACCCTCGATGCCATCTGGAACCGGGGCGGGCAGGTGGCGAGCCTCCTGTACGACAAGAGCCACTGGTGGCAAGACTGGGGGTTCTGCATCGCCGGGGTCGCGGTGTGGCTGCTCGTCGGACTGCTGTGCATCTACACCATGTTTCTGCTGGCGCTGTCGAGCGTCGCGCTCTCGGTGCTGCTCGCCTTGGGGCCGTTGTTCATCGTGCTGTTTCTGTTCGACGCCACGCGCCGTCTTTTCGAGGCGTGGATCGCCCAGCTCGCCAACTACGCGCTCATCACGATCCTCACGGTGATGGTCGCCGCGCTGATGCTGCACCTGGTGGCCTCCTATGCGCGCCAGACCGAAGCACTCGGCAGTGCGCTTGACACCGTCGATGCGCTCGATCTGCTGCTGGTGACGGCGCTGGTGTTCCTCTTCATGCGCCAGGTGATGCCGATCGCCGCCGGGCTCGCCGGCGGAGTCGCGCTCGGCACCTTCGGGCTCATGGGGCGCACCCTCGGCTGGGGGGCGCGCGCGGCAGCATCAGGTGCCGCCGAAGCCATCGCGCCGGGTGCGGCGGTGATCGGCGGCGCGCTCCTCTCCTCCGCTCAGGCGACCTCCCGGCGCTTGCGCGCGGTGTCAGGCGGGCGGGCTGCGCCGCCGGGCGCCTCGGGGCAAGCCGCCGGCGATTCCTGGGACTGATCTCGACGAGGTATCCGTATGAAACCCTTGTGCATCCTGGCTGCTCTGCTCACCCTCTCGGCCTGCACCGCCGGTCCGCGCTGCGATACGCGTCTGACGCCCATCAATACCTCGATGGTGCGCGCGTCTGCGGGCGCCGCCTCCGGTATCCCGGGCCGGCGCGCCGCGCGGCACGCCGGGCGCGGAGGCCGAACGTGAGCGCCGATGCGCCCCTTGAGACGTACCTCGAAGAGGCCGCCTCGTGGGATGACGATCGCCTCTCGCGGGCGCTGCGCGGGGCCCGCACCGCCTGGAGGGTGGCGGCCGCGGCCTGCCTGTGTGTGGCGGCGCTCGCCGTGGCGCTCGCGGTGCTGATGCCGCTGAAGCGGGTGGAGCCATTTCTGATCCGCGTCGACAGCCGCTCCGGCATGGTCGATGTGGTGCCGCCGTATACCGGGCACGAGACCTTCAGCCGAGCGGTCGCGCGGTATTTCCTGGCTCACTACATCGCCGTGTGCGAGCGCTTCGACCTCGCGCTCGCGGCCAGCGATTACGCGCAGTGCGGCGCATTCAACTCGGCGCGGCTCAACGCCGCGCTCTATGCACGCTGGAGCCGCTCCAACCCGCGCTCGCCGCTCAACACGCACAGGGACGGCAGCACGGTGTCGGTGCACATCGAGTCGGTGAGCTTCCTCGAGAGCGCTCCGGGGGCAGGCAAGCTCGCCCAGGTGCGCTTCGCGCGCCGGGTGCGGCAGGCGGACGGGGCGCGCGCTCCGGCGCGACAATGGATCGCCACGCTCCAATACACCTTCACCCGCCCGCCGCGCGATCCGCGCACGCGGCGCTGGAATCCGCTGGGCTTCGAGGTGCTCAACCTCGAGCTCGAGCCGGAAGTGTTGGGGTCGGGCGAGGGCGCGGCGGGAGAGCGCCCATGAGCGTCTTAAGATGCGTGCGCGCGCGCGCCTGGCTGCCCGGAGTGCTCTGCCTCCTCGCCGGCGCCGCCGCCCGAGCGGCGGCGCCGGTGCCGGCCGCACACCCCGCCGCCGGCACGGCCCGTCCCGCAGCGGGGGACTCGCGGATTCGCCTGGTGACCTACAGCGCCAATCGCATCTATCGCCTGCACGGCTTCGCGGGCTACCAGATCGATGTGCAGTTCGCTCCCGGGGAGCATTTCGTCGGCGCCGGGGTGGGCGACGCCAAGGGCGTTGCGTTCGCTTCGGCGGGTAATCACCTGTTCATCAAACCGAGGGCGGCGCACGTTGCCACCAATCTCACGGTTCTCACCAACCGCCGCACTTACCTGTTCGATTACACCGCGAGTCCCGGCCCGCCCGCTCACGATGACCCCGACGTCATTTACGCGCTGCGTTTCGAATACCCGCGCGCGGCCGAGCGCGCAGGTACGGCCGCCCGGCGGCGCGCGCGGATCACGCGCGATCTGCGCGCGGCCGAGCGGGCTGCGCCGCGCAACTACGACTACTGGTATTGCGGGGCGCCGTCCTTGAAGCCGCGGGCCGCGTGGGATGATGGAGTCGAGACGTACCTGCTCTTCGGAAGCCGTGCCGAGTTGCCGGCCGTCTTCGTGCGCAACGCCGACGGGAGCGAGTCTCTGGTGAACGTCGACATGCGCGGCGCCGACATGGTGATCCAGCGGGTCGCACGGCGTTTCGTGCTGCGCCGCGGCAAGCTCACCGGGTGCATCGTCAATCGCGGCTTCAGCGGCGCCGGCAGGCGGCTCGCCTCCGGGACGCTCTCCCCGGATGTCTGGCGCTTGACGCGCAGGCCCGCGCCGCAGGGGGCGGGCGCCGGATCCCGATACGCCGAGCGCGGAGTACGGCCGTGATCCGCCTTCCCTGGTCGGGCCGGCGCGGGAGCGCGGGCGGTGAAGGACCCGAGGGACGGGCGCGACCCGCAGCCGGCGCCCCGGTGCACGGGCTGATCCGGGGAGAGCGCGGCCACACCGTGGCAAGCCGCGTACGCTCGCTGCAGTCTCGGCTCAACGGCGTGCTGGCGGCGGCACTCGCGATCGGTGTAGGGGTCGCCATGCTGACCTGGTACTACGCAGAGGCGCTGCATCGGCCAGGCCGCAGCGCCGGTACGGCCGCGGCGAGCCTTGTTGCCGAGGCGCGCATGAGGCTTCCTCCTCTCGGTCCGATTGTCTTCCCTCGCGCGGCGCACGCGGTCCATGCCGCTCTCGGCGCCCCTCAGC
>JAJZVF010000184.1 GCA_021845825.1 Pseudomonadota bacterium | reverse complement strand
TAATGGATGGTGTCGATCGGATCCATGACGACGCCGAGACGACGGGGCGGGTGGGTCATAGTGCGAAATGATGCCAAAAGCCGAGGCGGCTGTCCGATCGGCGCCCAGCGCACCGCTGCGCCGCCCTCCCCCCGGGCTGCGCAGGCGTGCCGGAAATGCCGCCCGCAGACGATTCGTGCTTCGCGCTCGGTCCCGAGGGGCCCGGCCGGGCGCGCATCGGCCGCCTGCGCGCTCACCCGGCTTGCGATCGGCCGAAAACGTGAAGCAGACCACATGGCGGGGGTCGTGCCGATATGTTAAAACAAAACCCGCTCGAGTTCTCGGGACCGAAGAGTCGATGGTGGCTCTGCGGGTATTTGTGTGTACGCTGGGAGCTTTGGGGGGGTCGGCTCCGCCGGCCGCTCGAGTTCCCTGACGGAAGGAGTTGCATGGCCGTGAACGGCAGCAACGCGAAGCTCCAGGGCCTGAAAGTCCTGGTAATCGATGACAGCAAGACTATCCGGCGAACGGCCGAGACCCTGCTAGCCAAGGAGGGCTGTGAGGTCTACACGGCCATCGACGGGTTCGATGCGCTCTCGAAAATCGCCGACCACCAGCCGGATATCGTGTTCGTCGATATCATGATGCCGCGGCTCGACGGCTATCAGACCTGCTCGCTCATCAAGCACAACAAGGTCTTCCGCTCCATCCCCGTGATCATGCTGTCCTCCAAGGACGGCTTGTTCGATCGCGCGCGGGGCCGGATCGTGGGCTCCGAGCACTACCTCACCAAGCCTTTCACCAAGGACGAGCTCCTGGGCGCGATCGAGACGCATATCGGGAGATGACGGCCATGCCGCTGATTCTGATCGTGGACGACTCCCCGACCGAGGTGCATGTGATGCAGAAGGCGCTCGAGAAGCACGGCTACCGCACCGCGGCCGCCGCCGACGGCGCCGAAGGGGTGCGTCTCGCCCGCGAGATGAGCCCTGACCTCATCTTCATGGACATCGTCATGCCGGGCATGAACGGCTACCAGGCGACCCGCGCGCTGGTGAGCGATCCGCGCACGCGGGAAATTCCGATCATCATGGTGACTTCCAAGGGACAGGAGACCGACCGGATCTGGGGGTTGCGCCAAGGCGCGGTAGATTACATGGTGAAGCCCGTCTCTCCCGACCAGCTGATCGCCAAGGCCCGCTCGGCGCTTGCAAGTTGATATCCATGCAGGCTCTGCTCCAGACCTCCGATTGCTTCGCCCGCCCTCATGAGTGAGGCACCGTCCCTGCACGCGCTGCGAGATCGGCCCTTCGAGCTGCTCTGCGAACTCGAGCGGCGGGCCCGAGCCGTTTCGGCGCAGAGCGGCCAGGACAGCGCGCCGGAGCGGGAATGGGTCGGCGTGGCGCTGCGCATGGCAGGCGATCTGTATCTGGTCGCGCGCGAGGAGACGCGCGAGGTGTTGGGCGTGCCCGGCGGCATGACGCGCGTGCCCGGCGCCAAGCCGTGGATCAAGGGGCTCGCCAACGTGCGCGGCCAGCTGTTGCCCGTCATAGACCTGCGCCAGTTCCTCGGCAGCGGCGCCACCCCCGTGGGCCGCACAACCCGCGTCGTGGCCGTCAATCACCGCGAGATCCCCGCCGGGCTGATGGTGGACGAGGTGCTCGGCTTCCGCCGCTTCGCGGAAGCGGAATTCTCAGGCGAGGCGCCTCCGACCATGGCCCGCTGCGAGCATTATCTCGCCGGGGCCTTCCGGCGCGGCGGCGAGCAGTGGCCGGTGCTCAGCCTGCGCTCGCTGCTCGAGAGCCCTGCGTTCATGGAAGCGGCGGCATGAGCGCGCAGCCGAACTCCAAGGGGCGCTTCCAGGCGCTGTTGTTCCTGATGAGCCTGGCCGGCGGCCTGACTGCCGTGAGTGCCGTAGCCTATGCGGCCCTTACGGCGCTCGGGCCGGCCCGGGTGGCTGAATGGGTGCGGTACCTTCCCGTGGTCATCGCCTTTGCAGCCGCGGGGGTACTGCTCTACGCAGCGGTCGTTGTCGGCAGGCGGATCAACAAAACGGTCGAGGACCAGCGGCGTGCGGCCGACATGCAGCGCAAGGAGAACGACCGCAACCAGCAGGCGATCCTGCGCCTGCTCGATGAGCTTTCCAGCCTCGCCGACGGCGACTTGACGGTGCAGGCGACCGTTACGGAGGAGATCACCGGGGCGATCGCCGACTCCATCAACTACGCGGTGGATGCGCTCAGGGGCCTCGTGACCACCATCAACCAGTCGGCCATCCACCTGGACAGCGCCGCGCGGCAGACTCAGGCGCTCTCCCAGCATCTCGCCAAGGCGAGCAGCGCGCAGTCCAAGCAGATCTCCTCGGCCACCGAGTCCGCTGCCGGCATGGCCAGCTCCGTCGCCGAGGTTTCCGGCAACGCCGAGCGGGCCGCCGACGTGGCCCGGCACTCGGTGGAGATCGCCCACAAAGGTGCCGATGCGGTCCGCCGCACCATCGACGGCATGAACGCCATCCGCGAGACCATCCAGGAGACCTCCAAGCGCATCAAGCGTCTAGGCGAGAGTTCCCAGGAAATCGGCAACATCGTCGAGCTGATCAACGACATCGCCGAGCAGACCAACATCCTGGCACTGAACGCGTCCATCCAGGCGTCGATGGCCGGGGAGGCGGGCCGCGGCTTCGCGGTGGTCGCCGATGAGGTACAGCGGCTCGCCGAGCGCGCGGCCAATGCGACCAAGCAAATCGAGGTGCTGGTACGCACTATCCAGACCGATACCAACGAGGCGGTGGTATCCATGGAGCGCAGCACGACCGACGTGGTGGGCGGAGCGCTGCTCGCCGAAAACGCGGGAGCCGCGCTCGGGGAAATCGAACAGGTCTCGAACCAGATCGCCAGCCTCGTGCAGAATATCTCGGGCAGCGCGCGCGCGCAGGCGAGCGGCGCGCAGAACATTGCGCGCAACATGCAGGTGCTCAAGGAGATCAGCGTGCAGACCTCCGAGTCGACCAACGCCACCTCGGCCGCCATCTCTCAGCTCGCCGAGCTGTCCGCCGGGCTGCGCCGTGCGGCGGCCGGCTTTCGTCTGCCCGGGGCGCCGAGCGCGGCGAGCGGAGCCTTCAAGCGGCCCGAGGCGGCGCCGGGCGAGACCCTCTCCGGCAGCGGGAGTCGTATCCCGGCGCGTTTCCCCGGACCCTCTTCGTCTTCGCCAAACGGCGCTCAGGAGGTCCCGCCGGCGTCATCGCCGGGGCTCACGGAGGGCCCGCCCGGCGCCGGGCGGACGCACTCGGGTTCAAAGCCTCTTGCCCTGGGTGGCAGCTAAGATCCGCCCGGGGGCCCGATGTCGGAAATCGCATCGCAAACACTGGAGTTGGTCGGGCGCGAGCTCAACCACACGCTCGCCGAGGCCCGCACGGCCATCGAGAGCTACGTCGAGCAACCGGACAATGTGTCGCTGCTCGAGCGCTGCAAGCAGGAGCTGCACCGGACGCAGGGCGTGCTGCGGGTGCTCGAGATCTACGGCGCAGCGCTTCTGGCCGAGGAAATGGAGCAGGTGGCCGACTATCTCATCGCCACCGTCACCGAGCGCAAGGGCCAGGCCGAAAGCCTGGATGCGCTGCTGCGCTCGCTGGTGCAGCTGCCGGGGTATCTCGAGCGGGTGCTCTCCGGCGGGCGCGACCTCGCGCTGGTGTTGCTGCCGCTGCTCAACGACCTGAGGGCCGTGCGCGGCAGTGCGTTGCTTTCGGAAGGCACGCTGCTGCTGCTCAACCTCAAGTCGGACAGGCAGGCCCAGCCGCTCGTCTCCGCCTCCGGCGAGCCTCAGCTCACCGTGGAGCAGTGGTGCCGGCGGCTGCGCTCGCAGTTCCAGGCGGGCCTCATCGGCTGGATCCGCGGTGAACGCATCGAGCATAACCTCGCGGCATTGGCACAGGTGGCCGACAAGCTCGAGCACTCGGCAACGCGCCAGCCGGTCTTCCAGCTCTGGTGGGTGGCGGGCGCGCTCATCGAGGCGCTGCGCGAGGGCGGACTCGAGGGCGGCGTGTCGGTCAAGCGCCTGCTGGGACTGGCGGATCGGGAGATCCGCCGGCTCTATGAGCTCGGCGAGGCCCGTTATTGTCAGAGCCCGCCGGTCGAGCTGCTGAACAATCTCCTCTATTACGTGGGGCGTGCACAGAGCGCCGGCCCGCGGGTATCGGCGGTGCGAACTTCTTTCCGTCTCTCGGAGCTGCTGCCGGTCGATGAGAGCATCGAGCGGGAGCGCGAGAGCCTCTCGGCCCCGAGTGTGAAGCTCATGCAGACCGTGGCCGTCGCCATTCGCGAGGACCTCGGCAAGGTGAAGGAGGCACTCGAACAGTTTGCCCGCCGCGGCGCCCGCGATGGCGAGGAGCTTCGCCCGCAGGTGCTGATGCTGCGCAAGATCGGCGACACGCTCGGGGTGTTGGGACTGGGCGAGCAGCGCGCCACGGTGCAGACGCAGACCGAGCGGTTGGAACGGATCCTAAGCGGTGCCGAGGCCGCCGGCGAGCCGGTGCTGGTCGAGATTGCCGCTTCCCTGATCGCCGTCGAGGACCGGCTCGATGACAGCCTCGTCGGCATGATCAGGCCCACCGGCGAGGCCCAGGCCGACGGTACGCACGAGGACCACGAGTTCCGTGAGGTGCAGGCTGCGGTGCTGCGCGAATGCATTCAGAATGTAGCCTGGATCAAAGAGGCGGTCACACAGAGTCTGGGCGGTTCGCTCGATGCCGCCGCGCTCGACAGCTGGCAGGGTCTGGTAAGGGGGCTCAAGGCGGCGCTGCTGATGCTCGGGAAGACCCGAGCCGTCGAGATTCTCGAGGGCATCGCCACGCAGCTGCGGCGCATCATGCGGCCCGGCGCGCCGCAATTGCCGCCGGGCTGGCTCGACCGCTTGGCCGATGCCATCGTGAGCATCGAGTACTACATGGAAACGTTGCAGGCCGGGCGGAGCGATCCCTGGTACATGCTGGACAACGCCCAGTCCTGCCTGCAGGCACTCGAGCGCGCGCCGGCCGAGGCCGCGCCGCTCGCCCCGATCGAGCCGGCAGCGTTCGCCAGAACGGTGCTTATGAATCCGGCGGAGATGCACGCGACCGCTACGATTCCGGATCTGGCCAAGACCGGGCTCACCAAACCCTCCGCCGTGGGGTTGTCGGCCACCGCCAAGATGAGCGCGCTCGCCGAGAACGCGAGTCCGGAGCTGCTGAGGCTGTTCGTCGAAGAGGCGCAGGAGGAACTCGAGAAGATCCAGCGCCAATTTCCGCTCTGGGATCAGAATCCGCTCGATCGCGACGCGCTCGAGGTCGTGCGCCGCTCCTTCCACACGCT
>JAJZVF010000183.1 GCA_021845825.1 Pseudomonadota bacterium | reverse complement strand
GCGGCGCTTCGCGGGCCCCGCCGGCGCGCGTGCCCGCGGATCCTCACCGACATCCTAAAGCGCGCCGGCGCGGCTTGGGCGCACCGCGGCGGGAGCGAGCGCTGCGCTCGAGGCTCTTGCCGATCTGACCCGACCCGTCCCGCCCCGCGCCTGCGGTCACTACGGATGACCGGCGCACCGGCCGCGTGGCAGGATTGCCGAGCGTAAGAGCGGTGAGTTGCGCGCGCTTAAGTGCCGGAATACAAGCCGCGGGCATTGCGACATTTTATCTTCAGTGCGGAGGGGATCGTCCGTGCGATTCGGAGTTCTCGCCCGCCATCCCACGGGCCCGCAATCCCACGGACGGTTTCCCGCCTTGATATATCTTTTATGTATTCTTTCAATAGAATATTTGCATAAGATTTATATCGCGGATCCATTCATCATCACCTCCGTCGACAAGTCCGCACTGCCGCAGGGCCCGATCATGACCTCGGAGAGCCCTGGTGCCCTCGGCCGCAGCGGCAGCGGAGGGCAGCGCGTGAGATCCCCCGCCGTCTGAAGGTCTGCAATTGAGGAGCCAAAACCTATGATGCTGCAAAAGCCGTTGAGCCGCCGAGATGCACTGAGGATGAGCGTTACCGGGTTGGGGATGACGGGAGCCGCCCTCGCAGGGATGAAGTCCGCATGGGCCGCCGGTTCCCCTGAGGACAACCTCGTACCCGCCGGAGCGGCGACGCTGCGGGAACTCGCCACCGCCCTCGCCAAGGCGCCGCGCCGCAGGAACTTCAAGACCGTGCCCATGATCCTCACCGGAGCCGATCAGTGGGACGCCGAGGCCCTGGAGCTGGTGCTGCGCTACCACGGGGGGCCGAAGCAGGTGTGGGATAACACATCGATCGACAGCCCCTGGCTCAATCTCATGCGCAACTCGATGAACGTGCAGATCTGGTCGTTCAAGCACGCGAACTTCCTCGCCGTCTCCGCCACCCATGGCTCCGCCCACCTTGCGCTGTACGACGACTTCATCTGGAGCAAATACCTCACGAAACTCACCCGCAGCAAATGGACACGCAACGTCTGGCTCAAGGAGCCGCCGGCCTCGCGTGCGAGTCCAGCCGACTTCGACAGCCCGCACGGGGTGTTCTCCCCTTACGACAACAGCATCACCGTTTTGCAGCGGCGCGGCCTGGTATTCCTCGCCTGCCACAACGAGGTCTGGGAGCTCACCCTGGCGCTTCGCAAGAAGGGTATCAATCCGGACAACCTCGGCCATGAGCAGATGGCGGCCGAGTTCACCAATCACCTGATCCCCGGGGCGGTATTGACGCCAGGGATCGTGGGCACGCTGCCGGAACTGCAGAGGGCCGGCTTCGGGTATGCCAAATGATCTCGCCGCGGGAGGGTGCGATGCGCCGGAAGAATCGCCTACGGGTGCATCATGCCGCGTTTGCGGTCCTGGGACTGCTGCTGCTTGCGCCCGCGGCGGCAGCGGCAGGCTGTAGAGGCAAGGCGCAGCCTCCCCGGTATCGGGAGCAGGTGTATCCGCCCTGGAGCCATGGGCGCAACAATCCGGCGAGCGACCAGGGGCTTAACTTCACCGTCCCGGAGGTGGATGATCTGCCGGACTTCCACGGCAGCATCGATCATCCGCGGCTGGTGATCTTCGTCGGCGGAAACTACTACTTTGCAATGGCGCCGCTCGTCGCGGCTTTTGAGACGACCCACCCTCGACTCAAGGGCCGGATCTACTACGAGACCCTGCCTCCGGGCATCCTCATCAGGCAGATGCAACATGGCGGGACCATCACCATCGGCAACATGACATGGACGGTCAAGCCCGACGTCTACGCCGCCGGGCTGAAGAAGGTGCAGAATTACATCCGCCAGGGGATGCTGCGGGGTCCGGCGGTGCCGTATGTCACCAACGACCTCACCATCATGATCCCCAGGGGCAATCCGGCCCGTATCACCGGCCTTGCGGACCTCGGCAAGCCGGGGGTGCGGCTCGCCATGCCCAACCCCGCCTGGGAGGGCGTGGCGCGCCAGATCAAGATCGCCCTCACCAAGGCAGGCGGAGCGGCTCTCGAGCGCAGCGTGTACGTCGGCAAGGTGGCCGATGGCCAGACTATTCTGACGCACATCCATCACCGTCAGACGCCGCTTTACCTGATGCAGGGCTTGGCCGATGCCGGCGTCACCTGGAAGTCCGAGGCGATCTTCCAGGAGCAGGCCGGACATCCGATCCGTCATGTCGACATTCCCGCCTCCGACAATGTGCGCGCGGTCTATGCGGCCGCGGTGGTTCGCGGCGCCGCCCACCCGAGAGCGGCGCGCGCATGGATCGAGTTCCTGCGCACGCCCGCGGCACTGCGTATCTTCGAGCGATACGGCTTCAAGCCCGTCAAAGGCGGGCGTGCCATCCGCTTCCCGACGCCATAGCCGGTCTCGGGACAGACTCCGGGAGAGATAGCCCATGAGCAGCCCGCCTCTTCAGCCGCAATCCGCCCCCGACTCCGCCGGCACCTGGCGCCAGCTCGGGCTCGCACTGCTCGCGGTGCGCTTCGTGCAGGGATGGATTTACTGGGGCGGCGGGAGCCGCCGCTTCATCTACGCGCCCGCCAAGCTCGATCCGCACGCGCACAGCTGGATGGCCAACAAATTCCAGTCGGCCATGCCGGGGGCGATCTTGGGGATGAGCCACGTCGTCGACTTCATGCTGCACCATTTCACGCTGCTTTACGCCGGCGTGATCGTCTTCAGCGCATTGGAGCTCGTCTTCGGGCTGTTTCTGATCGTCGGGTTCCTGACCCGCCTGTCGGCGCTGGTGACGGTCGGACTGAGCGTGGTGTTGATGCTGCTGTTCGGCTGGCAGGGCGCCACGTGCATCGACGAGTGGACCATGGCTTCGGCCAACTTCGGCATGGGCGTCGCGCTGTGCCTGGCGGGCGCCGGTGCCTACTCGCTCGACAGCTGGCTCGCCAGGCGCCGGCCCAAACTCGCCGGCGCCGCCTGGTTCCAGTGGCTCGCGAGCGGCCCCTGGCCGGCGCCTCGCCTCAAGCGCTGGAGCCTGATCGGCGCCGGCGCGACGGTGCTGTTCGTGATCCTGACATATAACTACTACCGCGGGTCGGTGCTGACGCCGTTCCATGGCGGCCCGGTCAGCGCCGGCGCGCATCACATCAGTCTGTCCGCAGGACGACTCGACGCGGATGGCAGGGTGCGATTTACGGCGTATCTCGACGGCGGCACGGCCGCCGTGCCCGCCAACGTGGTCCGTGCCGACCTGTTTGCTTCGGGCAGGATCCGGGTGGAACACTGGAACAGCGCTGCGCTCTCGGCCCTGCCGCACCGCAACTTCCACAATGAGTACGCCTACAACCGCTTCGGCCCCGGCTATGCCGGCATCACCGCGAAAATGGGCGCGCGCGCCATCATCACGCTGCCGCCCGCGCAGCCGGATCTGCACCTGAGCGCCGGCCGCTATCGCCTGGTGCTGCACTCCGTCGACGGACATCCATTCGCGCTCGTCCTGCAGCGGGGCGGCTGAGTAAGCCGGCGCAGGCGCACGCTCACCCGGCGCTCACACTCGAGCAAGCGCATTCCACCCCTCGCCGGCGCGACACGCGCCGGCGAGCGCTCTGCCTGCGCAGAAGTACGGATTGCCCGAGCGCACAGTTTGCAGTGTGATCGAAGCGGATATGATTCCCCTGCCTGCGGCAAGCCTTCCGGCGGCGCCGGCTGCCGCAGTGCGCACGCGGTGCGCCGTGTCGCAGGCGCTTGCTCACCTTACCGGCGGCCCGAGACCGCATCGAGGGATTACCCATGACAGTTGCGCTTCAGATCACCTTCCGCCACATGGATCCGTCGCCCGCGCTCGAGGCGCGTGTCCGCGAGCTCGCCTCGAGACTCGACCGGTTCAGCGCGCAAATCCTGCGCTGTCACGTCGTCCTGGAGCCCTCGCCCCATCACAAGCACCAGGGCGCTCTCTACGATTTCAGGATCGATATCACGCTTCCCGATGAGCAGATCTCGATCCGGCACGCGCATCCCGCGGATCACGCCCACGAGGACCCGTATGTCGCCTTGCGCGATGCGTTTCTTGCCGCCCGCCGCAAGCTCGAAGACTACGAGCGCAAGCGGCGCGGCGATGTGAAGCACCGCAGCGAGATCGCTCACGGGCGGATCAGCGAGCTCGACACCGGGCGCAGCTTCGGCCGCATCGAGAGCGCCGACGGTCGACTGATCTACTTCCATCGCAACAGCCTCGTCGGCAGCCGGTTCGAGGATCTCGTGACCGGCATGGAAGTCCGCTTCTCCGAAGAGACCGGTGATCTCGGCCCGCAGGCGAGCACGGTGCACGTGCTCTAGAGCGGATGATTCATGAGCGGCGCGCTCGTTCGGCGCGGACTTGATTCGCCGGCCTTTTCCCCGCCCGAAAAGAAGCAGGAGGAGAGCACAAACAGCGCATCGCCGAGGCGCTCGCCACGATGGGCCTCAGCGAGGTCCGCGACCGGCTGGTGCGTAACTACTCCGGCGGCATGATCCGCCGCCTCGAGATTGCCCAGAGCACCCTGCACCGGCCTGCGATCCTCTTCATGGACGAGCCGACCGAGGGCCTCGATCCCGTTGGCCGTCACGCCCTCTGGAGCCACATCCGCGGCCTGCGCACCCGCGAGCGCTTCATGGGCATCGGTCAGGTGCTCACCATGCCCATCTTCTTCGCGAGCAACGCGATCTACCCGATCCGCGTGATGCCGCCGTGGCTGCGCTGGATCTCCACGGCCAATCCGCTCACCTATCAGGTCGACGGCCTGCGCGCCGTCATGTTAACGACCGGTCGCAGCAGTTACGGTCTCGGTCATGATGTGGGGGCGCTGGCGGCAGCCGCCGTGCTGATGATCGCCATCGCGAGCCGTATGTATCCCAGGATGACCCAATGAAAAAAGGTGCCGGGGCGCGGCCGGGACAATTGGACCGGCCCGGCACCGGCGGCGCAGCCCCGGCCGCTGCACGGCCATCAGGACAATTGCGCATTCCCTCGCGGTGACGGCCCGTGCCTTAATGTAACCAAAGCACTGCGGGCATATCTCGTTGTGCCCCGTGGCGAGTGCAAGCATGACGTCCCGGTCGCAGGAGTCGATTGTGACCTCGTCGCCTTTTACCTCGGCTCGCCCGAGCGGTCCTGAGCTTGCGGCGGGCAGCACTGCCGCGGACCTCGACGCCCGCGAGTCTGCGGGCGCGGTGCGCCTCGAGCCGCGCGAGCAGCGTGGCTATGTAGTGGCCGTGCGCGGCTCGGTCATCGACACCGCGTTTACCGGCGGCAGTCTACCGGCGATCGGCGAGGCCCTCTCCATCGAGTGGGACCTCGGCCGCCCGTTGCTTGCGGAA
>JAJZVF010000182.1:1230-5403 GCA_021845825.1 Pseudomonadota bacterium | reverse complement strand
GCTCTCGCCGGTTTGCTGACCTTCTACTGGTATCCAGCCATCGAGCGACTGAGCAACCCGGTGTTGTGGCTCGACGCGGTGGGCCTGGCATTCTTCGCCGTGGCGGGCGCCCAGAAGGCGTTGGAGTACGGACTCAATCCGGGAATGGCCGCGCTGCTCGGTATGCTGACGGGCATCGGTGGTGGCATGGTGCGGGATGTTCTGGCCAATGAGATCCCGACCGTGCTGCGGGCCGACCTCTATGCACTGGCGGCCCTCGCCGGGTCTGGGCTGGTGGCGATGGGCCGCGTGCTGCAGATTCAGCCGGTGCCGATGGCGATTTCGGGAGGCCTACTGTGCTTCGCTCTGCGGTTCATGGCGATTCGCTACGGCTGGCATCTGCCTGCGGCAAAGCCCAAAAGGCACTGATACAGCTGGCGGCGGCTGCACCGGGAGGGGCGCCTGCGGGGCAAGCCGGCTGACGGTACCGGTGCGGGAGCGCACCGATATCCGCCGATGTCGCGGCGATCGAGCGCAAAGCCGAGAGCGAGCGAACGAGAGGTTCGAGCGTCATGCCGCAGCTCTCGCGCCGGCACCGGGATCTGCAAAAAGGGCACGGACGGGACTGATGCCGCAAGTGTGCGGCGGCGCACGGTCTGTCACAGCCCCCGCGGCCTGATGTAATAGCCGAGGGCCATGCCTATCGCCGGCAGGCTCGCGCCGGCGAGAGTGAAGAACGCGCTCATCCGCGGGAGTTCCGTCCGCTTTGCTGTGCGCCGAGCTTGCTCAACTCATTCAGGCCCGCCTTCGTGAGTGCTGCTGCGCACGCCTGAGCGAGGTTGGCCGCGTCGATCTCCGCGGCCTCGGCGGTCTCCTCTGCCGGCCGCAGCCCGCGGAACCATTCGCTATGCACGCCGCCGACCTGCGGCATCGCTGCGGCCTTCCCGGCGGCGATCCTCGCCGATTCGATAAAGCCACCGATCCGTGCAGATTCTGTCGCATCCTCGACTTGGCTTGCCACCTGCGCCACGGCGAGGCCGGGGCGAGGCGTGGGTCAGCCGAGGCGCAGGCCCTGCGCGGGGGCGCGGCACGATGTCTTGCGAGAGGCAGTGTGCCCGACTGAAAGGTGTCGTCCGATCCATGTTCGGGCGACACCCGCCGCGCGCACGTCCGCGGCTCCCAACCGGGCGCTCTGCTGCATGATCCGGCGGTGTACGGGTCAATGGACCGATACGTTGATCTCGTTCCTGACCTGCCGCACTCCGGGAGCGGACCAAGCCATCCTCTGTGCCTCCTCTCGCTCCGCCCAAGAGCGTACTTTGCCACGCAAAATCACCTCGCCGTCGTGGGCCTCGACGGAGATCCGACCGGCATCGACCTGTGCGCTGCGGACGAAGGCATCCTCGATCTTCTTCTTCACGTCGGCGGGCTGCACGCGCGGGGTAACGGTGATGAGATTGGTGATGTTCTGCACGCCTTGTAGATTCCGCACGGCCCGCTCGGCCCAATCACGCTGGTATCCCCATTCGAGCGACCCTTCCAGAGTGATTCGCCCGTGGTCCACGAGGACTTTGACCGTGTCGTGTGAAAACGGCAGTTCGGCCCGCAGCGCTTCCACCGCCTTGCGGGCCAACTCCGGGTCCGGCAATGCGTCGCTCGCAGGCAGGCGAATCTCGAGGTCATTTGCCACGCCCTCTACGCCCGCTACGCGCTTCACGGCCCTCTCGGCTTCATATTTCTGCAAGTAGTTCTTGATAAAACCCGTCAGTGTGACCACCCCGCCGGTGACTTTGACGGCGATGTCGGTGTCGTCCACCTCGGGCGCCCAGCGCAGCTCCGATTCCACATCCCGCTTGATGTCGGTGTCGCTCTTCATCTGACTTTCCTCCGGTTGTCGGCCGCGTGCGTGCTCGCGCGCGAGGCCGGGAAAGGGACGCGGAGAGATCTCCGCACTGCCAAAGCCGTTAGCGCTCCGCGGCTGTGCCGTGCACGGACTATTCCGGACTGCGTACGCGGCGGCGCATAGGTCGGACGCCGCCCGTCACGCCGCGCTTGTTCCTGTGCGCTGAAATGATTCAGAAGCTGTTTGGCGGGCATGCACGGCTCAGCTCGGGGAGATCGCCAAAGTATTTCAAGGGCGAATGCTAAAAGGGTTCGGCATGGGCTCTCAATCGGGTTCATTGCGTATTTCGCTGCGCAGGACTGCGCTACGGAGAGGCAGGCACTCTCGGGGGCGCGCCGCGAGGCCGCGCACTGCGGTGGGAGCCATGTCGAGCCCGTGCTCTCGCTTGATCCGCCGATCGGCAGATCGCCACGGCGCTCCGCGCGCGGAGCCGTCGGCTTTTTTTCCAGACAAACGGCGCCATGCCGGCCTCAAGCCCGCCCGGCGTCCCCTGAAGAGCGCAGGACGCGGTTGTCGACCGGTGGCGCAGGCGGTCCGGTCGTCGCATGCTCACGAGCTGCTCGAGTCGGCGCTGCGCGCGTGCGGCGGTGTCACGAGGTCAGTGGCGCAATCGGCGCGCATACATCTGCAGTTCTTGCGTGTCCGTCGGGTGGCACGGATTGCTGCTGGCGCGTGCAGGCCGGATTACAGACGTCCTCGACGCCGGTGATCGGCTTGCCGAGATCCGTTGGAGCGGTATGTCCTGAAGTGCGCGGCCCGAGTGTTCAAGGAGAGCGTGATGTCTCTCGACCCGCCTGCCGGTCACGGATGGATTTCGGATAGCCGTTGCCGAAGCGACCGGTCCGCTCTACCCGCCCTGTAACGCCGTGATGAGCGGACAGGACACGCTGCCGCGCTGAGCCCGACATTCTCCCACCAGCTTCGATAGCGCCGCCTCGATCCGCTGCAAGTCCGCGAGCTTGGTGCGCACGTCGGCCAGTTGCCGTGCCGCCAGCTCGGCAGCCTCGCTGCAGTGGGTGCCGTCCTGCAGTGTCAGCAGCTGACCGACCTGGCTCAAGCTGAAACCGAGTCGCTGTGCCGCCTTCACGAACTTCAGCCTCGCCACGTCCGCGGCACCGTAACGGCGGATGCTGCCGTAGCGGCGCTGCGGCGTCCGCAGGAGCCCCTTGTGCTGGTAGAAGCGGACCGTCTCCACGCTGACGCCGGCGGCTGCGGCGAAAGTCCCGATGGTCAGGTACTCAGGGCTGTTCATGCCGCTTGACTCCGTAGTCCACTACGGGAGTATACCCAGCCTACCGGTTCAGTAGGCGATTGCGAGGCCAAGCATGCCCACCGTGTCGAAGGCCGCCCGCGGGCCCGGAATGCTCTCCGTCGGCGGGATCGTCGCGGCACTCGGGGCCGCTTCCTGTTGCGTGATTCCCTTTCTGCTGTTCACCCTAGGGGTGAGTGGGGCCTGGATCGGCAACCTGACCGCACTTGAGCCCTACCAGCCGATCTTTGCAGGTGTTTCCCTCGCGTTCATCGGCTTGGGTGCCTGGCGTCTGCATCGCAGGGAGAAAGCGGCCTGCGCCGATGGGTATTGCGCCACACCCCGTGCGAACCGCATGGCGCGCATCGGACTTTGGACTGCCGGCAGCCTGGTCGTGATCGCCGTGTTTTTCCCGTACCTCATCCGTTTTCTGATGAATTCCTGATTCCCGCTGTTTCCCCGGAGTACACCATGCCTCGACCCTTGTTCCTTCCGGCTCTGGCGCTCGCCCTAAGTCTGGGTGCTGCGGCTATCTCGGCGCATGCAGCCGATGCGACCGTCATCCTCGAGGTCCATCACGCGGGCTGCGTGCTGTGTGGTCCGATCGTGAAGAGCGCGCTCGCGCACGTGCAGGGCGTTAAGGCCGTCAAGGTCAGCCAGCCCAACGGCATGGCGGACGTCACGGCGATCGTTGTCTACAACCCGGCCGTGACGCGCATTGCCACTCTGATCAAGACGGTCACGGATCACGGCTATCCCGCCGCCGTCGAATCCAAGGCAAAGCCGTAGCCGCGCCCCGGGAGGTTTCGCCCGTCCACCGCCGGCAGCGGCAGGACCGTCGGGGTTGCCCGCGATGCACAGCGGGGTACACGTCTCTTTGCCGGAATCGCTCACATGATACAGTTGAAAATCAGCGGAATGACCTGTGAGGACTGCGCGGAGCATGTCAAGAGCGCGTTGGAGAGCGTGCCGGGCGTGCGCTCGGCGGAGGTCTCATTCGCCAAGGCTAGCGCGCGGATTACCCTCGAGACGGACACGTCCG
>JAJZVF010000182.1:0-1130 GCA_021845825.1 Pseudomonadota bacterium | reverse complement strand
CCATACCCGGCTTGCGGGACACTCCCTACTGGAGCTCGACCGAGGCCCTCGCGAGCGAGTCCATGCCACGGCGCCTCACGGTCATCGGCTCGTCGGTCGTGGCGGTGGAACTCGCTCAGGCATTCGCGAGGCTGGGAAGCCGGGTGACGATCCTCGCGCGCCACAGGCTGTTCTACGGTGAAGATCCGGCGATCGGGGATGTCCTTACGGACGCGTTCCGCGCGGAAGGGATCGAAGTGCTGGAACACACGCAGGCGGGGCACATCGACTACCGGGCCGGGGAATTCGTGCTGACGATCGGCGCAGGTGAGCTGCGTGCCGATAAGGTGTTGATTGCCACCGGCCGCAGTCCAAATACGCAAGAGCTGAATTTGCCCGCCGCCAACGTCAAGGTAAGCGAGCGGGGCGCTATCGTCGTTGACGAGCGCTTGGCCACCTCCGCGCCGGACATCTACGCCGCCGGCGACTGCACCACTAACCCCCAATACGTTTACGTAGCTGCGGCGGGAGGCACACGCGCGGCAATCAACATGCTCGGCGGCAAGGCCCGGCTCGATCTATCCGCCATGCCGGCGGTGACGTTCACCGACCCGCAGGTTGCCACCGTCGGGGTGTCGGAAGCCCAGGCCCGTGCACACGGCATCGCGACCGACAGCCGGCTGCTTACGCTCGACAACGTGCCGAGGTCATTGGTCAACTTCGATACGCGTGGCTTCATCAAGCTGGTGATCGAGAATGGTTCGCGGCGGCTGATCGGCGTGCAGGCGGTGGCCGCGCAGGCGGGTGAGCTCATCCAGGCGGCGGCGCTCGCGATCCATGCCCGGATGGCGGTGGAGGAACTCGCCGATCAGCTTTTCCCTTACCTGACAATGGTGGAAGGACTGAAGCTGGCCGCGCAGACGTTCGGGAAGGACGTAAAGCAACTGTCCTGCTGCGCCGGTTGAACAGAAAGCCGGCTGAGCGCCCGCTATCGCACACTACCCGCGGCAACCGCTGACGCCGGTATCCTTGCCGCGCGCGTTCGAGCGGGGCGCGCCGGGCGGCTATTGCCGGGAATGCAGATAACGAGCTGATCGGCACGGCCTCGCGGCGCGCCCTTCTCCCCCAGGGGGCGCTGCGCACAGGCCGCA
>JAJZVF010000018.1 GCA_021845825.1 Pseudomonadota bacterium | reverse complement strand
CTGACACTGGCGCCGCTCGCCGTCGCGGCGGCCGTGCGCATCAACCTGGAATGAGACGCGAAGGAGGCTTCTTAAGCAATGGCCTGGACCTGGTTTCACCGTCTCGCTTCGCCGCCCCATATTTATCGGACGGCGGGCCGACTCACGCCCTGGCTCGCCTGGCCGGCGGCCCTGCTCATCGTTGCTGGGCTCATCGGCGGGTTGTATCTCGCGCCCCCCGACTATCAGCAAGGCGATGGCTACCGCATCATGTACGTACATGCCCCCAGTGCATGGCTGTCGCTCATGGTGTATACGATCATGGCAGTGGCGGGCGGCATCGGACTCATCTGGCGAATGAAGGTGGCGCACGCCGTGGCGGCCGCGAGCGCCCCGATCGGGGCCTCCTTCACCCTGGCGACGCTCGTCACCGGGTCGCTCTGGGGCAAGCCCATGTGGGGCACCTACTGGGCCTGGGATCCGCGCCTGACCTCCGAGCTGATCCTGTTCTTCATGTACCTGGGCTACATGGGTCTGCGTGCGGCGTTCGAGGACGTGCAGCGGGCCGATCGGATCAGCGCGGTGCTCGCGGTCGTGGGGCTGGTCGATGTGCCGATTGTTCACTATTCGGTCGTGTGGTGGAACTCTTTGCATCAGGGGCCGTCGGTCATGTATTTAGGCAAGCCGACTATGCCGCCCTCGATGCTGGTGCCGCTGCTCATCATGTTCTTGGGATTCACGCTGTTTTTCGGCGCGGTGCTCATGATGCGCCTGCGCGGCGAGGTGCTGCTGCGCGAGCGTACGGCAACCTGGGTGCGCGAGGCGATTCGCACATGAGCTCCTTCCACTCTTTCTACGGTTTCCTCGACATGGGCGGCTACGCCCCCTTCGTCTGGCCCGCCTACGCGGTGACCTTCGCCGTGATGGGGCTTAACATCTATTGGGCGAAGCGGCTGCTGCGCCGCTCATACGAGGCGGCGCGGCGCAGGCTCGCCGTCCAGGAAGAAACCCGTCTCGCCGCGGGTGCTGCCGAGGAGCCCTCGGTATGACCCCCACGCGTCGCCGCCGTTTGCTGCTCGTAATGGGGATCCTCGCTGGCGTATCTGTCGCCGGGGCTCTGGTGCTCAGCGCCTTCCGGCAGAATGTCGACTTCTACTTCGTGCCGACGCAGGTGGTGGACGGGAAGGTTCACCCGGGGGAGACCTTCCGCATGGGCGGCCTCGTGGCCAAGGGGAGCGTCTACCGCAAGCCCGGTAGCATGGAGGTGCACTTCGACGTCACCGATCTCAAGAACGAGGTACCGGTCATCTACACCGGCGTGCTGCCCGACCTGTTTCGAGAGAACGCCGGAGTGATCGTGCACGGCAAGCTGCTGCCCGATGGCGTCTTCCTCGCCGATCAGGTGCTCGCCAAGCATAATCAGTACTACCGTCCGCCGGGCATTCATCAAGCGTGGGGGATCCGCCACGGCGACCCGCGCGATCCGGCGTTGTACACGCCGCAGCAGTCGCACGCGCTCGAGCAGCTGGCGGCAAATACCGGGAGTAATCGATGATCCCAGAGCTCGGCAATTTCGCCCTGATCCTGGCATTGCTGCTCGCGGCCGTGCAGGCCTTCTTCGGCATCGCCGGGCCTGCGCTCGGGCGCGAGCGCTGGATCGCGGCGGTGACCCCCGCGGTGGCGGGCCAGTTCGTCATGGTCGCGACCTCCATGGGGTGTCTGGTGGCCTCGTTCGTGGCCAATGATTTCTCGGTGCTTTACGTCGCGCACAACTCCAACTCGGCCCTACCGCTGTTCTACCGCATCGCGGGGGTCTGGGGAGCGCACTCCGGATCGCTCCTGCTGTGGATCTTCCTGCTCAACTGCTGGACGGTGGCCGCCGCGTTCGGCACCGCGCGCCTGCCGCGCGAGTTCTCCGCCCGGGTGATGGGAGTGCTCGGGACCGTCAGCCTGGGCTTCCTGCTCTATACGGTCATCACCTCCGATCCGTTCCTGCGGGTGATTCCGCCCTGGCCGGACGGGGCCGGTCTCAACCCCATCCTGCAGGATCCGGGCCTCGCGATCCACCCGCCGATGCTGTACACCGGGTACGTTGGTCTCTCGGTGGCCTTCGCGTTCGCCGGCGCGGCGCTGCTCGAGGGTAAGCTTGATCGGGAATGGGCGCGCTGGGCGCGGCCGTGGACGACGGCGGCGTGGGCGTTTCTCACCTGCGGCATCGCTTTGGGCAGCTGGTGGGCGTATTACACGCTCGGCTGGGGCGGCTTCTGGTTCTGGGATCCGGTCGAGAACGCCTCTTTCATGCCCTGGCTCATGGCCACCGCTCTCATTCATTCGCTCGCGGTGACTGAGAAGCGCGGCCTCTTCAAGAGCTGGACGCTGCTGCTCGCGGTGCTCGCCTTCTCACTGAGTCTCGTCGGCACCTTCCTCGTACGCTCCGGCGTGCTGATCTCCGTGCACTCCTTCGTGGCGAGTCCGGGTCGCGGGGAGTTCCTGCTCACCTTCCTCATCATCATGATCGGCGCGGCGCTTGCCCTGTACGCCTGGCGGGCGCCGATGCTGAAATCCGAATCCGGTTTCGAGCTCACCGCGCGCGAGTCGTTCCTGCTCTTCAACAACATCCTGCTGGTGACGGCCTGCGGCACCGTGTTCGCCGGGGAGATAGCGCCGATCGTCTCCCTCGCCCTGGGTCTCGGCAAGCTCTCGGTCGGTCCGCCGTACTTCGACCCCACGTTCCTCATGTCGATGCTGCCGCTACTGGCGTTGCTGCCGCTCGGCATCCACGCCCGCTGGAAGCGCGGCGGCCTGGGCGGGCGCGGCCGCATCCTGTTGATTGCGCTTGCGGCGGCCGCGGTGATCGGGTGTGCGGTGGCCTTCGGCGTATTCACCGGGGCGGGTGTGCTTTCCCCGGTCGGCATGACGCTCGGGGCGTGGATCATCATCTCCTCGCTGATCGAGCCGATCGACCGTCTGCGCCGGCGCATCTCCATGTCCCGCTCGGTGCTCGGCATGACCATCGCGCATATCGGCCTCGGGATCTTCGTGTTCGCGATCACCGCCGTGCAGGCCTTCACGGCCGAGCAGGACGTGGCACTGAGGAGTGGGATGATCGCCCGCGACGGCGGCTATACATTCCAGTTTCAAGGCACCGAGGCGGTCCATGGCCCGAATTACGGCGGAGTGAAGGCGAGGATCATCGTCACGCGCAACGGCAAGCCGGTGACGGTGATGTATCCGGCCAAGCGCACCTATTGGGTGCAGCACATTGTGACCACGCATTCGGCGATCTTCATCAATGACGGCAGCAACATCCTGGTTGCGCTGGGGCAAGACCTCGGCAACGGCCGCTGGAGCTTCCGGCTGCAGGTTCGGCCACTGGTGCTGTATATCTGGATCGCCGCGCTCATCATGGCCGGCGGCGGACTGCTCGCGCTCACCGATAAGCGTTACCGCATCGAGCCCTCGAGCGCCGAGGAGGCGGCCAAGGCGCTGTCGGCAGGAGGTCGCACGCCATGACCCGCTACCTCATACCGCTTGGGGTGTTCGCGGTGATTGCGCTGTTGCTTGCGCTTGGCATCCACCAGGCGCCGCGCAAGGATCTGGTGCCTTCGCCGCTCATCGGCAAACCCGCCCCGAGCTTCTCCCTGCCGAGTCTCGCCAATCCCCGCAAGCTCGTCACTTCGGCGCAGCTGCGCGGGCACTGGTACCTGTTCAACGTGTGGGGAACATGGTGCATATCCTGCCGCATGGAGGAACCGGAGCTGCTCGCCATCGCCCATACCGGACGGGTGCCGTTGATCGGCCTCGATTGGAAGGACACTCGCTCGGTCGCACTTGCCTACCTGCACGAGCAGGGGGATCCGTACCGCAAGATCGCCTTTGATCCGGGGGGGCTCGCCGCGATCCAGTGGGGAGTTTACGGGGCGCCGGAGACCTTTCTCGTCAATCCCCAGGGCATCATCGTATACAAGTACATCGGCCCGATAACCCCGGGCGCCTGGACACGGGACTTCCTGCCGCGGCTGCCGGCGGCCGCGCATGCGGTGGCCGGCTCATGAGGCGCCTCTCGCCGCCGCGCACGATGTTGCTTGTCGCGCTGGCGCTGCTCGTTGCACCCATTGCGCATGCGATTGCGCCGACGCGGATGCCGACCCCGGCGCTGCAGGCGCGCTACGAGCGGCTGATCCACGGCTTTCGCTGCATGCAGTGTCAGGACGAGTCGCTCGCGAATTCCCCGGTCAGCCTCGCGGCGGACATGCGCCGGCAAATCCGCCAGATGCTGTTGGCCGGAGACAGCGATCGGCAGATTCGTCATTTCTTCGTCTCCCGCTACGGCTACTTCATCTTGTTCAAACCGCCCTTCGTGTTGAAAACAGCATGGCTGTGGCTCGCCCCGGGCGTGCTGCTGGTCACCGGCGCGGTCAGCGCCGGGTGGGTGATCCGCCGGCGCGCGGCACTGGCGGCCGCTGACGAGAACGACGAGGATGTGCCCGGTGAGGATGGCGTCGCCAGCCCAGGAAAGCACACCCGATGATCGTATTTATCCTCTCTGCGGCGATGCTCACCGCGATCGCCGCCGGCCTCGTCGTGATTCCGCTCATCCGCCCGCTGCGCACGCAGCTGCCCGCGGCGCCTTGGGCCGCGATCTTAAGCTGCGTGCTGCTCGCCGGAGGCTCGGCGGCGCTTTACTTGAAGTACAGCAACTGGTCGTGGCGGCTCAACCCGGGGGTCGCCTCGCCGCAGTCGCCGATCGAGGTGCTGATTCACCATCTCGACGGCCATCCGAACGATCTTGGCGACTGGCTGAAGCTCGGCCGCTCCTATGACATCCTGGAGGAGTACCCGTTGGCGGTGCGGGCCTTCGAGCGGGCGGACAAGGTCGCCCATGGCCGCAGCGCGCCGGCACTGATCGGCGAAGGCGAGGCGCTGGTCCTGATCCACGACAGCTCGCTCGATGGGCGGGCGGGGCGGCTGTTCGATCGGGCGCTCGCGCTCGCTCCGAATTCGCCCAAGGCTTTGTTTTTCGGGGCAGCGACGGCGCTGCGCCAGGGTAATCTCGCCCTGGCGCGTGTGCGCTTCAGCAAGCTACTCGCCATGAATCCGCCGGAAAATGTGAAAATCGTGCTGAAGCGTGAAATTGCCGGCATCGACAGCAAACTTAGAGCAAACGTGGCACCTACGGCGCCGAAAAAGAACTAATGAGCGGGACCTGTGCAAGTCGCGGTGCCTGGGTCGCCCTTGTTATCGGAACCCCTAGGACGCAGGTCAGGTCATAATATGTCGTGCGGCTGAAGCCGCGTCGGATCACTTCGTGTCCCCCACCGAAGGAGAGTGCTCATGATCCAGCCAACTCAAGAGGGAACGCAGACGCAAAAAGGTATTGCGGGCCGTGGATTCGCATCCATGAGTCAGGACCGGCAGCGCCAGATCGCCAGCATGGGCGGCAGGGCGGTACCGGACAGCAAGCGCAGCTTTTCGCAGAACCGCCAGCTTGCGGCCGCGGCCGGCCGCAAGGGTGGCCAGAGCGTTCCGGACGAGAAACGCAGCTTTTCGCAGAACCGCCAGCTTGCGGCCGCGGCCGGCCGCAAGGGTGGCCAGAGCGTTCCGGACGAGAAACGCAGCTTCTCGCAGAACAGGCGCCTCGCGGCCGAGGCCGGCCGCAAGGGCGGCCAAGCCAGCCACCACACCCCCGCTCATCGGGAGTGAGGGCCCCCGAGGGCTCGTTCGCGCCGCGCCCCGCGCGGCCGGCCGGGCCCGAGGGCGCCATGGGAAGCCTCGGGGGGTGCAGGAGGCTCGACGCTCACGCGAGCGCCGTGGCGCAGTCGGGTGCAGTTTGGAAGGACACACGCGTGCCGCTCGCGCACCGTTGACCGGCGGGCGGGGCAGGGTTATCGTCGGTGTGTTGAGACTAGGGGAGCCCCGGCCAGGGGGCTGAGAGGCCAACGGCGCGTCAGGCGCGGCGTGGCGACCCTTCGAACCTGATCCAGTTCATGCTGGCGTAGGAAAGTTGCTCGTCTCTTTCACACGGCGTGGCTGGATCTTTACGCGCTACCCGCGCAAGGAGCCTCCACGATGAACGCAGTCCCCACGGTCGTATCCGACTCGCTGCCCGCTTCCCGCAAAGTCTACCGGCACGGCTCGATCCATGCCGGTGTGCGGGTACCGATGCGGGAGATCTCCGTGCACCCTTCCGCAGGGGAGCCGCCGCTCGTGGTGTACGATTCCTCCGGACCGTACACCGATCCGTCGGTGCGCATCGACATCGAGCAGGGGCTGCCGCCGCTGCGCCGGGAGTGGATTCTCGCGCGCGCCGATGTCGCGCCCGGCGAAGGCAGGCGCGTGCGCCCGGAGGACGACGGTCTTGCCGCCGCGGGGACCGCTGCCCCGCCTTTTCCCAACCTGCGCCGCCCGCTCAAGGCGCGCGCGGCAGGCGCGTGCACCCAGCTCGCCTATGCGCGCGCCGGGATCATCACCCCAGAGATGGAGTTCGTCGCGATCCGTGAGAACTTGGGGCGTGAGCGGGACGCGGCGGGTGCGCGCGACGGCAACGCCTGGGGCGCCTGCATCCCGGAGTACGTGACGGCGGAGTTCGTGCGCGCCGAGGTGGCCGCGGGCCGCGCCATCATTCCGGCGAACATCAATCACCCGGAAGCCGAGCCCATGGTGATCGGGCGCAATTTCCTGGTGAAGATCAACGCCAACATCGGCAACTCGGCGGTGAGCTCCTCGATGGCCGAGGAAGTCGACAAGATGGTCTGGGCCATCCGCTGGGGGGCGGACACGGTGATGGACCTGTCGACGGGGCGCAACATCCACACCATCCGCGAATGGATCCTGCGCAACTCCCCGGTACCGATCGGCACCGTGCCGATCTACCAGGCGCTCGAGAAGGTGGGCGGTGTCGCCGAGGCGCTCACCTGGGAGGTCTTCCGCGACACCCTCATAGAGCAGGCCGAGCAGGGCGTCGACTACTTCACCATTCACGCCGGCGTGCGGCTGCGGCACATCCCGCTTACCGCCTCGCGGGTTACCGGCATCGTCTCGCGCGGCGGATCGATCATGGCCAAGTGGTGCCTGGCGCATCATCGCGAGAGCTTTCTCTACGAGCATTTCGAGGAGATCTGCGCGATCTGTCGCGCCTAT
The DNA here is from genome assembly GCA_021845825.1 of Pseudomonadota bacterium. Classification (GTDB taxonomy): domain Bacteria; phylum Pseudomonadota; class Gammaproteobacteria; order Steroidobacterales; family Steroidobacteraceae; genus 13-2-20CM-66-19. The sequence goes on along the minus strand of JAJZVF010000018.1, from coordinate 20,236 downwards.
GACGTCAGCTTCTCGCTTGGGGACGGCCTGCGCCCCGGCTCGATCGCCGATGCCAACGATGCGGCGCAGTTCGCCGAGCTCGACACCCTGGGCGAGCTCACGCGCATCGCCTGGAGAAACGACTGTCAGGTGATGATCGAGGGACCGGGGCACGTGCCCATGCACAAGATCAAGGAGAACGTGGACAGGCAGCTGGCCGCCTGCGGGGAGGCGCCGTTTTACACCCTGGGTCCGCTCACCACGGACATCGCCCCCGGCTACGATCACATCACCTCCGCGATCGGCGCCGCCATGATCGGCTGGTACGGCACGGCCATGCTCTGTTATGTCACGCCGAAGGAGCACCTGGGGCTGCCGGACCGCAACGATGTCAAGACCGGGGTCATCACCTACAAGATCGCCGCGCACGCGGCCGATCTCGCCAAGGGGCACCCGGGCGCGCGCGCACGGGACGATGCGCTCTCGCGCGCGCGCTTCGATTTTCGCTGGGAGGATCAGTTCAATCTTTCGCTTGATCCGGAGACCGCCTGCGCCTTTCACGATGAGACGATGCCCAAGGAAGCGCACAAGGTGGCGCACTTCTGCTCAATGTGCGGGCCGAAGTTCTGCTCCATGAGGATCTCGCATGAGGTGCGCGCGGAGGCCGCACGGCACGAGGGCCTCAAGCAGATGGCCGAGAAGTTCCGCGCCGGTGGCGGTGAGCTGTACGTCCGGGCGGATGAGGCCGGCTGAGCGATGCGCGTCACGGTGGTCGGCGCCGGGGTTGCGGGGCTCGCCTGCGCGGTGGAGTTCGCCGAGCGCGGCCTCGCCGTCGAGCTCCTCGAGCGCACGCAGCGCCTGGGCGCGGGGTGCTGCTCCTGGTATGCCGGGGGCATGCTCGCGCCTTGGTGCGAGCTCGAGAGCGCCGAGCGGCTGATCGCCGAGCTCGGCGCCGAGAGCCTGGCGTGGTGGCGGGATAAGGTCCCTGGGACCGTCCTCGGCGGCAGCCTCGTGGTGGCGCATGGTCGCGACAGCGGGGAGCTGAAGCACTTCGCACGGCGTACCGAGCGCTACGAGTGGCTCGACGCAGACGCGCTCGCCGCACTCGAGCCCGATCTCGCTGGCCGGTTCGAGCGGGCGCTGTACTTTCGCGAGGAAGGGCACCTCGACCCGCGGGCGGCGCTCGCCGCACTCGCGCAACGCCTGAGGGCCCGTGGCGGCGAGGTGCGCTTCGGCGCCTCGGGCGCAGCGGCCGCGAAGTCCCCAGGCGAGTGCCCTGTCGTTGACTGCACTGGGCTCGCGGCGCGTGAGGTGCTGGCGGATCTGCGCGGTGTGAAAGGAGAGATGCTGGTGGTGCGTCTTCCCGACCTTTCACTGTCGCGGCCCGTGCGCGTCCTGCACCCGCGTGTGCCCGTTTACATCGTGCCGCGCGGCGACGGACACTTCATGATCGGGGCAACGATGATCGAGAGCGATCAGGCGACTCGGATCAGCGTCCGCTCCATGCTCGAACTCCTGGGCGCGGCCTACGCGCTGCATCCGGCTTTCGGTGAGGCCGAGATCGTCGAGATCGGCACAGGCGTTCGGCCCGCCTTCCCCGACAACTTGCCCAGACTGTGCCGCCGGGGCGACACGCTGTATGTCAACGGGCTGTATCGGCACGGCTTCCTCGCCGCACCGGCGCTCGCGCGCCGGGCGGCGGATCTGCTGCTGACTGGGCGCGAGGCGCCCGAGGTGATGCATTGAAAATCGAGGTCAACGGCCAATGGCAGGAGGTTGCCGCGCAGGACCTCGCGGCCGTGCTCGCGGAGCTCGGGCTCGCAGGCGCGGTCGTCGCCACAGCGGTCAACGGCGAATTCGTGCCCGCGCCCGCCCGGCCGACGGCGCGGCTCGCCGAGGGCGATCGGCTCGAGGTGCTCTCGCCCATGCAGGGGGGGTGAGAGGCACTGTGCGCGACACACCGCAGGGTGACCTAGGCAACCCGGCCGCGGCGGCGAATTTCCGGGCCGCTCGACGGCCGAGCCGTTTTTCGCCCCCTTGAGAGGGGCTGCGGCCGGCACGAGGGCGGCCCTCGCCCGGATGGGCCGACGGCGTTGTTGCGAACGTCGGATACGCGATCGGTCGATGAATCATGCGAGGTGAGGAGCGCTATGCTCAAATTGTATGAGGTCGAGCTCGGCTCCCGGGTGCTGCTCGGCACGGCGCGCTACCCTTCCCCCGCGATCCTGATGGAGGCGGTGAAAGCGAGCGGCACGCAGCTCGTGACGGTATCGCTGCGGCGCGAGGCCGCCGGCGAGCGCGCGGGCCAGGGATTCTGGTCGCTCATCCGCGATCTCGGCGTGCGCGTGCTGCCTAACACCGCCGCCTGTCACTCCGTCAAGGAAGCGGTGACCACCGCGCACATGGCGCGCGAGGTATTCGGCACCTCGTGGGTGAAGCTCGAGGTCATCGGCGAGGACGATACCCTGCAGCCCGATGTGTTTGCGCTGGTGGAGGCGGCGCGGATCCTCGCCCGCGAAGGCTTCGAGGTGTTCCCGTACACCACCGAGGATCTGGTAGTCGCCGAGCGGCTGCTGGAAGCCGGGTGCCGGGTGCTCATGCCCTGGGGCTCGCCCATCGGCTGCGGCCGCGGGCTGAACAACCCGTTCGGCCTGAAGGCCCTGAGGGCCCGCTTCCCCGCCGTGCCGATGGTGATCGATGCCGGCATCGGCGTGCCCTCGCACGCCGCGCAGTCGCTCGAGCTCGGCTTCGACGCCGTGCTCATCAACACGGCGGTGTCGCAGGCCGTCGATCCGGTGCGCATGGCCGCAGCGTTTGCCCGGGCCGTGGCGGCGGGACGCGAGGCGTATCTTGCCGGGCCCATGGAGCCGAGGGACATGGCGGTTCCCTCAACGCCGGTGATCGGCAAAGCTTTCCTCGGCTGACCCATGAAACTGCCCCGCGTCTATCCCATCGTCGAAAGCAGCGAATGGATACGCCGCCTTCTGCCGGCCGGCGTGCGCCTCATTCAGTTGCGGATCAAGGAGCAAACCGCCGAGGAGCTGCGCGCGGAGATCGCCGCCGCGCAGGCGCTGTGCGCGCGCGCCGGCGCGCAGCTTGTAGTGAACGACTATTGGCAGCTCGCGATGGAGGAGGGCTGCGACTTCGTGCACCTCGGGCAGGGCGATCTTGACAGCGCGGACGTGCCGGCGATACGCCGGGCGGGCATGCGCATCGGAATCAGTACGCACGATGAGGCCGAGCTCGAGCGCGCGCTGCGGCTCGAGCCGGACTATGTCGCGCTTGGCCCGATCTATCCGACCCTCCTCAAGGTCATGACCTTCGCCCCGCAGGGATTGGCGCGCATCGGACAGTGGAAGAGGCGCATCGGCGAGCGTCCGCTCGTGGCGATCGGCGGCCTCACGCTCGGGCGGCTGCCCGGTGTGCTCATCGCCGGGGCCGACTCGGCCGCGGTGGTGACCGACATCGTGCGCAACCCCCACCCCGAGGCACGCGTGGCGGCCTGGCTCGTGACCGCCGACTCGGTTTCCTTCGGCGAGCCGAGCGGGGCGGGCGCTTGAGCGAACGCTACGCCCGCCAGATGCTGCTGTCGGAGGTCGGCCCGCTCGGCCAGGCGCGCCTGCGCGGGGCGAGCGTGCTGGTGGCGGGCGCCGGCGGGCTCGGCTGCGCAGTGCTCGAGTACCTGTGTGCGGCGGGCGTGGGGCGCTTGCTCGTGGTGGACCCCGATCGCGTGGAAACCTCCAACCTGCACCGCCAGCCGCTTTATCGGGCGGAGGAGATCGGGGAGCCGAAGGCGCTCGCGGCAAGGGCAAGCCTGCACAGGCTCAATCCGGAGGTCTCCGTGCAGGCGGCAGTCGAGCGGATCACGCCCGCGAACGTCGCCATGTGGGTCGCACAAGCCGGGCTCATCGTCGATGCCGCCGACAGCCTGGCACTCACCTACATCTTGAGCGACGAGTGCCGACGCCAGGGCAAGGCGCTCGTGAGCGCCTCGGTGCTCGGACTCGCCGGCTATGCAGGAGTGTTTTGCGGCGCGGCACCGAGCTACCGGGCGGTGTTTCCGGACATGCCGGATCAGGCCGGCTCCTGCGCAGGCTCCGGCGTGCTCGGCACGGCGGTCGGCGTGATGGGCACGCTCCAGGCGCACATGGCCCTCGCCCACCTGCTCGAGCTCGATCCGCCGGTGCTCGCACGCCTGGTGAGCGTCGACTTTCGCACCCTGCGCTTCGGTGGCTTCTCGTTCGCCGCGGCCGCCGAGCCGCCCGAGCCGCAGCTGCGCTTCATTGCCCCAGGGCAGGTGAGAGAGGCCGATGTCATCGTCGATCTGCGCAGCCTCGCCGAGGCGCCTGTCTCGCCGTTTCCGGCGGCATTGCGGCTCGGGGTCGAGCAGATGCAGGCCCAGGCTTTGCCGCCGGGTCCGCGGATCGTGCTCTGTTGCCGCTCGGGCGTGCGGGCCTGGCGGGCGGGGCGCGAGCTGCTCGCCCGCGAGGCTCGCAACATCGCGTTGATCGCACTGGGAGAGTGAGCGCTTGAGCGCGTCCGCGGCGCCCGCGCCCGCCGTGTTGGTCATCGCAGGCTCCGACAGCAGCGGTGGGGCCGGGCTGGCGCGGGATCTGCGCACGCTCGCAGATCTGGGGGTGGAGGCGGTCATCGCCCTCAGCGCGGTGACCGCGCAAAGCAACCGGCGCGTGTGGGCGGTGCAGCCGCTGGCGCCGCAGCTGATCCGTGCGCAGATCCTCTCGGCGCTCGAGTCCCGCCCTGTCGGTGCGGTCAAGATCGGCATGCTGGGCACGGCCGCGGCGGTCGAGGCCGTCGCCGAGATCCTGGCGCTCGCCCCGGACGTGCCGCTCGTTCTCGACCCGGTGTTGCGCTCATCCTCGGGCGGGGAGCTTCTCGATGCGGCAGGGCAGCGCGCGATGCAGGCGAGGCTCTTCCCCCTGACCACGCTCCTGACACCCAACATTCCGGAGGCCGCCGAGCTGTGCGGCGGACGCCCGCCTGGCGGGTCCGATGTACCGTCACGGCTCGCGTGGGCGGCACAACTGCTCGCCCGGGGGCCGCAGGCGGTGCTCATCAAAGGCGGGCACGGCACGGGCGATGAGGCCGCCGACCTGCTCGCCCACGCCGACGGGACTCGCCAGTGGCTTTCCTCGGTGCGGCTTGCGGGCAGCGTGCGCGGCACGGGCTGTGCGCTCGCCTGCGCCATAGCGGCGGGGCTGGCCCGAGGGCAAGCGCTGCAGGAGGCTTGCCGCCAGGGGCGGCGGTACGTTCTTGACCTGCTCGCCGGCGCTTCATAGTGCCCGTAGGCCGCGGCCGGAAGTTCGCACCGGCGGGCGCTGGTTTCAGGGCCGCTCCCAGAGGATAATGAACGCTTAAGGCGCTTGCATTGCCGCCCGTACGGCCCCAGATCAGCCGCAATGACTGTGTGCGCCCGGCCCGCGCCGGGGGACTGAACCTCAAGGACCCCGACCGGGGTCGCGACCGGACATCCTATGCTGAAACGAATGACCCTTGCCCTGGGCCTTGTCATGCTGATGCTCGCAGGGACGGCGCTCGCGTCCGACCCCAACGCGCATCAGATCTACCTGGCGCTCCAAGGCGGCAACGTCGCCGGGGCGCAGCAGATGATCGGGCAGGTGCTGCGCGATCATCCCGGCAGCGCCAAGGCGCATTTCGTCGCGGCCGAGGTCGATGCCCGCGCCGACAACTACGGCCTTGCGCGCGCGCAGCTCGCCCGGGCCGAGTCGATCGAGCCGGGCCTGTCGTTTGCGAGCCGCAACGCCGTGCGCGAGTTGCGCCGGCAGATCGGTGCGGTGCCGGGCGCCGGGTTGACACGGTCGCCTTCGACCCGCCATGGCTCGAATCTCGGCTGGGCGCTGCTGCTCATCGGCGGGGTCGTTGTCGTGTGGATGATCGTGCGCCGGCGCATGGCGGCGGCGAGCTACCGCGCCTATCCCGGGCAGTTTCCCGGCGCCATGCCGCCGGGGTCGCCCGGTGGGCCGCCGGGCGGGCCGGGCGGATATCCGCCGGGTTATACCCCGGGTGGCGGCTCGGGAATCCTGGGCGGCCTCGGCACGGGCCTCGCCATGGGCGCCGGCATGGCCGCCGGCGAGGGGCTGGTCGATCATATGCTCGGCGGCACCTCGGGCGGCGGCATGATCGCCGATGCCAACGCCGGCCAGGCGATCGATCCTCAGGCCAACTCCGGCATGGGTGGCAATGACTTCGGCATGTCCGATCCGGGATCCTGGGACGACGGGGCAGGGGGCGATGCCGGCGGGGGCGATGCCGGCGGGGGCTGGAACTGAGTTGCTGAGCAATGCAGCCTAGAGGCTCGGGGCCGCTGATGGCGCAGGCGGCGCCCGGTCGACCCAGCGCCGCAGCAGCGGCCCGAGCGTCGTGGCTTGCACGAGGATGCTGAAGACCGCGATGAGGTAGGTGGCCGTCACGATCAGCTCTTGGGGCGGCCCGGCGGGCAGCGACAGTGCGAGTGCGATGGACAGCGCCCCGCGCAGCCCCGCCCAGGTCATAAGCTTCACGAAGTGCGGCTCGAACTCCTGAAAGGGCCGCATCAGGCTGGTCGGTATTCCGACACTGACGTAGCGCGCAACCAGTGCGAGCGGCAGTGCCACGGCGGCAGGCAGCAGGTACTCGCGCACCGCGTCGGCGAGCGCCGTCAGCTCCAGGCCGACCAGCGCGAAGACGAGCAGGTTCAGCAGATCATCTGTCAGCTCCCAGAAGACAAACAGCCGCTCGCGCGTGCTCGAGGGCGTGGCGAACCTGCGGCTGTCGTTGCCGACCATCAATCCCATCACCACCGTGGCGATGGGTGCCGAGACCGCGAGCGCCGCGGCGGCGGCGTAGCCGGAGGTCGCCATGGCGAGGGTGATCAGAATCTCCACAGTCGGGCTGTCCACGGTGCGCAACAGCAGCACGCCGGCAAACCCCACCGCCACGCCGAAGCCGATCCCGCCGAACACTTGCCGGCCGAAGAGGATCGCGACGTGCTCGGCGTTGGGTACGCCCGTGCCGGTGAGCCCGAGCAGCACGACGAACAGCGCCACCCCGGTACCGTCGTTGAACAGCGCCTCGCCGGTGATCTGGCTGAGCAGGGACTGTGGGATGCGGGCCTTCTTCAGCAGCCCCAGGACCGCGATCGGATCGGTGGGGGAGATGAGTGCCCCGAACAGCAGGCAGTCGAGCAACGGCAGCGGCGTGCCCAACAGGCGCGTCAGGTAGAAGAACGTCCAGCCGATCACCGCGGTCGAGATGACCACGCCCACGGTGGCGAGCAACACCACGACCCAGCGGGCACGAGCCAGACCTACGACATCGACGTGCAGGCTCCCGGCGAACAACAACAGACCGAGCAGACCGTGAAACACGAGCGCAGGGAAGTTGACCGCCTTCGCCACCTGCACGCCCCAGGCGGTCACCTGCGGGACGAATGGACCGATCGCCACGGTCACCACCGAAATGAGCAGCGCCACGCCCATGATGCCGATCGACTCGGGCAGGCGCACGAGCTTGTGGGTCGCATAGCTGCTCAAGGCGACCACGGCAATGACGGCCGAGACCAGGGTAAAGATAGGCATGCCACGTCCTTAAGCGAAGGCGCGGACTTCAGATTATCGCATGGCCTGAGTACACTTCCCGCCCAGGCCACGGTGCAATCGGGGAGCGAGCTTGATCGATGAGCGCCGCAAGCAACTGCTGAGCCAGATTCTCGGGCACCGCGTCGCGTTGCACAGGTATCTGCGCAAATTCACCTCCGGCGCCGAGGACATCGACGATCTGGTTCAGGAAGCCTATGTGCGCGTGTGTGCCCTGCCGCATGGACAGGAGGTGCAGTCCCCGCGTGCCCTGATCTTCAGCATTGCGCGCAACCTTGCGGTCGACCGCGCCCGCCAGGCGTGCGCCCGCGCCACTGACCCGGTGGCGGATTTCGAGCCCCTGGACGTCTCTTCCCCTGAGGCGGGTCCGGAGGAGCAGGCCGATGCGCGCCGCCGGTTCGAGACCTTCTGTGCCGCGGTGGAAGAGCTGCCGCCGATTTGCCGGCGGGTGTTCGTACTGCGCAAGGTCTATCAACTCTCGCATGAGGAGATCGCCGAAGTGCTCGGCATGGCGCACAGCACCATCGAAAAGCACGTGGCCAAAGGGCTGGTGCGCTGTCGGGACCGGCTGCGCGAGCTCGGCCTGCTCGATGAGCCGGGGTTCGAAGCGCGGCCGCGCAAGCGCTCGGACGGAGAGAGCCGGTGAACAGGGTGGTGAGGCTGAAGCAGCAGGCCGAGATCGACGAGGAGGCGGCCGCGTGGACTTGGCGGCTCGATCGTGGGGCACTCACCCCCGAGGAGCGCTCGCGGCTGACAGGCTGGTTGCGCGAGGACGCGCGCCACCGCCGTGCCTTCGCGCAGCTCAACCGGACCTGGCGCTCGCTTGATCGGCTCTCCGAGGCCAAGCGCGAGGAGAAGATCGCCGCCCTGGCGTACGCCACGCGCCGCGGGGGTACCCGCAGGCGCTCATCGATGCGCTGGGCCGTCGCGGCGGCGCTGGCACTGGCGGCGATCGGCTCGGCCTGGTGGCTGTTTCGCACGGCCGGATCGCAGGAGTTCTCCACCGCCGTCGGGCAGGAACGCACCGTAATCCTGGCGGACGGCTCGGTGATCGCCCTCAACACCGATACGCGGCTCGAGGTTCGCTTCAGCCGCACCCGCCGCGACATCTACCTGTTGCGGGGCGAGGCGCAATTTCACGACACACCGGATCCGGCCAGGCCATTCTTCGTCCACGCCGGCCGGGCGCTGGTACAGGCGATCGGCACCCGATTCGAGGTGAGAGTGCACGCCGACCGGCGCATCGATGTACTGGTCGATCGGGGCAGGGTCGAAGTGCGCACGGGCAGCGGCCCGGCGCAGGGCTTCGGCCCGTTCCCTCTTGCGTTCGGCCCACAGCGGGTGCAAGCGCTGAGCGCCGGCGAGCGACTGTCGATCGACGGTGGCGCGATGAGGGTCGTGGCGGTGAGCCGGCGCCGGCTCGCCGAGGAGCTCGCTTGGCGCCACGGGGCGCTCGTGTTCGAGAATGAGCCGCTCGCGCAGGCCGTGGCCGAAGTGGCACGCTACACCCGAGCACGGATCCTGCTGCAAGGGGCGGCGGTCAGGCGACTGCGCATCAGCGGCCGGTTCAGGACAAACGACGTGTCGGGGTTCTTCAAGGCGCTTGCCACCGCCCTGCCGGTTCGGGTCATCCACCGCCCGCCGGACCGGATTCTGGTTCAATCCCGCTGAATCTTATCCGACCGGAACCCCGCTCCGCGGGCATCGGCGTTGCATGTACGCAACGCGTGGATATTCGCATATTTCTCTCAAATACCAAGTCCTGGCAAATGATTCGCATCGGGAGTGGCGGATTTCTCTCGCTCATCCGTCGTCATTGCCAGAGCCCGGCCGAGCCGCTTCGCGGCGCGCACGGACACGGCGCCCAGGCCCGGATCGGGGCTTGGGCCGCAGAACGTGAGCGCAGGGCGGTGAATCGATCGGGGCAGGCCGGCGGTGCCGGCACGCTCATTCCTGCAAGACCTTGGGAGTCATGATCATGATGCGTAGAAACCACGTGCTGGCCCTGGCGGTGGCGGCGAGCCTCGGGTCGAGTGTCACCGGCATCGCTTATGCCGCGGGCGCAAGCGCGATCCCGAGCGGTCAGCTCGCCGAGGTGATCGTCACCGCGACCAAGCGCAAGACGCTGGTGCAGGATACGCCGATCAGCATGACGGTGCTCACCGCCGCCAACATCGCCAATCGCGGCCTGACGGACTTCAACACCCTGGCGCAAGGCATTCCGGGTCTTGCGATGCGCACCGCCGGGCCCAACGAGACCGAATACGAGATGCGCGGCCTGAATTCCTCAGGCGGCAACACCTCGATGGTCGGCGTGTACCTGGATGATATCGCGCTGTCGGCTCCGGCCTCCGAGCAGCTCGGCAAGGTGATCATCGACCCCAACCTCTACGATCTGCAGCGAGTGGAGGTGCTGCACGGACCGCAGGGGACGCTGTACGGGTCGAGTTCCATGGGTGGAACGGTCAGGCTCATCCCGGCCATGCCGCAAATCGGCACCTTTGACGCCAGCGGCGAGACGATCGTGTCGGACACCGGCTCGGGCGGCGGCATAAACTTCGCCCAAAACGGCATGGTGAACCTGCCGCTCGGGCCGACGGTCGCCGTGCGGCTGGTCGGTTCCGCTTCCTCGACCAGCGGCTGGCTGAACCGCTACGTGCTTGCCCCCAACTCCGTGCAGTCGGACACCTGCGCGAGCACGCCGTGTTATCGCCCCGCCAATTTCTACACCGCGCCGATCATCTCGACGACCAAGGGCGTGAACTCCTCGCGGGGCGATTCATTCCGCGCAATTCTGCTCTACAAGCCCAACGGCCGGCTCACGATCACCCCGATGATCATGTGGCAGAAAGACACGAGCAACGCGCCGAACGCGGTCGACGTCAATGGGTCGCCGACCAATCCGACCATGCCGAATCCAAAGGGCCATTACGAGATCTACCAGACATCCGAGCCGCAGTGGGATCAATTCGCGCTGGGAAGCTTCAAGGTCCAGTACGCGATCACGCCGTACATCGCACTTACCTCGATCAGCGGCTTGTGGGCGAATCACTCCCTGTTCTCGCAGGACGGCACCGAGGAGAACCTGAGCTCCAACGGTGTCGGCTCGGCGACTACGGCCTATCCGTACGGCGTCAATCCGTCCGATCCCGCTTATCCATATCCGTCCCCGAGCAATGACGGTTTTGGCGGCAACGGCGTGGGTCCGACCGGCCCCGGACCGTTCGGCCCCGGGGTGGAGGAGCGGGACTACACCCGGCAGGTGAGCGAGGAGTTTCGCCTCGCCTCGACGGGCGGCGGACCGCTGCAGTGGCTCGCCGGCTACTACTATCAGGACCTGCAGTCCGAATGGGACATGTGGTCGATCATGCCGCAGGCGGGCGCACTGGCGAATATTTACGTCGACTACCAGCCGCAGACCATTCTGCAGAATGCCTTTTTCGGCAACATTTCCTGGCAATTCGCCCACGGCCTCACCGCCTCCGCGGGCGTGCGCTGGTATCACTACTCGTATGCCCAGAGGAACTCCGAGTGGGGCGATTTCACGCCGTACGGCTTTGCGAACCTGCTGAGCGGCTCGCCGACGGTGGCCGGCAACACCGAGGCGCTGGTGACCTCGGCGGGCGGCAGCGCGAGCGGAACCAACCCGCGCTTCAACCTGACCTGGCAGATCGACAGCAATCACATGGTGTACCTCACGATCGCCAAGGGCTTCCGTCTCGGCGGCACCGACCAGCCCTTCGTCGGCTACAACCATCCGGTGACGCCCGCGGACTGCGCATCGCCCTTGTCGCTGGTCGTGATTCAGCAGTGCGGCCTGCAGGCGAAACTTTCGGCGACTCCGACCGAGCCGGGCACCACCTACACATCGCTGGTGAACTTTCCCAATGTCAACTCGCAGGGCGTGCCGCAGTTCAAGTCGGATTCGGTGTGGGATTACGAGATCGGCACCAAGAACGAGTTCTTCCACCATCGCGCGCTCTTTAACATGACGTGGTACTTCGAGCGCTGGATGGATCCGCAGATCGCCACGAACATCGCCGGCTTCGGCTTCACGGTGAACGGCGGCAACGCCAACATCTACGGCATGGAGACCTCATTCCGCGCCGATCTCGGCTACGGTTTCGATTTCGCGACGGATTGGGGATATACGCACACCAAGTTCCTCACCAACAGCGCCATCGACGGCATACCCGCCGGGTATTCCGTGCCGGACACGCCCAAGGTCACCGGCTCGGCGTCGCTCAATTACCATCACGCGCTGTCGGACAGGACCGTGTTTTTCGGCAACCTCACCTACAGCTACGTGGGGTCACGGTACGACCTGCCGTACGGCGTCACGGTGTATCTCAACAACATCAGCCAGACTCAGCTCAACCTGCCGTCTTATGGAATCCTGGATGTGCGTGCGGGCCTGCGCACGGCGAGATGGAGCGCGGCTCTGTTTGTCGACAATGCGACGAACAAGCAGACGCTGCTCGATCCGCTGCCGCAGATCAACATTGCGATTCCGCAGTTCACGCGCTACATCGTCAATCAGCCGATCACCTACGGCATGGACGTGAGCTACAACTTCCGCTGAGCTGCGGCTTGCGCAACGGCGCGAGCGCAACCGGGGTGCGGCGGGCGCCGGCGGCGGCGCCTGCTCGCTCGGGGCGCGGCACCGGGGGCTGCGCTGCTCGCGCCCGGGTTCTCGTGCGCGCATAATCGGCGGGGGAGGGAGGCGGCGGCCCGAGCGAGGCGGCCGGCGGGCGCGGCTCGCGGGCGGTTCATTACTTGCGGCACGCATGGCGGGAGGGCGGTGCGCCACTCCTCGTGCCCCGTCGGCCGCGTGCGGGCGAGCAGGTGACAGAGGGCAGAGAATGCCGGGCCGGGACGAATTAAAGAAGTTAATTAATATCAAATAGTTATAATAAACTTCTCGAGGAACTGCGCGCCATTAGCCGTCGCCATCCTCCTGCCGTCCGGCCGCCCCGCCCATTGGGTGGGCGAATCCGCCGCCTCTGGCTATTGGTCGCGATCGGTTGGGTCGCCTCCCGGGCGCAGGCATCCCAGCCGCTGCATCGCTTCGATATTCCGGCGAGGCCGCTCGCTGCGGCGCTGACCGCCTTCGCGCGCCAGGCCGATGTCACGCTGCTTTCTTCGGCAGGAGCGGTAAAGGGGCTGCGCGCGCCGGACCTGCAAGGTTATTTCACGGTTGCGCAGGCGCTGCGGCATCTGCTCGCCGGGACGGACCTGTCGTTCCGGCTGGTGAGCGACTCCGCCATTGCCATCGTTCCCCGCCCACGGTCTCGATCCTCCGGGGGCGCTGCCGGAGCAGGAACGTTGCAAGCCGGGACGGAGTCCGGGCGGCGGGGCTCACGCCTGCGAGCAGGCGCGCGTGCCGGACGGCGCCCGCGGGAGGGGCTGCGCCCTCAGCCCGAGCATCTGGCCCAGGTCGTTGTCACCGCGACCAAGCGTGCGACCACCGTGCAGAGCACGGCGGCGAGCGTCACGGCGATCACCGCCGCGGAAATCGCCAGGCGCGGATGGACCGATTTCGATTCGCTCGCCCAGTCGATCGCCGGGCTCGCCATGCGCACCGCCGGGCCCGGGCAGACGGAGTTCGAGATGCGCGGCCTCAATTCCTCGGGCGGCAACACCTCCATGGTGGGCCTGTATCTCGGGGAGATTCCTTTGTCGGCGCCCGCTTCAGCTCAGCTCGGCAAGGTGGTGATCGATCTTGACCTCTACGATCTCAATCGCGTGGAGGTGCTGCGCGGCCCGCAGGGCACACTTTATGGCGCAAGCTCCATGGGCGGCACCATCCGCCTGGTGCCCAATCCGCCAAAACTCAAGCGCTTCTCGGCCGCGGGCGAAACGATTGTCTCCGATACCGTCGCGGGCGGCGGCTTGAACCGCACCGAGAACGGCATGATCAACCTGCCGCTCGGTGGCTCGGCGGCGCTGCGGATCGCCGCCTCGCTCGAGCGGCAAAGCGGCTGGATCGAGCGGCGGGTCATCGCCAACGGGGCGGTGGCGGTCGATTCAGGCACGTTTCCCGAGGTGTCGCGGCCGGCGAATTTCTACCGCGCGCCGCTGCAGGAGCGGGTCAACGCGGTCAACACGACCGAGGTGGACCTGGTGCGCGCCTCGATTCTGTGGAAGCCCGTGAGGCATCTGTCGATCCTGCCGCTGGCGATGTATCAGCTCACCCGCCAGGGCGCCCCCGACGCCGTCGATGTGAACGGCGCGCCGACCCATCCGGTGATGCCGGGCATCGAGGCGCACTGGGAGATCTACGCCACGCCCGAGCCGCAGCGCGACCGCTTTACCCTGGCGAGCCTGAGGCTCGTCTACCGCCTGCCGGCGGTCAGGGTGATCTCGGCGAGCGGCTATTGGAATCGCGACACGCAGGTGTCGCAGGACGCCACCGAGGAAACCGCCGCTTCGCTCAACACGACTTTCCCGGTGTACGCCGGGCCGGCGGGCCTCGGCCCGACCGGGCCGGCCCCCGGGGCGCCGGGGGCGAGCGAGCGCGACTACACCCGCCAGGTGAGCGAGGAGCTGCGCGTGGCCTCGACCGGCTCCGCAGCGCTCAAGTGGCTCGCAGGCTGGTTCTACCAGGATCTGCACTCGAGATGGGATCTGTGGGTGCTCGCGCCGCAGGCCGCGGCGGTGCTCGGCGGACCGAACATCTATGTCGATTATCAGCCGCAGCACATCAACCAGAGTTCGCAGTTCGGCGAGCTCTCCTGGCGCCTCTCGGCGCAGCTCACCGCCACTTTGGGACTGCGCCACTATCACTACAGCCTGAGCCAGTCGAACCGCGAGTACGGGCTGTTCACGGTGTACGGATTCGAAGGCAACGATGTGCCGTATGACACCACGGCCTCGAACGGCGCCCAGGGCACCGTACCCGAGCTCGGCCTGAAATATACCCTCGACCGCGGCCACATGCTGTATGCCACGGTATCCAAGGGCTTTCGCTTGGGCGGAGTGAACCAGCCGATCCCGGTGGCGCCGGCCGCCGACGGCAACGCCGTGCTGGTGGGCAACGAGTGCGGCTTGCAGGAGAAGCTCCTCGGTCCCGGCCGCTGCAATCCGGAGCTGCTGCTGCAGGCTCCGACCCGGTTCCGCTCCGACTCGGTCTGGAGCTACGAGCTCGGAGAGAAATCCTCGTTCCTGCGCCGGCGTTTGACGCTCGACGTGTCGGGATATTTCGAGCGCTGGCTGCATCCGCAGCTCGCGACCAATCTAGCCGGCTTCGGCATCACCGCCAACGGGGCCGATGCCCGGATCGAAGGGCTGGAGGCCGAGATGCGCGCGCTACTCGGGCACGATTGGGCCATTCACCTCGATGCCGGCTATACCCACGCCCGGTTCGTGCACGGCAGCGCCCTCATCGGCTATCCGGCGGGCACGGCGGTTCCCGATATCCCGAGCGTGACGGCCACGGCGGACTTGCACTGGCGGCACGACCTCTCGGGAGCGCTCGCCGCGTTTGCCTCGCTGGAATGGGACTACGTGGGCTCGCGCACCGATGCGCCGTATGGGGAAACGATTACGCTGTGGAACATCGGCCAGTATATGGTGCACCTGCCCGCGTACAGCCTGGCGAACCTGCGCGTGGGGCTCGCCGCGGGCCGATGGAAGGCGGCGCTCTTCGTCGACAACGTGACGAACGCTCGGGTGCTGCTCGACCCGCAGCCGCAGGTCGATCTGCAGACGGCGGCGTTCACCCGCTACACGGTGAACCCGCCGCTCACCGCCGGCGTCGATCTCACCTGGCGGCTCCGCTGACCGGCCCGGCCGCCGGCCCCCCGCACTTTGCTCCCGTGCGAAGCGAAATCCGCCCCTCTTCAGAAGGCACTAAAGAGGCTGCCCACCAGGTCGCTGGCGAGCCCAAAGCCTGCGCCCATGCCCAGACCGGACATGACGTTGCTCATGAAGCCTCCGCCCGAGCCGGCGTAGGGCTGCTGGGACCAGCCGCGAGTCTGATAGCTCGGTTGCGGCTGAGAGTTGATGTGCGTCTCGAGCGAATGGATGTACTCGGCCATCTGCTGGATGAGCGCGAGCGAAGACTGGTTCTGCTGCTGAATGGCGACTGCGGCCTCGCGCAGATCGAGCATGAGCTCACGCGAGAGCGTGGGGTCTGCGACCTTGCCCTGCAGCTTCTCGGCGAGCTGCTTGAACTCCTGGCCCACCTGATTCGCCTGGTTCTGCAGCTGTATGGCTTGATTTTCCGCGGTCTGATAATCCATCGATATGCTCCGGTAAAGGTCCGCAGGTTCGACCCTGCGCGGAAGATTCGGTTCCGGTGAAGCTGGGGCCGGGAAACGCGGATTCAAGTGCGCGGCAAACCCGTCAGGATTCGGTCAGCAATTGCTGCGAAAGTGTTCTCTTCGGTCTCTTCCCAGAAGGTCTGCTCATGCCGATCAATGTCCGGCTGCCGCTGCTCGCGTGCACCATCCTAGCGCTCATCTGCGTCGTTGCCCAGGCCGCTCCCGTCACCGGCCTGGAGCGAATCGGCGCGCTGACCGTGCCGGGCAAGCCCCTTAACGTATTCGACATCAGCGTTGTCAATGCCGATGGGGTCTACGCGCTTTCGGACCGCTCCAACCGCGGGCTCGATTTCTTCAACGCCGCCACGGGGGCCTTTCTCGGGCGCGCGACGGGTTTCGCGGGCTATCGCAAGTCGACCGGATTCGATGCGGCGGGCCCGAACGGCGTGGTTGCCGTCGGACCCAGCCAGTTCTGGGCCGGCGACGGCAACAGCACCGTCAAGGTGGTCGATTGGCGCACCCGCAAAGTGCTCGCCAGCATCTCCACGGGCGGACGCAGACGCACCGACGAGATGGCCTACGATCCGCGCGACCACCTCGTGGTGGCCGTGAACAATGCAGATGATCCGCCGTTCGTAAGCTTCATCTCCACCCGTACCCGCAAGCTCCTCGGACGTCTGGTGCTCACGCGGGCCACTGACGGCGCCGAGCAGTCCGTGTGGGCCCCGGCTTCCGGGCTGATCTACCTGTCCATTCCCGAGCTCGATCACGTCAAGGCGCGTGGAGCCGTGGCGGTGATCAATCCGCGCACGCGCAGGCTTATCCGCTACATGCTGGTCGCGCGCTGCATGCCTGCCGGCCTCGCCCTGGGACCGAAGCACCGGCTGCTGCTCGGGTGCAGCGACGATGGGGTGGCGGCGGGCTTCCCGGCACACTCGATCGTCATGACCACCGGCGGCCGCATCGTCGCGGATCTGCCGGTGGGCGGCTCGGATGAGGTGTGGTCGGACCTGCGCGCGCATCGCTACTACCTCGCTGCGGTCGCGAACACCGGCGGGCCGGTGCTCGGTGTGATCGACTCGCTCGATGACCGCTGGCTCGGGAACCTGCCGACCGGACCCCACGCGCATTCGGTCGCGGCCGATGCGCGTACGGGCAAGGTGTTCGTGCCGGTCGCGGCGGGCGCAGGCAGCCCCTGCCCGAGGGGTTGCATCGAGGTGTTCGGGCCGGGCAAATGAACCCGGCAGCGAGGCCGCGCACGAATGCGCGTGCCGCCCGTGAACGATCCGGGCTACTCGCTGCCCCAGCAGGTCTGGCTCGTGGCGCTGCCCTGGGAGCTCTGCTCTCCGTTGCTCTCTAGAATGAACTCGGTGCACTCCGTGTCGGATGCCTGCGGGGAGTTGGCTGCCGGCGTGGCCGTGATGGTGTACTCATCGGCCGCGGTCGGGTCCACCGTAATGTCGTAGTAGCCTTCCGGCGAGGCGATCGGACCGGCGGCCACTCCGGTTACGCCGGTCGGCGCCGTCGTGGTGAGACAGTCCTGGTAATTGTAGGTCTGCGAATAGCAGCGCTGCAGGAGCTGTGCATCGTTGAACATCGTCGTCGTTGCATCGGTGCGATCGGAGCGCTCCACATATGCCCGATAGGCCGGAATCGCAATGGCCGACAGGATGCCGACGATGGCGATGGTGATCATCAGCTCGATCAGCGTGAACCCGCGGGCGCGGCCCGGTGCCCGCCGCGCCCGCCGGCTAGCGGCCGCGGGCTGCATGGATCGCCACCGCTTCGCTTGACTTCGCGCCGGCCGGCCCGTCGAGCATCACCTGCACCCGCTCGCCGCGGATGATGTCATTCACCTGCCGCGCGGCGGGGCTGCCCGGCTCGATCCGGTAGGTGTGCCCGTTCACCGTGATGCTGTGACCGATCGGTACGGCGGTAACCGCTCCGGACACATTGTACACCGGCTTGTTGGCGCGTGCCGTACCCGGGATAAGGCCCAAGACCAGCGCCGACACTGCAGCCGCAGCGAGTAGCGTGCTTTTGCTCATTGTCCTCTCCTCATCATGTAGCCTGCGAGAGCCGCTCCCGCAGCGATCATTGGTTGCGGATTTCCCACCAGGCCGTACGGCCCATCCCGCCGATTCTGGCAAGCTTGGTCAAAATCGGGTCGCCGCACGCCGTTGCGCCTCCCGTGCAGTTCGACGACAGTCCGCCACCGGTGCCGTAGCCCGTGTCCGCGCCCGCGGCGGTCGGTGTGCCGGACTCGTTGATGAAAATGGCCTGGTTGGCGCTGCCGAACGAGCCGGAGGCAGTGCGCGGTCCGGAGGCGTAGACATTGCCGAGAGACACGCCGGCCACGTTCGGCTCCGTTGAGGACACCGTTCCGCTGTCGGTCGCATCGAGCACGGGCACCGGAAACAGGCCGCCGTCGCGGTAATTGAACGCGTACAGCCAGGAGTTGAATCCGCCCACGCAGCTTATGCCGGACGGCTGGTCGGTGGTGACGAACAAAGCGCCGTCGACGAGGGCGGGCTCGGTGACCACGGCCTCGCCCGGCGACAGGCTGAAATCGATGTACCAGCCCATCTGCGTCGGAAAGTCGACCTGATTGGACGTGACGGTCCGGGCATCGATCGTGGTTCCGGCGGAGCTCGTGACCGTCGTGGCCGTGATCGTCTGTTGCACCAGTTGCGCGCGCGTGATGACCGAGCCGTTCGGCATCGCATCATACAGGCCATACAGGCTCTGGACCTGGGTGGAATCGAGATCGCTCGTCGTCAGCAGTTGTCCGGTGCCGACAAACACCATGAGTCCCGGCAGCCGCGGGTAATCCGGATTGAGGGTGACGATGGGTGCGGTGGTGATCGGCTGCGGATTGCCGGCGGGGCCGACGGCCTTGAACAGAAGCGAAGCGGTCCAATCGGCCGGGTTGCTGTTCGAGAGATCGACGCGCCAGACGTTGCCCTGCAGATCGCCCGCGTACAGCACGTTGGCACCGGTCGGGCTGCCGCTGCTGTTCACCGCCGTGACCGCGGACAGGCCGTTCGGCTCATTGGGATTGCAGGCGCTCGTATCGAAGCTGCAGAGGTTGATTTTCGCCGCGATCGCGCCCGTCTGCGGATTGAGCGCGTAGAGGTACGGGGTCTCTGCGCTGCTGTCGTAACCGTTGCCGAAGAACACGAATGTGCCGGCGTTCGTCGTGGCGACCTGCGGGGTCCCGAACGTGTAGCCGAGGTCGCTGTCGGTGAACTCCCAGAGCACATCCTGTGCGACGCTCGCTTCGCTCGTCATGGCGGCCGGATTGGTCACATCGAGGGCGAAAATGCTCTGTCCGCCTGCGCCCTCGCCGCTTACGAGGATCGTGTGCCAGGAGCCGTCGCTGAACTGCACGTCCCAGGCGCCAGGGGACCCGTCGACGAAGAACAGGTGATTCTGGTTGTACAGGGGGTAGGTCAGCTTGATCAGGTTGGAAAACACGGCGTTCGGGATGTAGGCGAACAGCTCCTCGCCGGTCTGCGCGTTGAACGCGTGCAGCATGCCGTCGTTTGCACCCACGTAGATCACCGGTGTGCGAGTGGCGTACTGCTGCTCGAACTGCGTGTAGGACGCTCCCTGATACGGTCCGTTAGGGGGTCCGACGTAAAGCGGGGCACTGTCGACGATATCGCCGAGAACGTGGCTGCGCGTACGATACGGCCCGCCGTTCACCTGCTCGAGGGCGCGGTCGCCCCGCAGGTAATCGAGCGCATCCTCGCCGTTCGGATCGGCCGGATTGGTGCTGAGCTCCTGGCCGAGCACCGTGGTGCTGCCGATGCCGGTGGTGGGGCTGCCGGCGGTCCACTCGAACGGGATGCCCGCCTTCGCCACCGGATCCCAGGTGCTGATCAGCCGGGATTGCCAGGGCATGGCGTCGAGCTCCGCCTGCGCGTCCCAGACGGCATCTGCGGGATTCGTGTCCACGACCCCGGTGGCGGGGTTGATCGGGAACGCATAGAGGTTCCCCGTCCAGTCCTGGTAGGTGTCGGAGGTGTTGAACTGCGCCTGGAAGGCGATTGAGCCCACGTGAATGCCGGTCGAGTTGACGGCCGAGGAGGAAATGGATTGCGTCGCTTGCTGCACTTGCGCGAGGATGCCATCGAGATCCTTGACGAGCGTGGTGGGGTCGGTGGCCGCGAAGTAACTGCCGGTGCCGCCGGCGATCGCCATGGCGGTGAGCACCTGGCTGGCAACCGAGCCGGTCACCCCCGAGCCGAGACCGACGACGTACGTCTTGATGCCAGCCTGCTGCAAGGATTGCAAGGTGGAGATGGTATCGAGGACCGCCTGATCGTTCGTGCCGCTCGTGTCGAGCGACCCGTTGCTGTTGAACGCCACGGTCTC
>JAJZVF010000181.1 GCA_021845825.1 Pseudomonadota bacterium | reverse complement strand
CGTGGGCTCCGCCATGCCCGGTGTCGATTCGCTTCACGTACCGTTACGGCGTGACGCAACTGTACTGCGGCGCCGCCAAGCGGGTCTGCAACGCGGCTCGGAGGATAATGCCCGAAGTGAAGCGTCGCTATAGTGCCTACAATGTGAGCGTCTTCGACGCCTTAAACAATAATAACCCGGCACCGCCGTTGCATTTTCGCCGCGCCCTGAGACCACAAGAGAAGTCACTCGTGGCCCGTGCCAGGCGCATCGGGTTACCGAAACGAATCACGCCCGCACGCCGTACGCGTCCGGCGTGGCTGCGCCACTTGAATTCCTCTACGGCGGTGTATTTTCCGCTTCGGCTCGACGGCAGGCTGTATGTGGGCGCGGCTGATTCAAGGCCGTACCAGTGGCCGGGGACGTTCTTCTTTGTGTTCCGCGCTCCGAACGCCAGTGCTCGGCAGCTGGTTCCGCTGGCTGCCTATACGGTGCACCGGATGACCAGCGGGATCAAATCCATCCAAGCGCGCAACCAGAGCACCGCTTGGTCCAACGGCAGCTGACTTCGTCTTCCTGTGATGAGCACTGCGGGCGGATGTTGCACCGGCCGGTCGAAGGGGATTCCCGCCGCTGCCGACCTGGGGCGCATCCCCGGGCCGATCGATGCATGGACCTGCGCCCGCTTCCCGGTGCGGCGCGAGCGCCGGCCCGTGCCTCCAGGGTGGCGTCTCCCGGATCACACTCGGAGAATGAATTTGCCGACATGAGCTTTCTCGAGGAACGTCCGCTGAGCGGACGGAAGCGCCTGCAGCGCAAAGGTTCCGGCGATGACGGGGCGGATCTCTAGAGCCTCGATGTAGCGCACGAGATTCACGAAGACATCGGGATCCGGAATGGTGCAGCCGTAGAACGTCAAGTCCTTCAGATACACGGTACGCAGGTCGAGCTGCACGACGGCCCCCCCGATGGCGCCTGCCACCGCGTAGCGTCCGCCGCGTTTGAGCACCGCGAGCAGAGCCGCGAAACTCCCGCCGCCGACCACGTCGATGACCGCATCGATCGACTCGCGACCGAGCTGTGCAACGAGGTCCTCGTTGCGTGCCACCACGCGTGCGGCCCCCAGCGCCTCGAGGCTGGCGGCTTTGTTCGCCGCAGCCACTGCAATCACTCGCGCGCCGCGACGCACAGCGAGCTGCACCGCCGCCGTACCCACGCCGCCGGAGGCCCCGGTGACGAGAACGTCGTCTCCGCGGCAGACGTGCGCACGGGTCAGCATGGTCTCCGCGGCCGAATACGAGCACGGGAACGAGGCGAGCTCCTCATCCGACAACCTGCTGCGGATTCGGACCGCGTTCCCGGCGGGCACGGCGAGAAATTCCGCGAAGGCGCCATTGCAGTCCGAGCCCAGATAGCGCGGCGCGCCGTCAGTGGTGCGCAGAGGCGGGCCGAGGACCGGATTGACGATCACGCGTTCGCCGATGCGGTCCGTGCAGACCCCTGAGCCGACCGCGGTGATCTCCCCGCAGGCGTCGGCACCCTGGATCAAGGGGAAAGCCACCGGCGCTCCGCTCCAGCCGGCCGCGCCGGCGACATCTCCATCTCGCCCCGACCCGCCGTCTGCGGTCCCCCCTCCTGCGGCGTCCTGCCCGTACCAGCCGACGCGCAGGTTGATGTCGGTATTGTTGACGGCGGCGGCTCTGACGCGTACCAGCACCTCTCCCGGTCCCGGTTCCGGAACCCTCACGTCGCTGCGGTACTCGAGGGCCGCAAAGTCGCCATGGCCGGTCAACAACCAGGCACGCATGTGGGTCGGCGGCATGTCTGAACTTCCGGTCGGGCGGCAGCACGCATTGGAAACAGCGTACACCCATGCCCATGAGACTGCACGTGCGGCTCTATGCATTGGCAACCCAGTCCCGGCAAACACGTCGGCGCGATTGCCCTGAGGAGGCGGCCTTCAGGTCATGCAACGGCTTGGCGCACACGGCGCACGCTATCAGCCCGCGCGGCTGCCCGTGTGCCATCGGGCCATCGACGGATGGTGTGCTTGCTCGACCCTGCGAGCTGCGCTTGAACGCACGGACTCTCCCTGGTCCGCAAATCGCCCACCGGCTGCATGCCATGGATGAGACCCCAGGAAGCCACCCGAAAGACCGCGCCTTCGCTCGGCGCACCGCAGCGGGTGTTGGGCTCCATCAGGTGAGAGAAGTGACGCGCATCCCCCATGCTCTCATATGTTGGTGCCGCCCTCCGGGCGCGGGCGACCCGCACAGCCCGGTGGGCAACGTCTCCGGCGGCGACACGGAAGCTCCCCATCCGGCCGGACGGAAGGAGACTCGAGCGGGCTCTTGCGCAACGGTCATCGGATCGCCCGGCGATCGGGAACTGGCAGGGACCGCGATCTCAAGAGCCGGCTTGACGTGCCTCACCCCTTGGCGCCTCAATTCGACGGACATGTATGCTCCGGAGGATGGCCGTTCGTTCCAGCGCCGACCCGGATCTGAGCGTACGCTGGGGCTCCACGGCGTCATAGCGATGGAATACCGATGATTCCCGTCTTCTGGTGGGCGATCTCCGCGCTGCTGATTCTGGCCGGAGTGGTCAGCAGCTTTTTGCCCGTCTCCCCCGGGGTATTCCTCGTCTTCGCCGGCATGCTGCTCGGCGCATGGGCAGATGGTTTCAGGCACATCGGTTGGGTGACGCTGCTCATCCTGGGACTGCTCGCACTCGTTGCGCTGCTCGGCGATATGCTGGGCAGTCTCATCGGCGCCAAGCGGCTCGGCGCGAGCAGAGCCGCACTGATCGGGGCCGCCATCGGCATCCTTGTCGGGATCTTTTTCGGACTCCCCGGTGCGTTGCTCGGACCATTCCTAGGCGCCACCGCCGGGGAGCTGCTGGCGAGACGCCACGTGCGGCAGTCCGTTCGCGTAGGCGCCGGCACCTGGGTGGGGCTTGCCTTTTCGGTGGTCTTGCGCCTGATCATCGTATTCACGATGCTCGCCGTCTTTATCACACGCTGTTTGCTCTGAGGGCACGCCGCCTCCCGAGGCCGCTGCGGCGACTCGACTGCAGCTCTTGGTCGTAACCGCACGCCTTTGCCGATCGCGTCACTCGCGGGCGAGCTGCCGCCGATCGGCACACTTGGTTGCCGAGGGAACCGCGGCCCTAGCCGAGTTCGAACAGCAGAACCTCGCTATCCGTGTCGGCCTCGACCGAAATGGAGGTCTCGTTCTCCGCCGCCGCACCGTCGCCTTCGCGCATCTGCGTGCCATTGAGCGCAACGATACCCCGGGCCACTTGCAGCCAAATTCCCCGACCGGGCTCGCTCGCATGCCTGACCGTCTCGCCGGCTCGCAGCGAGCCGACGAACAAGCGGGCAGCCTGATGCACCGTGACCGCGCCTTGCGCGCCGTCGGGGGCGGCCACGAGCCGCAGCCGCCCGCTCCGCTGCTCCACGGGGAACGTCTTCTGTTCGTAGCTCGGGACGAGCCCGACCCGATCCGGAGTGATCCAGATCTGCAGAAAATGCACCGGCTCGGTCGTCGACGGATTGAACTCGCTGTGCATGATTCCGCTGCCGGCGCTCATGCGCTGCACGTCGCCCGAAATTATGCGCGTGCCGTGACCCAGGCTGTCCTTGTGCTCGAGCGTCCCCTCGAGAACGTAGGAAATGATCTCCATGTCCTTGTGCCCATGCATCGGGAAGCCGGCGCCGGGCACGACTCGGTCCTCGTTGACGACGCGCAGACTCCGGAACCCCATGTGTTGCGGGTCCCGATACTCGCCGAACGAGAAGGTATGCCGGCTTTCCAGCCATTCCGTGCGGGTGGTGCCGCGCGCCATGCGATCGCGAAAGATGATCATGGGTGCTCTCACGTCCATGCCGCTCCCCGGCGGGCCGCCGGGACTGCCGCTGGCTGACGCCCGCGAGTATAGACTACCTTGAGATCCGCACCGCCTACCACTCGGTCCACCGGCAGGAGAACATCCATGGCGCCTGACGAACCACGGCTTCCTATGCGCATTCTGGGCTTCGCTGGGAGTCTGCGCGTGGGCTCGTACAATCGGGCGCTGCTGCGCGCCGCGCAGGAATTGGCGCCCGAGAGCATCGCCATCGACACTTTCGATCTGGCGCAAGTCCCGCTCTACAACGCCGATATCGAGGCCCAGGGCGATCCCGAAGGGGTGGCCTCGTTCAAGCACGCGATCTCGCAGTCCGACGCTGTGCTCATGGCCACGCCGGAGTACAACCACGGGGTCCCCGGAGTGATGAAAAACGCGCTCGACTGGGCATCGCGGCCGCCGCGCGGGTCGGTGCTGAACGGCAAACCCGCGGCGATCATCGGCGCCTCGCCGGGCGCCACCGGAACGGCTCGGGGCCAGAGCCAGCTTCGGCAGACGTTCGAATTCACCAACTGCTACGCAATGCCGCAGCCGGAGCTGCTCGTCTTCAGGGCGCACGAGAAGTTCGATGCGCAGGGTCGACTCACCGACCAGCCGACGCGCCAGTTGTTGCGACAGTTCCTCGAGGCATTTGCGGCATGGGTGGCGCGATTCAAGATACGCGGGCCATAGCGGTTGAAACGGGCAAAAAGCGATCATACGATACCGTCGATGGTGCTGCAGATGCCGTCGCGGCAGCTGCCGCGCAGCTGCCGCTTCGCCGCCGGGAACGGGCCAGTAAAATTGGTCATTTCGGCCGCCAACACCCGCCGCGGCCGAGGGAAGTTCAGCATGCGGATTTTCAGAATTGACGATCTCGCCGGAGCCGCTCGTCGCGGCTGGATGCGCAAGAGTGCTCTGGCGGCGGTGCTGCTTGCCGGGGCGGGGACGCTGTTTGTGAGCCGGCAGGCAGCCGGGTCCACCGGCCGCATCAGGCAGTCCGCCGGCTTGATACGCAGCCATGGTGAGATCAGATTGGATGGGGACGGCTTCAATGTCGTGAATGTGCAGCTGGTGCTCGGCTCACGGCTGCGGTTTGGAAATCCGGGCGATGCGCCGCTGGACATCAGGGTCGTCACTTGGCGCGGCCGGCCGGTACAAACTCTGCTGATCCCGGCACACTCGCAGGCGGCGTGGACCCCCGCTCGCTACGGCGTCTACGATTATTTCGACGCCGCGACTACGGCTTTTGGTTCCGCAACGCTCAAAGGCGCGGGTGATGAGAAAATCTACCAGCCCGTTGCACGCAGACGCTCCGGATCATTCCCCGCGCCGGCCTACGGCGTCGTTGCGGTGACCAACGCCGCCGGCGGGGGAATTCCGCTCAGCAGCAGTTACGGGCCGACGGAAGCTTCGGGGGCCGACCCTCTCGCCCATGCACGTCAGCGGGCGCTCGTGAAGCAAGGACCATGGATCGCGGTATCTGCCGCTACGATGACCTTCGAGCCTTGGGTATTGGTCGTCAAGGCGGGGCAGCTGATTCACGTCTACAACGAAGATTCCATGAGCCACA
>JAJZVF010000017.1 GCA_021845825.1 Pseudomonadota bacterium | reverse complement strand
GGGGAGACTGCCGATGCCGGCGGAACCCATTTACCGCACGTCCGTCGATCCGCAGTGGATCGACTACAACGGCCATCTGCGCGATGCCTATTACGGGCTCATCCTGAGCCTTGCCACGGACGCGCTGATGGACCGCCTGGGCATGGACGCGGCCTACCGCGAGCGCACACACTGCACGCTCTACACCGTTGAGATGCACATCCACTTTCTGAGCGAGGTGCACAGGAGCGATGTAGTGCTCGTCAACGCGGCCATCCTCGGCAGCGACGCCAAGCGCATCCACGCGGCCATGCGGCTCGGCTGCGCGAGCCGGGCCGAGCCGGCCGCCGCCGCCGAGATCATGCTCCTGCACATCAAGCAGGGGCCGACGCCTGCAGTCACGCCTTTCCCGCCCGACATCGCCCGGGCCGTAGAGCAATTCCGCGAGCAATCGGCCGGCACGTCCTTCGGTCCGGGCTCGCGTCAGATGGCATTGAGGAGCCGTGCATGACCACCATCCCCCGCTCAAGCGCCCCGCTCGCCCGGCTGGCCGCGGTTGCCATGGCCTTGGTGGCGGCGGCCGCCGCCGCCGCCACGCCGCGACCGGTCAATCTGCGCCCACTCGATGCCGCCCGGCGTACCGTCGCGCTGCCGGACGGCATCACCATGGCCTACGTACCGCTTGGCAATCCGCGGGGTACACCGGTCGTGCTGATTCACGGCTACACCGACAGCGACCTCGACTGGGCACCGCTCATTCCCTACCTGTCGAAGAGTTTCCGCCTCATCGCCGTCGACCTGCGCGGCCACGGCGAGTCGAGCAAGCCGGAGTGCTGCTATACGCGCTATGACTTCGCCTACGACATCAAGCTCCTGCTCGACAAGCTGCACGTGCGCCGCGCCGACATCGTCGGGCACTCCCTGGGCAGCATCGTCGCCCAGACCTTCGCCGAGGTCTGGCCGGCGCGTACGGCCCGGGTGGTGCTCATCTCCTCCACCGCCGGACCGCCGCCCAAGGCAGAACGTCACGAGTACGACTGGGCGGCGCAGATCCGCCGGCTGAAGGAGCCGCTCAACCCGAACTCCGCCTTCATGCGCAAGTGGTGGTGGTCACCACATCCGGTCGACCCGGCCTTCCTGCGGCGAGAGCGGCAGAACGCCGCCGCCATCCCGCTGCGCGTCTGGCTGGCCGTGCTCAATCAGAGCCTCTCGGACGCCGCCCTGCGCGGCCTCGCCTCGACGCTGCCGCGCCTGAAGGCGCCCACACTGCTCATTTGGGGAAGCAACGACCCGATCATGCTGCCGGCCATGCGCCGCGGCCTGGAGCGGGCATTGCCGCACGCCAAGGTCGTCATCTTCCCGGGCCTCGGCCACAACCCGTTCTGGGAGCAGCCACGGCGGGTCGCCGCGGTCATCAACGCCTTTCTCAACCCCGCCGCCAACGTGCGCCGCTACGGCGCCGGCTGACCGACGGGACCGCAAGACTCCGCTCACGCCAATTCAACCTTGGGGGAATGTGACGATATGAGTTCGATACCGCACCCGTCGAGTCGGCACAAAGAAATGGCGCTCGCCGCCCTCCTCATCGCCGGTCTCGGCGCCGCCGGACCGCTATGGGCTACCGACCCCGCCGCCGAGCTGCCGGCAGCCTCAGCCACGCCGCTCGGGGAGATCGTGGTAACCGCACAGAAATTCAGGCAACCGCTCGCCAAGGTGCCGGAAAGCATCACCGCATTCACCGCACAGGCGCTGCATGCCTTCCACATCAAGTCATTCTCCGCCTACGCCACCAAGACGCCCAACCTCTCCTTCTCCTATGGCGGCGGCCCGACCGGCATCGCCGCTGCGCGCAGCGTCGCGATTCGCGGCATCACCGGTCAGAACCTGTTCGGCACTTCCGGCGCCACCGGCTTTTACATCGACAATACGCCGCTGCCCGCCTCGATCGACCCGCGCATCGTGGACATCTCCAGCATCGAGGTGCTCAAGGGGCCGCAGGGCACCCTGTACGGCGAGAGCTCCCTCGGCGGCAACGTCAGGCTGATCACCCACAGGGTGAACCTGCAGCGGACCAACGGGCGATTTTCCACCGACATCGGCGCCACCTCCGGCGGGGGCAGCCCTGATTACGGCGCCAGCGCCGTCGTCAATCTGCCGATCATATCCAACGTACTGGGCGTGCGCATCGTGGCGTTCGACAGCCACCACGCCGGCTACCTGACACGCACCTTTCCCGCAAGCCCCACCAGCCCCGGCGCCACCGACCCGTTTCTCAGCGTGCCGCGCCGCAGCGTCGGCAACCAGGGCGCCATCACCACCTACGGGGGCAGCGCCACCGTGCTCTGGCGGATCACCAGGCGCTTCAGCGCCAACCTGCTGCTCATGAGCCAGGAAGAGAAGTATCACGGTTTCCCGGCGACGTTCGCGCCGCTGCCGAATTTCACCCCCGTGTACACGCTCAATCGCGCCTTCAACGTCCAGCCGACGGCGCTCGACCGCTGGCAGATGGGTTCGCTCACACTCAGGTACCGCGGCCGCGGCTGGAGCGCGGTGTCCGCCACCAGCTACTTCCACCGCCAGACGCAGGATTTCGAGGACTCGACCTACGGCACGCAGCAGGTACTGTCCTCCTACTATCAGGTCTCGGGCTTGCCGGCGCAGCCGTACATCTGGAGGGGCGAGCACTATTTCAACCAGTTCAGCAACGAGACGCGCTTCTCGTTCAAGCCGATTCACCACATAAGCGGAACGGTCGGCCTGTTCGTGGCGGACTCGCGCGCGCTCTTTTACATCCCGCCGACCTTCGCCGACGGTCTGGTTGCGGCGACGGCCGGCAACACGGTGGTCGGCCCCTGGCCGAACGATCTCATCTGGACGCAACGCAACCCGGGCAGGGAGCGGGACTATGCGCTGTTCGGCCAGGCGTACTGGAACTTCCTGCCCAAGTACACCCTGACTCTCGGCGCGCGCCAGTACTGGCTGAGGCAGAACACCGACTACACCGCCAACGGCTTCATGAACTTCGGTCCGACGCCAAGCGCCCCGCAAACCAACAGCCAGAGCGGCCTCGACCCGAAGGTGGCTCTGTCCTATCAGGCGACCAAGGCCACCATGCTGTACATGTCGGCCTCGAAGGGCTTTCGCGCCGGCAACGCACAGGCCGACCTGCCGTTCTGCGCCGAGCCGAACCTGCCGGTGGGCGACATCACCCACCTCAAGTCGGACACGCTGTGGTCGTACGAGGCGGGCGCCAAGATGCAGCTGTCGCATCCGGGGCTGCTGCTCACGGCGGACGGCTTCCATATCAACTGGAACGATATCCAGGAGCAGGTAGCGCTGCCGTGCGGCGCGTACTTCGACATCAACGGGGGACGGGCGATCATCAACGGCGGCGAGCTCGAGGCAATGGGCTACCTCGATCCGCGCCTGCAAGTGCGCTTCGGGGTCGGCTACGAGGCGACCGACCTCACCAAACCCGGCGCGCTCAGCCTGGTCGGGTTGAGCGCGGGCTCGCGCATCATGGACGTGCCCGCCTGGACCGGCACGCTCGGCGGGGTGTACCGCCGGCCGATCACCGCCCAGGTGACCGGTTTCGTGGGGGCGGACTACAGCTTCACGGACAGCAGCGAATCGCTCCTCAACGGCGGGTCAGGCGCGATCGCCACGCGGCCAAGCTACTCGCTGGTCGACGCGCGCATCGGCATCGATTGGGGCAGATCCTCGCTGGCGCTCAACGGCAGCAACCTTACCAATGCCAAGCCCAATCTGGGCGACATCGGCTACGTTGGCTATGCGCAGTACAACGCCGCCGGGATCGTCATTCCGCAGGTCGCCACGCTCAGGCCGGCCACCGTGACTCTCGAGTACTCGCGCTCGTTCTGAGCGGCGGCGCGCCGGGCCCACACCGCCGGGCCGGGCTCGGCAGGCCGATTGCGCCGGTCCGGGAACGGACCGGCGCAATCGGCCGACACCGCGGGCAGCCGTGGCTGGCGTGGGTGCGCGTCCGCACGGTGTCTCAAGGAGCGCACCTCGGGCGCCTGCTGCCGGCATGCACGGCTTCGGCGTGTCGGGCCGCGCCGCAACGCGCTCAAGTGGCGAGTGGATCCCGCCTCATCAATGCATGAAGCAAGAGGGCGGCGGCGAGCGCAGTGCCGGGGAGGCCGACAAGCGTCCACCCGTCACCGACACGTCCCGACCGGCGGGCCCGCCGGCTCGGCCCCACCAGTTGGATTTCGCGAACACCTCGTATCCGGCAACCTCGACGGCGAGATGCGCCCCACCTACGATGCAGTTTCGACCCGGGTTCCCGCGGCCCTCGCCTCCCAAGTCTATGTGCGCGCGCCGCGTGCTGCCGTTCTGGTCGATGCCGACGACCGCTCGGCCGGCGGCGCGGTCCAGACGGCTGTTCCGTACCCGGATCGCCAGATCAGCCAT
This sequence comes from Pseudomonadota bacterium, assembly GCA_021845825.1. Classification (GTDB taxonomy): domain Bacteria; phylum Pseudomonadota; class Gammaproteobacteria; order Steroidobacterales; family Steroidobacteraceae; genus 13-2-20CM-66-19. The sequence continues at coordinate 23,289 of JAJZVF010000017.1, read as the reverse complement.
GGCGGCGTGATTGGCGAAATGCAGGCTGTACTGACCCGAGTCTTCGATCGTGCTGTTCTCCACGTCAATGGACACCGAGTCGCCCCTGGCATCGCCAAGGTACATTCCCTTCGGCTTCGGATCCGCCTTGGTGGGGCGGCCGAACGTATAGGTGCCGCCGGTCACGTCCGAGCCGATTCCGTCGCCGTAGCAATCGGCAAAACGGCTGTCGATGACGCGCAGATTGTTGACGTTCCGGTGCCCCCAGGAATACTGATCCATGCAGCGGCCGAGATTGTCCATGTACTGGGCGTCGGTGAATTGCGGCTCGGCCGGAAGCTTTTTCGGGAAGGACGTATGGCTCACCGCAACGTCATCCAGCGTAAGATTCATGACGGATCCGGTACCGCCATTATTGTCCTCTTCTATCATGTCGCCCGGGTCGTAGGCGAAAGTGCTGTGGCTGATGTACAAGTTGGCCGTATCGACGCCCGCGCCGATGTAGAATTCCGCGCCGTTGCAGGATCCGCCGCCTATGCCATGAGCGAACGTATTGGCGTCTATGCTCCATGTCAGGGATCCGCCCGCCTGATTGGCAAACAAACCTTCGCAATCGGCACCGGCGCTGCCGATGTATGTCTCCGAATTGCCGTCCGAGTCGACCGACAGCACCGCGCTGTCGCGGGTTTGCATGCCTATCGCCAGCACGGAGAGCATCTTCGGTCCTTGCGCCAGCCGGGTGATTCTGTTTGCGCTGACTCTCGCGGCGACTTTCGCATCCGCGGTCGCCCGTATGTCGATGCCGTCACTGCACGTGCCGTCATGTATGTAGTTGTTTTCGATGGAGAACCAGGCGGTCCCCCGGTTTTCGTCGATCATGATCGAGGCCCAGCCGTTCGGCAGCAAGGGCACATCTCCGGGGAAATATACGAGGAGTCCCGCGATGCATGCGGTATTGGTCCCCGATAGATTGTTGCCGTAGATTCTGACGCCGCTCACGTTCAAACCGTAGATGCCGCCGCGGGCCGATTTCGTGATCACGAGATTACTGACTTCGTCGCCGTCGGCCAGCACGACGGCGTCACCGGAATTGCTGCTCAGTTCGCTGTTGGTGATGCGGGGAGCCCGTCCGAGCGCATCGACCCCGGTCACCGCTCGGCCGCCCCCGATGAGCTTCTGGTCCGGCTTGAGCGCGATGCCTCCATTGAGAGGCGCCACACGCAATGAGGCCGGCAGCACCACGATCTCGTCGCCCGGCGTCGAGGCCCTCTCGACCGCGGCCAGGGAGGAAAATGGTGCCGCTTTGGAGCCATCGCCGCCGGCGGCCGCGCCGGCGCGGACAAAGAGCGTTCTGGCATGAGCCATCGCGCTCACCGAGGCGGCTGCGAGCAGGAGGCAGGCGATCAGCGGGCAGCGGCGGCGCGCGGCGGAATCCGTCATGGCAGATCTCTCCAGACTTGAAGCTGCAAAATTCCGGTGCGCCGCGCCTTCGCCCGCCCGCCATAAGTCCGCTATAAGCCAGAAACCAAGCCGCCGCTGGAGGGGGGCCGCCGACGCGTCGCAGCCGGGCGTCGACGCGTCTTGGCCGAGGTGGTGTCGCCCCAGGTTTCGAGCAGCCGCAACTGCATCTGCAGCTGGCTGATCTGCCTCTCGGGCGGCCAGTCGCCGCGGCTCGCCACCGCGCTCGCCGTCAGACCGTTGATGAATGTCACCACGGATCTGAGGACCTGCTCACGCGTATCGGCCGGCCATTGCCGCCATTGCGGCCAGCTCTGCGCCAGGCAGCGCTCGAACAGGCGCATGTATTCCCGGTGGATCCAGACGTTGACGCGCCTCAGGCGCTGGTCCGCCATGACCTGGCCCCAGAATGCGGTCCAGAACGCACACTCGATGAAGCGCGTGGCGTCGACGGGCAGGGCTTCGGCGAGCAATGCGAGCAGATCCGGCTGCTCGGCGGCCTGCACCTGGCGGGTGAGGCGCTCCTCGATGCGCCGCAGGATCAGCCGCAGCGCGGCGACGATGATGTCCTGCTTGGTATCGAAGTAGTGAGCCACCATCCCCGTGGTGTAGCCGGCTTCGCGTGCGATGCGCACGATGGTGGTCTGCTCGAAGCCGTACTTCGCCACGACACGGCAGGCGACGAGCGCGATCTCGTCGCGCCGCCGGGCATGATCGACGATTTTGGGCATGACTCAGCGGCCCTCCCGGGCATCATTTGCCCGGGAAGACTACATGACGGCCGGCCTGAGCGGGAGCCCGCAGCTTGGCGTGGGCAGCGCGGATGCCATCGAGCTTGGCGCGCACCGCGGTGTGCATCGGCGCGGCGGCGCCTTGCGCGGCGCTGGCATACTCGTAGTGCTGCTCGCCGGTGGCGAGCACGCGACCGTCACTGCGGCGCTTGAGCGTGTGGAACAGATGCACACCATTGCCGTCGACCCCGAGCACCTGGGTGGTCACGAATATCGACTCGAGCGCACCGGCCGGCGCATGGTGCAGCACGTGGCTTTCGACGGCAAAGAACGCTCCGCCGGCGCTTCGGTCGACACCGTTCATGCCCGCAAGCCGAAACAGCGCATCCGCGGCATCGCCGAAGACCTGCAGACAGCGCCCCTCGGCCATGCGCCCGTTGCGATCGATCCACTCGGGGCGGACCTCGGTCTCGAGCGTCTTCAGCGGCTGTCCGGCGGTGGCGGCCTCCTCGCCGGCTACCTGCAGCGAAGCGGCGCTATCGGCATACAGGCGCTCTTCCACGGCGCGCAGCGTCGAGCCGGCCCCGATGTCGAACTGCCTCAGCACCTGCTGGATGGCCACCAGGTAATCGTCCCGCAGGCGCTCGAGTTCACGGATGGAGCGCCCGGCCGCCTGGGCCTGGGTGCCCTCGACCATGCGGTCGATGAGCTGCTCGGTGAGTTCCGGCGCTTCGAGCCGCGTCCAGGGCCATTTCAGGCAGGGACCAAACTGCCGCAGCATGTGGCGCATGCCCGTCTCGCCGCCTGCCAGGTGGTAGATCAGGTTCGTGCCCATCGCCGCCCAGCGCAAGCCCGGGCCGTACACGATGGCATCATCGAGCTCGCCCGTGGTGGCGACTCCGTCGTTGACCAGGTGCAGGATCTCGCGCCAGAGCGCCTCCTGCAGACGATCGGTCAGGTGGCCGGGCACTTCGCTGCGCACGCGCAGCGGATGCATGCCGATATACGTATAGAATGCCTGCGCGGCATCGAGCGTGCGCGGCGAGGTATCGCGGCCGCCGACCAGCTCGACCAACGGCAGCAGGTACACCGGATTGAACGGATGGGCGACCAGAAAGCGCTGCGGAAATTGCATGTCGCGCTGCAGGTCCGTGGGCATCAGCCCCGAGGTGCTCGACGCAATCACCACCTCCGCCGGCGCGTGCCGGCTGGCCTCCGCCAGCACACGCCGCTTCAGCTCCAGCTGCTCGGGTATGTTCTCCTGGATGAAATCGGCCCGGCGGGCCATCTCCCCGAGGTCGGTCGTAAAGGTGAGCGTACCCTTCGGCGGCAGCGGCGCGCTCGTCAGCCGCGCCAGGGCGCTCTCGGCATTGGCCACCGCACCGCGGATCCAGTCTTCCATTTCCGGCTTGACATCCGCCGCAATCACATCAATCCCGAAATGCAAGGCGCGCGCCGCCCAGCCGCCGCCGATCACTCCGGTGCCCAGCAGGCCGAATGTCCTGACACGTCGCATGTTTTCAACCACTTTGCTCGTCCTCCGACCGGCACCTTGCGGCCGGCAACGCCATTTTATAATATAGTTATCATAATATAAACAGGTCGCGCACACACCGGCGGTGCCGGCGCGGCGCCGCAGCAAGCGTGGTCCATAGAATGTTGCTCGAGAAACGCTCCATCGACTACGTGCCGCGCGCCGAGCGGCACGGCAAAGTCTGGCACCTCTGGCCGGTATGGTTCTCCGGCGATGCGCACCTGGCGACACTCGCCATCGGCGTGCTCGGCATCGCCCTCGGTGAAAACCTGCTGTGGACGGCTGTGGCGGTGATCGTCGGCTGCGCCATCGGCACGTTCTTCATGGCGTTTCACTCGGCGCAGGGACCGCAGCTCGGGCTGCCGCAGATGATCCAGTCGCGGCCGCAGTTCGGCTACGTCGGCGCCCTGCTCGTGTGGGCGTTCGCCCTGGTGACCTACGTCGGCTATAACGCCTTCAACCAGGTGCTCGCCGTGCAGGCGATGCATCAGCTCGTCCACGGCCTGCCCGCCGACTCGCCGGCCGTGGTGATCGGCTTTGCGCTGCTTGCCGCCGCCATCGCCACCGTCGGCTACGACTCGATCCACCTGGCGCAGCGTGCGGTGGCGTTCTCCATGCTGGCGATCCTCACGCTGTTCACGGTGGGCGCGGCGTTTCTGCTGAAGATTCCGGCCTCGCAGTGGGCGTGGGCGGACTTCCGCCTGACGCCCTTCCTCACCGAGCTGCTGGCGGCCGCTGCCTATCAGCTCACCTGGTCGATCTACGTCTCCGACTACTCCAGATACCTGCCGAAGGAGGTCAGCATCCGCGCCTCCTTCTGGTGGACCTACCTCGGGGCGTTCGTCGGCGGCGCATGGATGATGCTGGTGGGAAGCATTGCCGCCGCGCTGTTCCCGCGGCTCGATGTGCCGGCGGCGCTCGAGCAGTCCGCCAACGGCATCTATCCAGGCCTCGGCGTGCTGACGCTGGTCGGCGCGCTCCTCGGCCTGCTCACCGTGGCGGCGCTCAATTTCTACGGCGCGTCGCTCACGCTGCTCAGCGTCTGGGATACCTTCAAGCCGCTGAAGAGCACCGCCGGCAAGCGCATTGCCAGCCTTGCCGCCGCCGCGGCCGTCTCCACCGCGATCGCGCTCAATTCCTCGAGCGACTTCCTGCGCGGCTTCTCCAATCTGCTCTCGGTGCTGCTTTACCTGTTTACGCCCTGGACGGCGATCAACCTGGTGGATTTCTACCTGGTGCGCAAGGGACATTACTCGGTGCGCGAGATCTTCAACCCCCACGGCATGTATGGGCGTTGGAATTGGCACGGCCTGCTCGCCTACGCCTGCGGGTTCGCGGCCATGATTCCGTTCTTCAGCACCGGGCTTTACACCGGACCGGTCGCCCGCTGGCTGGGCGGCGCCGACCTGTCCATGCTGGTGGGCCTGCCTGTCTCGGCCGGCATCTATCTGCTCGCCGCCCGCACGATGGACCTCCAGGCCGACGCCCGCGCAGCCGCGGCGGCGGACCTCGGACTGGATTCCGCCGCCGATACACCCGCGCCGGCCGAGGCGGCACTTTCCGACGCCTGAGCCGGCCGCCGCCGGCCGCCACCGGCGCCCGTCAGCCAAGTCCGCCGTCTCACTGCCACACGTACCGCCTTTGCGGCGCCCTCGCGCCCGGGGAGCGAGCATGCCAGGCGCCGTCGCCGTCAGCGGCCCGGCGGCCCCGTGAAGGCCTCGCGAATCGCGCATAGCCGCGCCTCGAGCGCCCCACCGAGCGGCTCGGGCCGGTGGGCCAGGAGCGTACGGACATCGGCATCGATCCTCTGCAGGAGCTCCTCATCGGGCAATGCACCCGTGCTCACCGGCAAGCGAGCGCCGAAGTAGCGGCTGTTCCACAGATGCTCGCGGCAGTGCGCGGCGGTATGCCGCTGGCCAAGATAGTTCCCCCGGGCGCCGACCTGTCGGGCAACATCGAGCGCGACCGTATCGGCATCGATCGTGACGCCCTGCCAGAGCGTGCGCAGCAGCCCGGCCAGGTCATCGCACAGGCACAGCGCGTGCAGCGAGAACGTCAGGCCCTGATCGAGCGAGCCGAGATAGTCGAGCGTCGCAGGACGGCTGTAAAAGGCCTGCATCATCCCGAGGGAGATCTCCGCGACCGCGTCCGCATTGAAGCGACGCGCCGCCGAGTGGCCGCCGGCGCCGGTAAAGGAGGGCAGCCCCAGGCGCCGCCGCACCTGACACATGACCATGTCCGCGAGCGAAGTCTGCGCGAAATTGCCGATGCCGCCGGTGGCCGGCTCCATGAAGGACACATCGGAGCTGCCGACGCAGAATGCACCGCGGCGGATGAGCTGCGCTAGAACCATGCCGGCGAAATCCGTCGCCAGACTGTTCACCATGCAGCCGGCGGTCGTGATGGGAGTGGACGCCCCGCCGATCGGCAGCGTTCCCACGCTGACCGGCACGCCGGCGTGTACGCACTTCGCGAGCTGCTCCACATGGGCGCGGGGGTAATTGAGCGGCAGCGGCGTGATGATGTGCAGGAAGTACGGCTTCGCGAGCAAAGCCTCGCGGCCGCCGCGGATCGCGGCAGCCATCTCGATCACGGGATCGAGCGACTCGGCATGCTCGCACAGGTACTCGAGCGGCTTCGTCGTGTTGGCGGCCATGATGGCGAATTCCTCGATCTCGCCGTGGATGTCCGAGTGCGCCACGTTCTTGACCGAGACACATACCGCGTCCATGTTGGGCAACGCGTCCGCGACACGCGTCACCATCGCAAGATCCTCGCCGTTGCTCGGGCGCGGCTCACCGCTCCCGGGATCGAAGATCTTGATGCAGGTCATGCCGGGCATGAACCAGGTATGGCGGTCGTCCAGCCCGATGCTGCGCCGCCCGCTCCGATCCCACAGGCTCACGCTCTTTGCGCTGCTGTCGAGAGCGGCCCGCACCAGCTGCGCCGGGAAGCGCACGACTCCATCGGAGGAGACGTCGCAGCCGGCCTCACGGAACAGATCGAGCGCCTGCGTTTCCGGATCGAAGGCGACGCCGCAGTCGTGCATGAGCGTGAGCGCGCCTTCGATCAGCTGCAAAGCGAGTTCGGCCGGCACGGCCGCGTACGGCGCGGTGGCTGCGTGGTGTAACCCGGGATCGGCCGGCGGGGCGTGCGCACGCTCGGACACGGAGGGAATGGGCGGGGGTCGGCGCGTGCGCCGCGCCGTACGGCTCTCGGTTGGCATTCGGATATCCGCCGGGTCGTGGAGCGGGATTGCGGAACGGAAAGGAGTTTATATAAGTATATAGCATTTGCCAAATGTACTATATGAGCATATAGTACATTGCTCTTCCGCCATCGATGGTCAAGCGTCTCAAGCGCGACCCGCCGCGCAGCTGAACATGGGAAGCGAATCCCGCTACGACGTGCTGTTCGAGCCCGTGCGCATCGGCCCGGTAACCGCGCGCAACCGCTTCTACCAGGTGCCGCATTGCACGGGCATGGGTGCTGCGCTGCCGCGCACCCTGGCGGCGATGCGCGCCATGAAGGCCGAGGGAGGCTGGGGGGTGGTGTGCAGCGAGTATTGCTCCATTCATCCGAGCTCCGATGACCAGCCGTATCCCTCCGCGACGGTCTGGGACGAGGACGACGTACGCAACCTCGCGGCGGTCGCCGATGCGGTGCACGCGCACGGCGCGCTCGCCGGAATCGAGCTGTGGCACGGAGGCAGTTTCGTCTCGAACCTGGCGAGCCGGGTGCCGAGTCTCGGGGTACGCTCGATGCCGAGCCGCTGCGAGCCGATCCAGTCCCGGCGCATGGACCGCAGCGACATCCGGCGCCTGCGCGCATGGCATCTGGCGGCCGCGAGACGCGCCAGGGCGGCAGGCTTCGACGTGATCTACGTCTATCCGACGCACGGCTATCTCATCGCGGAATTCCTCTCCCGGCAGCTCAACGAGCGTCTCGATGAGTACGGAGGCTCGCTCGAGAACCGGACACGGCTGTTTCGCGAGCTGTTGGATGAGACGCGCTCGGCGGTCGGTGACAAGTGCGCGGTCGCGGCGCGCTTCTCCGCCGAGGGTCACGGCGAGCAGCACCTGAGCGGCGATGAAGCCCGGGACGTACTCGGCATGGTGGGTCAGATGGCCGATCTCTGGGACCTGGTCGTCGCCGACTACTACGGCGAGGAGATGGCGAGCTCGCGGTTCGTCGGGGAAGGCGCGCTTCAGTCCAAGGTGGCCTATGTCAGGGCGCTGACGGGCAAACCGGTCGTGAGCGTCGGCCGCTTCACCTCCCCGGATACCATGGTGCGCCAGGTGCGCGGCGGCGTCCTCGACTTCATCGGCGCCGCGCGCCCGTCGATCGCCGATCCGTTCCTGCCCGCCAAGATCCGCGCAGACCGCCTCGAGGACATTCGCGAGTGCATCGGCTGCAACATCTGCTACGCGCACAATTACCGCGGCGCGGCGCTGCGTTGCACGCAGAATCCCACCATGGGCGAGGAATGGCGCAGCGGTTGGCACCCCGAGAAGGTGCCCGCGGCCGCCGGCGGCACGGTGTTGATCGTCGGCGCCGGACCCGCCGGACTCGAGGCAGCCCACGTGCTCGGCAAGCGCGGCTATGCGGTCACCGTCGCCGATGCGGCCCACGAGGCCGGAGGGCGCGCCACGCTCGAGAGCCGGCTGCCCGGACTTGCCGAATGGGCGCGGGTGAGGGATTACCGCCTGGGGCAGATCAAACGGTTGCCGGCGGTCTCCCTGTATCTCGGCAGCCGCTTATCCGCCCAGGATGTCCGCGAGTTCGGCGCCGATCAGGTGCTCATCGCCACCGGCGCCCGGTGGCGGCGCAATGGCCTCGGCCGTTGGCACACGGCACCCATCCCCCGCCTGCACGCCCCCACCGTGTTGACTCCCGATGACCTGATGGCCGGCGCGGCGCCGACAGGCGCGGTCACCGTATTCGACGACGACCACTACTACATGGGGCCCGTTCTGGCCGTGCGGCTTGCCCGATCCGGCGCACGGGTGAGCTACGTGACCACCGAAGGCCGGGCAGGCGCCTGGAGCCATTACACGGGCGAGCAGGAAGCGGCCCAACGCCAGATGCTCGAGCTCGGCATCGAGATCATCGTCAACACCTGCGTCGCCGAGTTCGACGGAACGTGCGTCTCGCTCGAGTGCATCTATACCGCGACCGTGCGCAGACACGCAGCTGATGCGCTCGTGCTGGTCACTTCGAGAGAGCCGCAGGATATGCTGTATCGGGAACTCGTGCCGGACGGTGACGACGAGCGCGCCGGCAACGTCCGTCGCATCGGCGACTGCCGGCAGCCGGCACTCATCGCCCACGCAGTCTACTCGGGCCACAAAGCCGCCCGGGAGCTCGACCAAGGCCCCGACCTCCAGCCGCCGAAACGCGACCGGGTCGTGATCTGAGCCCGACATGACCGGCCCGCGGCGGCCGGCCAACACCTCGGCGCAGCGGCGCGCACAGCCACCGCCGCTCGTCCTTGCGCTCGATCCCGGCGTACCCCGCTGGTCCGCGCCCCTTCCCGCCGCGGCGGGCGCTGCGCCGGCGCGGACGCGACCGAGCGTGCGTGGCGGTGCCCTGCGCGAGCGGATAGAATCCAGGCACAAGGCGACCCGCATCTGCGGACTCAGTGGCGAATCGAGGTTGGCTGCGATGTCTCCGGAGGCTCAAGGCGCTGTTCGCGCCGCGTACCTGCGGGCGCTCGAGGCCGTGCGGCTCGGACGCCTGCAGAGCGCGGAGCAGCAGTTGCGGGCAATCCAGCGCACCTTCCCCGGGGAGATCAACAGCCTGCATCTGCTCGGGGTGACCCTGCTGTCGCAGGGCAAGCTGGCCGCCGCGCTGGAAATGCTCGAGCATGTGGTTGCCAACTCGCCCCGATTCGCACACGCACAGGTCGATCTTGCGCGCGCCTATCGTCAGTGCGGGCGCCTGGAGGCGGCGCGCGTGCAGCTCAGCCGGCTTTTGCAGGAAAGACCGTCTCTCGAGCCCGCCTGGCTCGCCTATGGCGATGTGCTCGTAGATCTCGGACGGACCGCGGATGCGCGCTTCGCCTTCGAGCAGGCCCGACGGCTCGATCCTCACCGGCAGCGCATAGAGCAGGCTACGACCGCCCTCGCCGGCGGTGACTATCGCTCCTCGGAGGAGATCTTCCGTGAGGTCCTCAAGCGCGACGCGGGCCACCTTGCCGCTCTCGCCGGGCTCGCCGCCGTGGCCATCCGGGCGGGCAATACGCGCGATGCGGAACGACTCCTCACCCACGCGCGCAGCCGTTGCGCCCACCATCCGCTCGTGCGCCGCGCGTGGGGTCACAGCCTGCTTGCCGCAGAGCGGCTGGCCGAGGCGGAAACCGCTTTCCGCGAGCTGTTGACGTTCGAGCCGCATAACCCGCTCAACTGGTCGGCGTTGGGCTCGGTGTACATCAAGCTTCTGCGTCAGGAGGAGGCACTGGCGGCCTACGAGCAGGCCGCCCACCTCGATCCCTCGCAGGCAAGTTTCCGGCTGGCGATCGGGCATATCAACAAGACGCTCGGACGGCGCGCGCAGTGCGAGAGCGCCTATCGGGAATGTCTGCGACTTGACCGGAAGTACGCGGAGGCCTACTGGTGCCTCGCTGATCTCAAGAACTACGTCTTCAGCGATGCAGAGCTCGCCTCGATGCAGGACCTGCTCGCATCGGCGGCCGCCACCGATCCGGCGCAGCTGCACTTTGCGATCGGCCGTGCTCTCGAGCAGCGCGCCCGGTACGCCGAGGCGTTCAGCCACTATGCCGAAGGCAATGCACTGCGCAGGCGGACCGCCCCTTTTTCGAGCGCGAGCTTCGAAGGAAAATCCAGGCGCGTCGCCGCCTGTTACACCCGCGAATTCTTCCGCGCCCGTGCCGCGGCCGGCCACACCGATCCCGCGCCGATCTTCATCGTCGGCCTGCCCCGATCCGGCTCGACGCTGGTCGAGCAGATACTCGCCAGCCACTCGCAGGTCGAAGGCACCATGGAGCTGCACAATATCCTGGCGATGGTACGCGAGCTCGACCACCTCGATGCCGATCGGGACGGCTATCCGGAGAGAGTGTGCGCACTCACTTCGGCCGAGCTCACCGGTCTTGGCCGCCGCTACAGCGAGGAAACCCGGGCCGTACGCTCCGGCAAGCCCCGCTTCATCGACAAGATGCCGAACAATTTCAGCCACATCGGCCTGATACACGCCATCCTGCCCAACGCCCGGATCATCGACGTCCGCCGCCACCCCATGGACGCCTGCTTCAGCAATTTCAAGCAGTACTTCGCCAACGGTCAGTCCTTCAGCTACGACCTCGAGGATCTCGGGCGCTATTACCGGAGCTACCTCGCGCTGATGGACCATTGGGACGAGGTGCTGCCGGGCAAGGTCATGCACCTGCAATACGAGCAGCTGATCGACGACCCGCAAGGCACCATCGCGCGTCTTCTCGAGCACTGCGGACTCGAGTTCGAGCCGGCGACGCTCAGCTTTCACGAGAACCGCCGCGCCGTGCGCACCGCCAGCGCCGAGCAGGTGCGCCAGCCGCTGTACGCCTCCGGGGTGGGCTACTGGAAGCGGTTCGCGCCGCAACTCGCCCCGCTGCGGGCCAGCCTCGGTGACTGCCTCGAGCGCTTCGCCGCCTGGGAGTGACCGGCGCGGCGGCCTGCGCCCGGAGCATCCGCCCGCGCACGCTGCGCCCGGCTGCAGCCGCGTGCTCCCGGGCTGCCGCCGGCGCACGCCGCATCGGGCCGCGGCGCGCATGCGCCCCTCGGCACCGCCATTGACCTGCCCCCGGCCCGTGCACACGCGCCTCGGTGGCCACGCTGGTATTTTTACAGTAGTATAATTGCAGCGGAGGGCGCGAGCCGACCCGGCAACTCGCCTGATCGCAGCGCAGCGGCTGACCTGTCGAAAGATACCCGGGAGCACCTCATGAGCGACCCCGCGACACCAGTGCGTCGCGCCCGTGACAGCAGGCGGGCGCGCGCGCGCGCGCCCGCGGAGAAATATCCGTACATCCGGCGGCGGCTGCAGCCCGTAGACCTCCTGAGCTCGGAGGCCGTCGAGATCATCGAAGCGAACGCGGAAACGATCCTCGAGGAAATCGGCATCGAGCTGCGGCGCGATCCGCCGTCGTTGGCCCTCTGGCGGCAGGCGGGAGCAGACGTTAAAGGCGAGCGTGTGCACATCCCGCGGGGGCTGGCCCGGCATCTGCTCATGAGCGCACCGTCGGTGTTCACCCTCTTTGCCCGCAACCCCGAGCGCAACGTCCGCTTCGGCGGTGAGGCGACGGTGTTCTCTCCCGTGGGCGGGCCGCCGTTCGTGAGCGACCTGGACCGGGGTCGCCGCTATGGAACGCTCGAGGATCTGCACAACTTCATCAAGCTCGCGCACATGGCGCCGGCGATTCATTTCTCCGGCGGCAGCATGTGCGAGCCGATGGAAATTCCTCCCGGCAGGCGCCACCTCGACGTGCAATACGCCTTCTTCCGGTATTCCGACCAGGGCTGCGAGGCAACACCGGAGACCGAGGGACACGCGGCCGACGCAATCGCGCTCGCGCAGATTCTGTTCGGCGAGGACTACCTCGAGACGCACCCGGTCGTACTCGGCAACATCAACTCCAACTCACCGCTCGTCTATGACGGACGGATGCTCGGGGCGCTGCGGCAGTTCGCCAGCCACAACCAGGGTACGATCGTGGTACCCGCCATGCTTGCCGGCGCCATGGGCCCCGTGACGCCCGCGGGATGCATGGCCGAGCTGCTCGCCGAGACGCTGTGCGGCATGGCGCTCACGCAGATCGTGCGCCCCGGTGCGCCGGTGATTTTCGGCTCGTTCGTCGGGGCAATTTCGATGCGCACGGGCGCGCCGACGTTCGGCACTCCGGAGGCGACGCAGATGATTTTCGCTACGGCCCAGCTCGCTCGACGGCTGCGGCTGCCATGCCGCAGCGGCGGCTCGCTGTGCTCGTCAAAGGTCGTCGATGCCCAGGCCGGTTACGAGAGCGCGAACACCCTGCTGCCCTCGCTGCTCGCCGGAGTGAACCTCGTGACTCACGCGGCCGGCTGGCTCGAGGGCGGGCTCGTCGCGAGCTACGAGAAATTCGTGATGGATGCGGACCAGTGCGCGATGATGCAGAGCCTCGCACAGGGCATGGACCTGTCGGAGCGCGGCCAGGCGCTCGATGCGATCCGGGAAGTGGGACCCGGCAGCCACTTCCTCGGCTGCGCGCACACACAGGCCAACTTCGAGAGCGCCTTCTACCGGTCGGCGGTCGCGGACTACTCCTCTTATGAGCAATGGTCGGAGGAGGGTCGGCTCACCGCCGAGCAGCGCGCCAACCGCGTGTGGAAGAGAATGCTGGCTGAGTATCAGGATCCGGGGATCGACCCCGCGCGCGATGAGGCCATGCGCGAGTTCATGGCGCGGCGAAGGGCGCAATTGCCTGAGCAGATCACCGAGGAATGAGGCGCAGCGGCGCGCAAGTTGCCAGCATCCGGTCTATTGCTGTACGATCGAACAACAAGCACCACCCTTGGTCCGGGCCCGCGGCCGGCGCGGCGCAGCAACGACCTGAAGGCTCGCTTTCATGCCTCGCAATCCCCGCTACGACGTCTTGTTCGAGCCCGTGAGGATCGGCCCGGTAACGGCCCCCAACCGGTTCTATGCGGTGCCCCACGCGAGCGGCATGACCAATGCCATGCCGCGCATGCGGGCGGCGTTCCGGGAAACCAAGGCTGAAGGGGGCTGGGGCGTGGTCTGTACCGGCTACGTCTCCATCGACCCCGCTTCGGACGACTCGCCCCTGCCCTATGCCACGCTGTGGGATGAGGACGACGTGCGCTCGCATGCGCTGATGACGGAAGCCGTTCACCGACACGGGGCACTTGCCGGCATCGAGCTCTGGCACGGCGGCGGCTCGGTCATGAATCGTCTCAGCCGCACGCCATCCATGTCTCCGTCGGGCACCGCGTGGATGCCGACCCAAGTCAGCTACATCGGCACTCAGCGTCCCCGTGTCATGGACAGCCAGGACATTCGCGAGCTGCTCGAGGCGCAGCGGCGGGCCGCGCGCCGGGCGCGCGCCGCCGGCTTCGACATCGTGTACGTGTACGCGGGCATGGGCTACCTGCCGCACGAGTTTCTCCTGCCCGAATGGAATCACCGCACGGATGCCTACGGCGGCAGCCTGCGCAACCGCGCCCGCATCGTCCGGGAACTGCTCGAAGTGACCCACGAGGCAGTTGGCGACCGCTGTGCGGTTGCGCTGCGGGTCAGCCTGGAGGAGCTGCGCGCACGGCCGAGCGAGCACGCCCCTTCGGAAGCGCACGAGCTCGTGCAGCTGCTCGCGGATCTCCCGGACCTCTGGGACGTGAAAATGGATGCTGAGACGACCGATTGCGCGCCGTCTCGCTTCGCGTCCGAGGGCAGCCATGAGCCGGTGATATCCTTCGTCAAGTCGCTCACGGACAAGCCGGTCGTCGGTGTCGGCCGCTTCACCTCCCCGGACACGATGGTGGGCCAGATTCGCCGCGGCGTGCTCGACCTCATCGGCGGCGCTCGGCCATCGATCGCCGATCCGTTCCTGCCGAAGAAGATCGCCGAAGGACGCGAGGACGACATTCGCGAGTGCATCGGCTGCAACATCTGCATCTCGAGCTGGCACGACTGTGTTCCGGTCCGTTGCACGCAAAATCCCACGATCGGTGAGGAATGGCGCCGGCAGTGGCATCCGGAGCGCGTGCCGCCCGCGCCACACGGCGCGACCGTGCTCGTGGTGGGCGGCGGGCCCGCGGGGCTGGAGTGCGCGCTGACGCTCGGCCGGCGCGGTTATGAGGTCATGCTGGCGGAGGCCGCCGATGAGCTCGGGGGACGCCTGCGCTTCGAGACTCGCCTGCCGGGGCTTGCGAGCTGGGCGCGCGTTCTGGACTGGCGCCGCAGTCAGTTGCGGCGCCTTGCGAACGTCACGGTGTATCGCGGCAACCGGCTCACCGCCGACCACATCCTGGAACTGGCTCCCGTGCACGTGGTGATCGCCACCGGATCACGCTGGACACCCTTGCTCTATACGCCCCTGGAGGTCCCGTCAGGTACGCTCGCCGGTCCCCGTGTCTACACGCCCGATGACGTGGCTGCCGGCGTGCGGCTCGAAGGTCCCGTCGTGGTATTTGATTTCGATAATTACTACATGGGCTCTGCATTGGTCGAGCACCTGGCGGCCGCCGGCCTCCGGGTGAGCTACGCGACTCCCTCCGGACTGGCTGCCGCGTGGTCCGTCATGACCAACGAGCAACCGCAGACGTACCGGGCGCTCGCCGCTGCGGGCGCCGAAGTGCACACGCTGACCCGAGTCGAGTCGTTCGACGGCGAAGAGGTGACGCTCATCGACGTCTTCACCTTCGCCCGCAGGCGTCTGCCTTGCCGAGCGCTGGTGATCGTGGGCGCGCGCCTGCCGGAGGACGCCTTGTACCGGGAGCTGACCGCCCGGCGGGCAGAGCGGGTCGCAGCCGGTGTCGCCTCGGTCACCCGGATCGGGGATGCGCTCGCGCCGGGAGCCATCGCCCACGCCGTTTACAGCGGTCACCGCCACGGGCGGGAACTCGACGCGGGCGATGACGCACGCGCTCTGCGGCGCGATGCACCGCTGCGAGCCCTGGACCATGCACGGACATCGGCTTGACGCCGGTGCCGCCGGCCGGGTCGGCGCGCGTCGCGGCGGAAATGCCGCTCGCACCGACGCAGGCGTTGCCAGATGACAGACCGGTCAATCAGCTCGACATCCCCAGCGCTGCGGAGACTCCGAGTCATGCGCAGATCCACTGTCGCGATTCTCGTTCTGCTGCTGTCCACCGGTCTCGTCCCGGCCCCGGGCGGTGCGCTCGCATCGCCGGGGCGATATGCGAGCCCTTCGCCGCCGCGGTATGGCCTTACCATGGAGCGGACCCGCATCCCGATGCGCAACGGCGTCACGCTCGCCGTCACACTCTACATGCCGACGGGCGCGCCGCACGGCGCTCGCTTCCCCGCCATTCTCAACTACCTGCCGTATCGCAAGGACGATGACGAGGCCCAGGAGCAATACGGCATCTTCAGCTATTTCGCCCACCGCGGATTCGTCGGCGCAGCGGTCGACATCCAGGGCTTCGGTGACAGCGGCGGGGCGCCCCCGGACCGTGAGTATTCTGCCGTGGAGCGGCACGAGGGCGAGCAGGTGATCGCCTGGCTCGCCCGCCAGCGCTGGTCGAACGGCAAGGTGGGAATGTTCGGGATTTCCTGGGGCGGATTCAATTCGATCCAGATGGCGATGCGCAATCCGCCGGCACTTAAGGCGATCATCGCGGTGGATGCGACCAACCGGCTGTTCAAGGACGACATCCATTACATCGATGGGATCTTCCACGTCGATGAATACGAGCTGTACATGGATCTCTCCCAGGGCATCAGCGGGGCCCCCCGGTTCTCCCTGGCAAAGAGCGTGATCGGACCTCGCATGGACTCCACGCCCTGGACGCTCACCTACCTGGAGCACCAGCGCGATGGCGCATTCTGGCACAGCCCGGAGCGGCCGCTGTCGGCCATTCGCGTGCCCTGCTTCCTGATCGGCGGCCTGCACGACGGCTACCGTGACAGCATCCCGCGCATGCTCGAGCAGGTTCCCGCACCGGTGAAGGCGTGGATCGGCCCCTGGAACCACGCCTGGCCCGACGACAGCGACTACGGGCCGCTCTACGGGTGGCGCGCACAGGCAGTGCGCTGGTTCGATTATTGGCTCAAGGGACGAAACACCGGCGTTCTGGCCGATCCCAGGCTGATGATCTACCTGCAGCACTGGTACCCGCCGGGCTCACAGGATCAGACCATCCCTGGAGTCTGGCGGGCGTATGACCAATGGCCCCCCCGGGGCAGATGGCAGGAGCGGCTGTACCTGCAGCCCCATCACGCGCTGCGCAACAAGGCGATCGCCTCGGGGCGCGACCGGCTGCGCTACCTGCCCTCGACAGGCAAGAGGAGCGGCATCTTCTGGTGGGGGGACTTGCAGCCCGACCAGCGCCCCGTCGATGCGCACAGCCTCGTCTACGAGACGACGCCGCTAGCGCATGCGGTCGCCATCATCGGCTTCCCGCGTGTGATGTTGCGCGCGGCGGCCAGTGCGCCGCTTGCGGACTGGTTTGCCCGGCTGGAGGACGTTGCCCCCGACGGTCGTGTCACCCTCATAACCGGCGCAGGCCTGAACGGCGCCCAGCGCGACTCGAGGTCGCATCCGCAAGACCTCGTGCCCGGCAAGTTCTACACGTTCTCGTTCAACCTGCATCTGGCCTCATACGTGTTCCCGGAGGGGCACCGCATCCGACTGGCCCTCACCAACGCCATGTGGCCGATGGCCTGGCCGACGCCCTATCGCATGCATACGACCGTCCAGCTCGGCGGCCCCCGCGCGTCCTGGATCGATCTGCCGCGCGTGCCGCTCAAGGGTCGGGCCCCTCCGCCGTCGCTACTCACCCCGCCGGCGCCGGTCGCGCGGCTGGCGGACGTCCAGGGAAGCGATTATCTTTGGCCGGCCTCCTACGCAGTGCTGCCCGATAAGGACGGTCGCAGCCGCGTCGTCTGGCACGGCACGAGCAACACCCGGTTTCCGTGGGGTCTGCTGCATCGCAGCGAATCGCTCACCTACGAGGTCGATAACGCAAACCCCGCCGATGCCATCGATGTCGGCCGGGCGTTGTACGCTCAAACGGTTCATGGCCACACGCTCACCTGGCGCGGCCGCCTCTCGGTCCGCAGCGACTTGCATGATTTCTTTTACCAGTACACGCGTACGCTGCTGCGCGACGGCAAGGTGCTCATCTCCAGAACGTGGAAAAAGACGATTCCGCGCGATCACCAGTAGCGGCCGGGAAAACTGCCGGAGCTCACCCTCCCGGCCCCGGCCCGTGCACAGTCGCCGCAGTGAGGCGGGTGTTCGGGGACCCCGCGGCCCGCGGCAGGCGCATCGACCCGCCCACCCGCGCAGCCCGAACCAGTTACAATCGCCGGCGCACGCGACCGCACCGTCCGGCCGGCGCTCGGGAGCGGCGCCGGGCGTCGACACACTGGAATCGGGAATGGTCAAAGAACAGCACGCGCCGAAATTCCGCCGCGCCTCAGCAAGCGTGCGCCGCGAGGCGCTGATCGAGGCAACCCTTGCGTGTCTGCGCAAGTACGGGCACGACGGCGTATCCGCAAGACGCATCGCCGCCGAAGCGGGCGTGTCGGCGGGCCTGATCACGCACCATTTTCCGAGCATCTCGGCGTTGGTCGCCGCCGCCTATGAGACGCTCGCCATGTCCCTGCTCGCCTCGATCCGGCAGCACGCGCGCCTAGTGGGCGCGACACCGCGCGAGCGGCTACGGCGCTTCTTCGAGGCGTCCTTCGCGCCCGCGCTCATCGAGCCCGGCCTGTTCAACACCTGGCTCGTGTTCTGGAGCATGATCGCGCACGACGCCCGGATGCGCGCGGTGCAGGACCGCACGTATGTCGCCTATCGGGCAGCGCTCGAGTCTCTGCTCGGACAATTGCGTGCGGTCGACGGCGTCCCCGCCTTCAGATTGCGGCCGGCCGGCATCGCGCTCGCGGCGTTGCTCGATGGGCTGTGGATCGAGGCGAGTCTGAACTCCCGCGCATTCAAGCCCGCGGAGGCCGTCTCCCTGTGCGAGGACTGGACGAACGCGCTGTGCTCGGGCGCATTTCCGAGTCTGCTCGCCCGCCGGGCCCGCACTTGAGAGGCGCGCGCGCCGGCGCGGCTGGTTGGCCGCAGGCGTACTGCGGCCCTCACGCCGGCTTGCGAACCGGAGCGGGCGCGCCGCCCGAGTCCTCCGCGGTCACGACCACATCGGCATCGATGCCGAGCCAAATCACAGCCGCCACCACCGCGCACAGGCCGCCGATCGCAAACGCGGCGCCCCACGCGTGCCGGCCCGAGAGCCATGCGACCACGGGGATGCCGATGATGCCGCCGAGATTGCCGCCGGTGTTGAGCACTCCTCCGATCGCCATGGCATCGCTGCGGCCCACCGCCATCGACGCGGCCCAGTAGGACGCCTCATTGAGCTCGATGCACCCGAAGGAGGCGGTGAGTGCGCCAACGGCGAGGTACGGGCTCGCGGTCCACATGACGGTGAGCAGCAGGACTGCTGCGAGCGGCAACGACACCAGGGGAACCGTCCGAAACCCCCACACCGAGCCGAGTTTCCGGCACAGCCGCCCGGTGATCCAGCCGCCGATGCCGGCGCCGAGGCTGCCTGCGATCGGCGGTCCCACCGACAGCCAGCCGCTCTGTAGAACGGGGAAGTGTCGCTGCTGGATCAGATAGAGGAAGCACCAGTTGGCGACCAGGTAGAAGGAGTAGTTCATCAACAGATACGACACCGACAGCAGGACGGTATTACGATGCCCGAGCACGCGCAGCAATCGCCGCGCCGAGAAGCCCGCAGCCACCGCTGCATGCGCCGGCGAGTCCAACTCCGCCAGCTCGGCGCTCGAGACCGCGAGGTGCTGGCACGGAGTGTCGCGCGCGTACCAGGCCCACAGTGCGATCACCAGGATCGCCGGAACGCTCGACCAGGCGAGCGCACGCTGCCAGCCGATGCTCACCATCAGCGCGGCGATGAGCGGCGGGGTGATCGCGGAGCCGAGGTTGAGCCCCATGCTCTGCGCGCCCTGCACGAGCGACCACTGGCGCACGGGAAACCAGCTCTCGAAGACGCCGCTCGAGACGGGGAAGATTCCCCCTTGCGCCGCCCCGAGAAACAGCTGTGCCGCGACCAGCACGACGAACAGAGCCGTGCCGCCGAGAAACGCCGGCGCCACCGGCGTCACCATGATCGCGGCAAACGCCACGACGCCGAAGGCCGTGAATGCAATGCGTGCGCCAACCCTCTGGCCGAGCAAGCCGCCCGGTAACTGAAAAAGCGCATAGCCGATGACGAAGGCCTGCTCGATCCAGCCGATCTGCAGCTGCGTGAGGTGCAGGTCCGGCATCATCCGCTCGGCGGCGATCGTCACACTGGTGCGCTGCGCGTAGGCGATCAGTCCGAGCGTGAACAGCAACGCGAAGATCCGCCAGCGGATCCGCACCCCGACCCCGTTCCTGTTGGAAAACATCGAGCGCATGATGCACGGATGTGATCGGCAATCGCAAGCGATCCGCGTGACGAGCCGCCCGGCCGCGCAGGCGGCGCGCAACGCCCCGGGGCGAAACCTCCCGGCGGACGGGGCACCGCAGCCGGCCGCGGGCGCACCCGCCGGCAAGGGCGGCGGGGCGCCGGTGCGTGCCGCTCATCGGTTGACAACCGTCTGAATATTATTGTACGTTTGTCCAATACGAGGTCCCTTCCGCCGAGGGACGCAGTGCCGCTTGCATGAGACCGCAGCTTCGCGTCGTTCCCGATCACCTCGTCGACCCGATTCTCGATGAGGCCAAGAGGATTCTGGCCGAGATCGGCATCGAGGTGCGCGGCGCACGGCTGCGCGAGCGGCTGCTCGCTCAGGGGCTGAAGCTCGCCCGCACCGCCGACGATGCCGAGCGCGTGCTGTTCCCGCCGGAGGTGGTGGACCGCGCCATCGAGACGGCGCCGAAGAGCTTCCCGCTCTACGACCGGGACGGCGCAGCCTATACTCGGCTCGGCGGAGACAAGGTGCACTTCGTGCCGGGATCGAGCGGTCTGCACGTACTCGACCATCGAACCGGCGAGACCCGGCCCTCCGGAACGCGCGATTTCATAGAGTACGTGCGCGTGGCCGACGGCCTGAAAAATCTCGGTTATCTCGCCACGGCTTTTTCCACCAATGACATCGAGCCCATGGTGTCGGACGCGTGGCGTTTGTACCTGGTGCTGAGCAATTCCATCAAGCCCGTCGTGTCGGGAGCGTTTTCCGAGCACGGCGTGGTGCGCATGGCGCAGATGATGCAGCTGTTCCGGCGCGACAAGGCGGACCTAATCGCCCGGCCGATGTCGATCTTCACCGTCACGGCGACGGGCTTCTATCGTTACAGCGAGGATTCCTGCCAGAACCTGTTGGACTGCGTCGAATACGGCATCCCTGTCGAGATCGTGCCGGTGACGTTGATGGGCCTGATCGCTCCGGTCACACTGGTGGGCGCGACCGTCATGCACGTCGCCGACGTGCTGGCCGGATTGACCATGGCGCAGCTCGTCAAGCCCGGCACCCCGGTGCTGTTTGGCGGCGCCCCGGCCACCTTCCACATGAAAACGGCCATGTCACCGATGGCGGCCATCGAGACGCTGCATCTGAACGTCGCCTACGTGGAGATAGCGAAGCACCTCGATCTGCCGACACAGGGGTATATGGCGCTCAGCGAAGGCAAGTTCCTCGATGCCCAGGCCGGCGCGGAGACCTTCGGCGGCGCGCTGCTCGCGGCGGTGAGCGGGGTGAATTCCGTTTCCGGTCCCGGCATGCTCGATTACGTCCTGACCTTCAGCCTCGGCAAGCTCGTCTTCGACGACGAGCTGTGCGGGCAGGCGCTGCATTTCTGCCGCGACTTCGAGGTGCGCGAGGACCTGCCCACTTGCGACCTGGTCCGGCAGCTCCTGCGCGAGAAGCACCTGCTCACATCGGAGCACACGCTGAAGCACTGGCCGAGCGAGCTCTATCTGCCCGGCATGGTGTTCGACCGGATCAACCGGGAGACGTGGCTGCAGGCCGGCAGCATGACCCTCGATCAGCGCGTACACCAGGAAGTCGAGAGGCTGCTCGGCGCGTACGTCTCTCCGCCATTGGAACCGCGGATCGATGCCGAGATGATCCGGATCGTCAAGAGCGGGCTGGGAGCGGACGGGACCCTGCCCGAGACGCTGCCGAGAGTGGAGCGGTCGAGCGCCGCACCGGCGGCGCGCACGGCGCGCCGGAGCAGACGCGCAAGAGGTTGATGCGCCCGGGGTCCTCACCCGGGGATGCCACCGATGCGGCCGATCGCGCGCGCGGCCACTGCCCGCCGGCCCTCGCCAGCGCGCCCGCTCAACCCGCCTGGCGTAAGCGGCGCCTGCGGAAGTCCGCGAGGATTTCCCGCGCCGCGTTGTGCCCCGGCGCGCCGGTCACACCCCCGCCGGGATGTGTGCCCGATCCGCACATGTACAGGCCCGGCAGCGGACCGCGATAGTTGCCGTGCCCGAGCATCGGACGGGCGGAGAACATCTGGTCGAGCTGCAGCGCGCCGTGCAGGATATCGCCGCCGATCAAGCCGAAGGTGCGCTCCAGATCGAGAGGACTCATGATCTGGCGGCCGAGTACCGCGGCCTTGAAGTTCGGCGCATAGCGGTTGACCGTCTCGATCATCAGGTCCGCCACGCGCTCCCGATGCGCATCCCAGGATTCGCCGTCGGGCAGCTGCGGGGCGACGTGCTGGCAGAACAAGCTCGCCACGTGCTTGCCGGGCGGGGCGAGGCTGTCGTCGAGCGTGGAGGGAATGAGCAGCTCTACGATCGGCTGCCGGGACCAGCCGTAGGTGCGGGCATCGAAATAGGCCTGTTCCATGTAGCCCAGCGTGGGGGCCAGAATGATGCCGCCGGTGTGATGATCGGCGACCGTCCTGCCCGGCAGACACGTGAAGTCCGGCAGCTCGGAGAGCGCCACGTTCATCCGAAACGTACCCGAGCCGCAGCGCCAGCGCGCGATGCGCTCGAGAAAATCCTGCGGCAGCTGCGCGGCATCGATGAGCTGCAGATAAAGCAGCTTCGGATTCAAATTCGACACCACCGCCGAGGCGCGGACCGTCTCGCCTGCCTCCGTGACCACGCCCACGGCGCGGCCGCGCTCGATGAGAACCTGGCGCACGCCGCAGCCCACGCGAATCACGGCGCCGCGGGCCGCGGCCGATTTTGCCATCGCCTGCGTGATGGCGCCCATGCCGCCGATGGCGTGGCCCCATGCGCCCTTCTTGCCGTTCACCTCGCCGAAGCAATGGTGTAACAGCACGTACGCCGAACCCGGCGAATAGGGACTGGCGTAATTGCCGACGATGCCGTCGAAGCCGTATACCGCCTTGATCGGCTCGCTCTCGAACCAGCCATCGAGATACTCTCCCGCGGAGGTGGCGAACAGCTTGAGCAGCTCGCGGCGCAAACTCATATCGAGCTTGCCGATCCGCGCGCCGACGCGCCTGGCGCGCAACAGCTCGGGCAGCGCCTGCGACCAGCCGCCCTGCACGACGTTCGGCGGGGTCTCGAGCACGAGGCTGCGCAACACGTCCGCAATCGCCTCCAGCCGCGCGCCGTAGGCGTCCAAACGCCCGGCATCGGCCGCGGAGAATTTAGCGACTTCGCTGCGGGTGCGGCCTTCGCCGCTGCACAGGTAGCGCCCATCCGCGGTGGGCAGGAAGTTCGCCATCCTGCGCTCGACGATGCGCAGGCCGTACGCCGGCAGATTCAGGTCGCGGATGACCTTCGGATTGAGCAGGGAGACGGTATAGGAGGCCACCGAATTGCGAAATCCCGGATGAAACTCCTCGGTCACCGCCGCCCCGCCGACCACCGCACGGCGCTCGAGCACCGTGACCTTGAGCCCCGCCCCGGCGAGGTA
>JAJZVF010000180.1 GCA_021845825.1 Pseudomonadota bacterium | reverse complement strand
GCCAGTCGGGCGGCACGCCTGTGACGGCGACATCGACCAGATGGGGACTGACCCCGGGCATGCCGACCGGCACGAAGGGGCGGACCGAGGCGTCGGCGGGCAGAATCACCACATGCCCCTTGAGCAGCGTCACCTGCAGCTCCGAGCCGATGAGATTCACATCGAAGGCCGTGCCGGTGGCCACCACCTTGTGACCGTCCGCCGCGACCGTGAACGGCCGCTGCGGATTATGCGCCACGTCGAAACGAGCCTGGCCGCGCACCAGCGCCAGTGTGCGCGCATCAGCGGTGTAGCGCACGGTGACCTCGCTGCTGGCATCGAGGGTCACGCGGGAGCCGTCCGGCAGACGAATGGTGCGCTGCTCGCCCGGCCCAGTCGAGTAATACGCCGGGCGAAAGTGCCACCACGTCAGCCCGGCGGTCAGCGCGATCAACAGTGTCGCGGCCGCCCCGAGGCGTACCGGCGGGCGGCGCAGCTTGGCGCGCAGCCAGTTACTGCGCAGTGTGTTGTAGGCGTGCACCAGCGCTGCGCGGCGCAGTCGCACCACGCTCGGTGAGGTCGCCTGCTCACCGAGGAACATCCACGGGTCCTGCACCGCACGCCACGCCTGCTCGTTGAATGGATCCTCGGCGAGCCAGGCCGACAGGCCGGAGCGAAACAGGTCCGGCGATTCGGTGAGCCGGATGCGCCAGGCAACCGCCTCCTCGAGATTGCGCGCGGGAATGGGGCTGGCGCGACTCATCGCGACTCACCGCACCGGGTCGCAAGATGGAGCATCGCGCGCATCACGTGCTTCTCCACGGTGCTTTGCGCGATGCCGTACAGCGCCGCGATGTCCTTCTGCTTCATGTTTTCGAGACGGAACAGGATGAAGACGTTGCGGGTCAGCTCATTCAGCTCCCCTAGAGCTTGCAAGACCTGGGCCAGATCGGCCTCCCCGAGCATGACCCGCTCGGGCGAACGCTCATCGATCAGCCCCTCCGGCACCCCGTCCTCGCCGTCCTCCTCGGCGGTACCCATCACACTCGAGCGGCGCGCGGCGCTGCGCCGCAGGTCCTTCAGCAGATTGGCCGCCACCTTGAAGACGTAGCTTTCCGGCCGCTGAATGGCCTCACTCTCCCCCGCCCGGATCACCCGCAGCAGCACCTCCTGGGTGAGGTCCTCTGCATTGTCCCGGTCCCGCACCCGCCGCAAAAAATAGCTGCGCAGTGGCGCCGAAAAGCGCGCCGCCAGCTCCTTGCCTGCGATGAGCTCGGCTTTCTCGGGCGGTACACTCATGAGGCGAACATCCACGCGCGCTGCATCGAACTTTAAGCTAGCACACCCGTGCGGCTCAGCGCAGCCCGGCAAACGCCAGCAGCGCCACAGACACCACGATCGCCCCGCCGATGCGGATGGCAATCTGCGCAAAGGGCATCAGCTCCATCCGCTCGGCCGCCGTGAGGATCGCGACCCCACCGGTGCCGCCCTGCCCGGCATGGGTAGCGTTCACGATCGCGGCCTCGACCGGGTAGAGCTTCACCAGGCGCCCGACCCAAAAGCCCACACCGACCAGCGTCACCACCGTGGCGAGGATCGTCACCAGATTCGCCAGCGCGAGCGCCGAGAGCAGGCTCTGCCAGGGCGTCCAGGCCACCCCGACCATGAACAGCAGCGGGTAGGTACCGACCTTGGCAAACATCTGAAACACCGCATCGGCACCGAGCTCCAGTCGCCGCGTCACCGCCCAGCCGAGCTTCATCGCCACCGCCAGCACCAGCATCACCACCGGTGCGGGCAGCTTCCAGGCCTGATAGGCCATTTTGCCGACCAGGAACAGCGTCACCGCGGTGAACGCACCGGCGGCGATGCTCAGCACGTCAAGATGCGCAGGCGGCGTGTCGCGGCGCAGAAACTCATCATCCTGCTGCCCCGGCTGCAGCCGGCCGCCGCCGGTGAGTTCCGGGCGACGCTTGCCGAGCAGATTCAAGCCACCGGCGAGCAGGATCGCGAAGAAGCTGCCGATCATGACCGGCGGCAGAATCAGCGCGAATTGGGTTCCGAAGCCAAGGTGCAATACCCCCGCATAGCCGAGCGACAGCGGCACTGCACCATCACCCACGCCACCGGCCATCACCGGCAGGACGACATAGAACAAGGCATGCTGGACGCCCAGACCGAGCGCGGCGCCCACCGCCGTGCCCACGATCACCGCCGCGACCGTACCGGCGGCAAGTGGCGCAATGATCTTGAAGAAGCCGCGGATCAGCACGCCGCGGTCCATGCCGAAGACGCTGCCGACGATAATGGCCGCGATGTAGAGGAAGAGGTAATCGGATCCCTTGGTGAAGCTGCTGACGGCACTCACCAGGCTGGTTGGCAGCACGTGGTAGTACACCAGCGCCGAGGGCAGAAACGTCGCCACGATCACGGCCCCACCGACCATGCGCAACCCGGGGATCGCCTGGCCGATGGCCGCGCAGAGAAATGACAGCAACACCGTCACGCCGATCATCATCGGCAGGCCGGTATCGACCTTGCCGCTCATCACGAAGTAAAGGAGGGTCAGGGCCATCAGCACACCGACCGGAATCGGCACCACGCCCAGGCGCTGATCCATGGCCCGCTGCAACAGCTGGGCCCACCGCGGCGGGGTATCGCTCATGTCGTGTACCTCATTATGTGAACGAAAGACGGCGCCCGGGCGGCGCGCCATGCGGTTTTCAAACCCCTACTTCATCACAGACGTCCGCGGGCCGGAAATCCTCCTCGGCACGCCTTCCCCGACACCTCAGGGGGCTGCCGTGGCGAACAACTGGTCCGCGACGAACGGATTGGTGCGCCGCTCGGCGCCGAAGGTCGACATCGGGCCGTGTCCCGGCACGAAGCGCACGTCATCTCCGAGCGGAAACAGCCGCTCCCGGATCGAGCGGATGAGCGCCGAGTGGTCGCCACGCGGGAAATCAGTGCGGCCGATCGAGCCGGCGAACAGCACATCGCCCACCCACGCGCAGCGTCCCGCGCGGTGAAAAAACACCACATGTCCCGGGGTGTGCCCCGGGCAGTGTAGAACCTCGAGCGTCTCATCGCCGAGGCTCACCGTGTCCCCGTCCGTGAGCCACCGGTCCGGCTCGAACGGCTCGGCGGGCGGAAAACCGAACTGTGCCGCTGCCGCCGGCAGCGACTCGATCCAGAAGCGATCGGCGCGCTCAGGGCCCTCCACCGGCACCTGTCGCTCGCGAGCGAGCTGTGCGGTGGCGGCACAGTGATCGACATGACCGTGCGTCAGCAGAATCTTGGTCAACGTGAGGCCGCGACGGTCGACCTGCTCGAGCAGCCGCGGGAGATCTCCGCCCGGATCGATGAGCGCGGCGCGGCCCTGCTCGTCCCAGAGCAGCGAGCAGTTCTGACGGAAAGCGGTCACCGGAATGATCTGAAACTGCATCGTGCCTCCTCAACCCAACAGCTGCGCCACTTGAGCTGCGGTCGTCTCCGGGGCCGCATCGCTCGCGGTGAGCGCGCAGCTGCGCCCGCGGCGTGGCGCATACAGCTGCGGCAGCGTGACTTTGAACAATCCGACCGTCAGCGTGTCGGTCGCGGCCCCAAGGTGCATCAAACCTGAGTCGGCGCACACGAAGCACTCGGCGGCATCGATCAATGCGGCCACCTCCCGGGTCCTGGGCGAGGAATATCCGGGCAACTCCGGCAAAGACGCCTGTCCAGACGGCGGGCGGATCTCGACGAATCGAGCAGTAGGCACACGCGTGTGCAGCTCGCCGATCAGCCGCCGCCACCAGTCGGTCGCGAAACGCTTGGCGCC
Source organism: Pseudomonadota bacterium (assembly GCA_021845825.1). Taxonomy (GTDB): domain Bacteria; phylum Pseudomonadota; class Gammaproteobacteria; order Steroidobacterales; family Steroidobacteraceae; genus 13-2-20CM-66-19. The sequence goes on along the minus strand of JAJZVF010000180.1, from coordinate 1,769 downwards.
CGTGGCGTGGGTTGCGACCGTGATCACCGGCCCGCCCTGCTGCGCGAGCAGCCCGCACAGCGCCTCCTTGCCGCGTGCCCGCTCGGCGGCAGTCAGCCGGATGCTGAGCGTCACCTCGTCAGCCCGTGAGGAATCAGCGTCGAGTCTGAACAACGCACGGCGCGCCAGATAGACCGGATAAGCGCCCATGTGACGCGGCGCGTCCTCGAACGCAACACTGACATCGACGCCCTGGTGCCTACGCGGGATGGCAAAGCCGATCTTCAGCCCGGCCACAAACCAGCGGGTGAGAAAGCGCGCCGTCCACGAGTTCGGACACGGGTCGATGATGATGTCGTAGCGGGTCCGCCAGACCCCGAACAGCGTATGCAGGTAGCTCAACGGATGGCGCACGCCCCGAAATGGCAGCGTGTGCACGCGGCGCACGGCGGTAAATCCCTGAAAAACCTCAGTGGCGGCCGGGCACGCCGAGAGAATCTCGATCCGCGCGCTCGGCAGCGCGTTCTGCAGCTCCTCGACCAGCGGCGTCAGCAGCAGCGTGTTGCCGAGGCGTGTGTTGGGGCGGCAGATGAGAATGGACGGGCCGGTGCCGGCCGCAAAGCCGGCAGGACTCGAGGCGGCGGGATGAAGCGTGTCGGCCGGGAGCATCCGGCCATTGTCGCCGATGTCCCGGGCATAGAACAGAGCGCTCCGGCAACGGCCCGCTACACTAGTGCACGCTGTAACCGCGAGCGTGCAGACACGCCGTAAACGCCCGGCGGTAGTCACCGCGCATCTGCGGCGAGGCCTGTGCATCCTGCTGTGCGTCGAGCGGATCGAAGCCACTCTGTGCCACTGCCCAGGTATTGCATGCGTAGCGGTCGTTCGCCGTCTGTTGAGCATCCTGGCCCTTCAGCGGCGTCACCCGCAGCGCAAGCACCCCGCGTCCGCCGGCCACCGGAGCTGATCCAGGCGGCGGCGCAGCGGCCGGGACACCCGCCACCGGCGGTGGATCAGTGACCACATAGCCGTCGTAGTAGGGATTCCAGGCGTAGTAGACATGATTGATGTAGTAATACGGCACACCGCCGAAGCTGATGCTCATCGCGCCGAACGGAATGCTCGCCATGAACCAGGGATAGCTCCAGCCGTAATCGACGGGCGGCCAATACCGTCCGCCCCAGTAACCGCCGAGCCACAGTGCACCGTCCCAGTCGCGATGATCCCAATCATCCCCGCCCCAGCGACGGCCTTCCCAGCCGGCATGCCAGCGCTCGCCGTCTCCATGCCAGTCGCCGCGGCCTCCATGCCAGCGATCGCCGCCTCCATGCCAGTCGCCGCCTCCATGCCAGTCGCCGCCTCCATGCCAGTCGCCGCCCCGGTGCCACCCACCGTCACCGGCATGCCAGCGCGGTCCGCCGAAGTGCGCTTCTGCGCGCGGACCGTGGTCCTCGGCAAAATGTCCCTGGAAGGCCCGGCCATGGGGAGGGTCTGCAGAGGCCACGGCGGGCAGCAGGCACAGCACGAGGGCCGCCGCCAGCACCAGACAGCCCCCGATACGTGCCGCAACGAGAGAGATTACGGCACTGGAACGCGCGCAAGTCGCGGATTCAGACCATCGGGACAGACCCAACGCGCAGGGCATCCTGGCTAGGCGGTCATTGAACATGATGTCCTCCTCTGCGGCGCAATCGAGCTAGCGTACCGATCGGCACACTGCGAGCCTAAACATTAGACCCTCCGGTGAGCGCCCCGTTCAAACCCTGCATAGCATAGCGCGCGAAACCCGC
>JAJZVF010000179.1 GCA_021845825.1 Pseudomonadota bacterium | reverse complement strand
TCGGCCTGAGCGGCCGGCCGCCACCGCCGACCTGAGCGGCGCCGCCCGGCGCCGCAGCCCCCGCTTTCTCGCCCGCCGCGCGTCCGCGCGCGCCCTGTGCCTGCCTCGGCCCGCGCACGGCGCGCGGGCATCCGGGCGCATTGACGCGCTGCGCGCGCTGGCCTATCCTGCCCGAGTTGTTCGATTACTAAGTATCGATAATCAATAAATGAATGGGGCATATCCTTGACGGCGGCGCCGGCGGCGGGCTCGCTCTGGGCGGCGAGCGCGGCGCCCATGGCGGCGCTGGCGCCGCTTGCGCAGGCGGCGCGCGCGGAGATCGTGGTGGTCGGTGCCGGCTACACGGGCTTGTCCGCCGCGCTGCATGCGGCCGCGGGCGGGCGCGCGGTGCTCGTGCTCGAGGCGGGTGAGATCGGCGCGGGCGGCTCGGGGTTAAACGGCGGCCAGGTGATCGCGGGGCTCAAGCACGACCCGCACGTGCTCGAGTCCCTCTACGGGGAGCGGATCGGCGCGCAGCTCACGGCCTGCTCCGGCTCGGCGCCGGATCTGGTCTTCGAGCTGATCCGCCGCCATGGGATCGACTGCACTGCGGTGCGCACCGGCTGGCTGCAGCTCGCCGTCGGGGCGCGGCAGCTGAAACTCCTCGAGCGGCGCGCCGCCGAGTGGCGCAGCCGCGGCGCCGAGGCGGCCGTGCTGTCCGAGCGCGAAGCCGCCGAGCTCACCGGTACGCGCCGCTATTGCGGTGGCTGGATCGATCGGCGCGGAGGCACGGTGCAGCCGCTCGCGTACCTGCGCGGACTGGCGCAGGCGGCGCTGCGGGCGGGCGCGCGGCTTTGCCCGCACAGCCCGGCCGTGCGGCTCGCACGCCGCGCCGACTCATGGTGCATCGAGAGCGCGCGCGGCTCGGTTATCGCACCGACGGTCATCGTCGCGACCGACGCGTACACCGGTCCGGTATTCGATGCGCTGCGCCGTACGGTGGTCGCCGTGCCCTCCATACAGGTGGCCACCGCACCGCTCCCACCCTCGGTGCGCGCGGGCATCCTGCCGGGCGGACAGTCGGTGTCCGACACCCAGCGGATATTGCGGTACTTTAGGCTCGATGCCGCCGGACGCTTCGTGCTCGGCACTCGCGGCTCCTATGCCGACATTCCGGCGCCGGCGGCGACGCCCGCGCACGAGCGCGCGCTGCGCGAGCTGTATCCTCAGCTCGCGGGCACGCCGATCGAGTATCGCTGGGGCGGGTTCGTCGCCATGACCCCGGACGGTCTGCCGCATCTGCACGAGCCGGCCCCGGGGCTGCTCGCGGGCCTCGGCTACAACGGCCGCGGGGTCGCCATGGCGAGCGCCATGGGCCGGCTGCTCGCGCGCCGCGCGCTCGGGGAGCCGCCCGAGAGTCTCGATTTTCCGGTGACGCCGGTGCGCCCGATCCGCCTGCACGCCCTGAGCCGCGTGGGCGCCCGGATCGCGATCCGCTACCTGCAGGCGCGCGATGCGCTCGAGCGGGGGCTGCGAGGCGCACCGGCCGGGGGGCGCGGATGAGCGCGGCCAAGCTCGGGCTGTTTGCGCTCATCGCGCTCTTGAGCGCGGTGTTCTTTGCACAATGGCTGCGGCTTGCGCGCCGCCGGGAGCTGCGCGAGCGGCCCACCTGGTCGGACTTCGGCATCGGACTGTTGACCAACTTCGGCGACGCCCTCGGCATCGGCTCGTACGCGACGACCACCGCGCTTTACAAGTTCCGCGGGCGCCCCGCCGATGAGCTCATCCCCGGCACCCTCACCGTCGGCAGCGTCGCGGTCGGCATCGCCGAGACCGTCATCTTCGTCACCCTGATCAGGGTCGATCCGACGCTGCTGCTCGCGATGGTGGCGAGCGCCACCGTCGGGGCGTGGCTCGGGGCGGGGATCGTGAGCCGCATGCCGCGGCGCGCGATCCAGCTGTTCATGGGCGCTGCGCTCCTCATCGCGGCGGCGTTCTTCATCATGGGCAACCTCGGCACGTTTCCGGTGGGCGGGGCGGCGCTCGGCCTCAGCGGCTGGCGGTTCGCCGCCGCCGTGGCGGCCAACTTCATCCTGGGCGCGCTCAGCACCATCGGCATCGGCTGGTATGCCCCGACCATGGTGGTGCTCGCGCTGCTCGGGTTCAATCTGCGCGCCGCCTTTCCGATCATGATGGGCTCGGGCGGGGCCATGCTGCCGGCGGCCGGCGTGCGCTTTCTGCGCAGCCGCCGCTTCGCCTGGGGGCCCTCGATCGGGTTCGCGGCCGCCGGGGTGGTGGGGGTGCTGATCGGCGCGTTCATCGTGAAGAGCCTGCCGCTTGCGACGCTGCGCTGGCTGGTGGCGGCGGTCGTGACGTACGCCGCCTGGGCGATGCTGCACTCGGCGCGGATCGAGGCCGTGGCGGCGCGGCGCAGCGGACCTGCCGATCCTCTGGCGCAACACCTGATAAAGGGGGCGAAGTGATGAAGCGAATCCTGCAAGAGGCGTGCGCGGCCGCCGGCACCGCCGCACTGTCGGTGCTGCTTGCCGCGGGCCTGAGCGCGCCGGCGTGGGCGGGCGGCCACGGCAGAGGCGGCAAGGGGCCCCCGGTGCTTGCGAGCGAGACGGCCGGCGTCACCCCCTTCACCGGCTTGACCGCCCACGAGCTCACCTACAGCGGCATGGACGGGGTGACGAGCGGGGGCGTGCGCATCATCGACGGGGACACGGCGAGGACCGTGGCGACGGTGTATTCCTCGCAGTACGCGAACTTCGCCTGGGCGCCCGATGGGCGCACGCTCTACATTTCCGAAACCTACTGGACGCTCGGCAATCGGGGCAAACGCGAGGACGTACTGTCGATTTACGGCGGTCCCACGCTGCGCAACGAAGGGGAGATCGCGTTGCCGGGCCGGCTCATCTCCGATCCGAAGACGCACACGTTCGCGCTGAGCCCCGACGGCCATTACGCCTACAACTACAGCTTCCAGCCCGCCCCCGCGGTCACCGTGATCGATCTGCGCACGCGCAAGGTGCTCACCTCGGTGGAAGTGCCCGGCTGCGGCCTGGTGTTTCCCTTCGGCACGCGCGGGTTCGCTTCGCTCTGCGCCGACGGATCGATGGCCGTGGCGGATGTCAATGCGCAAGGCAAATACGTCGTTCACCGCACCAAGCGCTTCTTCGACGTCCTCAACGACCCGGTCATGGACGAGAGCGTCGCCGACGAGCACAGCGGCTTGGCTCTGTTCATCACCTACGACGGCTGGGTCCACCCGGTGGCGCTCGCCGACCGGCCGCGCTTCGAGAAGCCCTGGTCGATCGAGGCGGCCGCCGGCATGTCCCCGGCCACCTCGCACGTCGGTACGATCACCTGGCGGCCGGGCGGGCAGGTGCCCTTTGCGTACGAACGCTCGCGCCACCGGCTGTTCGTGCTGATGCACGAGGGGCCGCCGTGGAGCTTCGAGAAGCCGGGCACCCAGATCTGGGTGCTCGATGTGCGTACCCACCGGCTGCTGCACCGCTGGGAGGTGCCCGAGCACGCCTATCTGCTCGCGGTCACCCAGGATGCGCATCCGCTGCTGTTCGCGCTGTCGTACCGGTGGCTGTGGATCATGAACGGCATATCCGGGGCCGTGCGCCGCGCCACGCAGATCGTGGAGCCGGGTCTGGTCGGGGTGAAAGGGGAGTAATGTCATGAACCGCTCGGATCTCGATACCTGGAGCGAGCGCCTCACGCGCCGCTTGGCCGGCCGGCTCTCCCGGCGCAGCGCGCTCGCGCGGCTCGGGGCGCTGCTCGTGGCGGCGCCGGCCTTTCCGCTGCTGCCGGTGCAGCGGGCGCGCGCCGCCGATGCGGCCGCGGGCACCGACTTCAGCCGCGCGGCGCAGACCCACGATGACACCGCGTGCAACTACTGGCGCTATTGCGGCATCGACGGCAACCTCTGCTCGTGCTGCGGGGGGAGCGTGCACACCTGTCCGCCCGGCTCGCAGCCCTCGCCGACCTCCTGGATCGGCAGCTGCATCAATCCGGACGATTCGCGCGCGTATCTCATCGCCTATCGGGACTGCTGCGGGGCGAACGAGTGCAACAAGTGCAGCTGCCTGAACACCGACCATGCGATGCCCATCTACCGCCCGCAGGCCAACAACCACATCATCTGGTGCTTCGGCACGCAGAGCTTCGAGTATCACTGCTCGATGGCGGTGCTCGTGGGGCTCGCCGAGTGAGCCGCCGGGGATGAGCGAGCGATGCGACTGACCCCGGCGCGCTCGCTGGCGGCGGCGGGCCTGATGCTCGTGGCGGCCTTCGCCGCTTGCGCTAACGTGCCCGCGGCTCGCCCGGCCGGGGTGCACGGGCGCGCGGGGCCGCAGGCGCCGGCTCGGGCCGGCGCGGTACCCGCGGGAGCCGCGGCAGCGCCCGCGGTGCGCCGCCTGACGCCGGTGCAGGTGGCCTATCTCACCTCCTGCGGGGGCTGTCACGGCGTCGAGGGCGTCTCGGCGCCGAAGGCGGTGCCGACGTTAAGACATCTGACGGGCAGTTTCCTGTGCACGCGCCAGGGCCGCCGGTTCATCGTGCGCCTGCCCGATGTGGCCCTCAGCAGCCTCTCGAATCGTCTGCTCACCGCGGTGATGAACTGGGTGGTGTTCGACATGGGCGCCCCGGTGGCGGGCGGGCGCAAGGCCCGCCCCTACACGGTGGCGGAGGTGGCGCGGCTTCGCCGCGAGCCCTTGACGCAGAACGGACTCACGCCGTATCGCGAGCGGGTCGTGGCGCGCATCGAGGCCCGCTGTGCGGTGCCCGCAGCGCTCAACATCTACGGTGAGGCGTACGCGGCGCGCGTAAAATCTTCCGCGCCCCGGAGCTGAGAGCCGAGCGGAGGACACATGCCGATTATGCTGCGCATCAACGAGCGGCCGGTCGCGGTCGAGGCGGCCGCCGACACGCCACTCCTTTGGGTGTTGCGCGATGAGCTGAAGCTCACCGGCACCAAGTTCGGCTGCGGCATGGGCCTGTGCGGGGCCTGCACCGTGCACGTAGCGGGCCAGCCGGTGCGCACGTGCGTGACGACGCTCGCGGCGGTACAGGGCAAACCCATCACCACCATCGAGGGCATCCACCTCGATCGCGTCGGCCGCGCCGTGCAGGCCGCGTGGCTCGCGCTCGGGGTGGCGCAGTGCGGCTACTGCCAGGCCGGCCAGATCATGAGCGCGGTGGCGCTGCTGCACGGCTCGCCGCGGCCGAGCGAGGCGGACATCGATGCCGCCCTGGCGGGTAACCTGTGCCGCTGCGGCACCTATCCGCGCATCCGCGCGGCGATTCACCGCGCGGCGCAAGCGCTGAGGCAGCACCCGTGAGGGCGGGGGACACCGGCGAGGCGCCGCAGGTCACCCGCCGCGCGCTGGTAAAGGGCGCCGCTGCCCTCGGTGCCCTGGTGCTGTGCCTGCGCCAGTCGGGGCAGATCGCGCACGCCGCGGGCCGCAAGTACGGGGCGGCCGCGCAGCCGGGCGGCGCGGTCGACAACCCCCTGGTGTTCGTCGCGATCCATCCGGATGACACGGTCACCCTCACGGTGCAGCGCGTGGAGATGGGCCAG
>JAJZVF010000178.1 GCA_021845825.1 Pseudomonadota bacterium | reverse complement strand
TCGTGATGGCCTGCTGCTGGGACTGCGACAGGCTGTGCAGCAGCCCGAGCGACATGGCGGAATTCAGCGCGGACTGGGCGAAAACGGCGGTGGGGAGCCAAAAACCGAGAATCATCAGCAGCGGGCGCATCAGCCCCGGACGTCGCAGCAAGCGCATCAAAAACCCTTTATTTGTCGCCAGATGCCCAACAACGCATGAGCCGCCCCCCGGTTGTCCACCGGAACCTCGCGGGCCCGTGGCCCCGATCCGCCCATGCGAAGGCGCTGATTGTAGCGGGTATGGGGGGTGGTGGCATCGGAATCAGCGCCCGTGGGCCGAGGTGCGCATCGGCCATCGCACACCGGGGAATGCAGATCCGGCTTCGAGCCGGCGGCACGCGACCAACCGAACTCGCGGGACCGCCGCGGGCACGCGGCCTGCCCATCGGACCCGCTCACGCCCCATTTTTTTCACGCACACGCGCGCGTACGTCATGGGGGAGGCTACCCTGTCTGCCCCGGGGAGGCCATCCAGTCGCGAGATCAATTCCACGCCGCCGCAGATCGCTCATCAGTGCGGATGCGGCATCAGTAATCACGTGCAGGTTCTCGTGAGCGGATTGCAGGGCGCTTGCCAGGATGACTGGATCTTCAATATAGTCATGGACCATCTGATTGCGAAGCTGGCGCAACGTCAGCCACGTCTCCGCCGACACCAACAGCGGGAGTCGCTCCGCGCGATCCAGATTGTCTACCATGGCACCCGGCGTTTCGCCTACCGCTTGCCGCCAAACGGGCAGCAGTTTGTCTCCCACGGTATCCTGCAGGCGTCCGAACCGGCTCACGAACGCATCCACCCTCTCCGCCAGCTCCGCATCCTCGGCCAAGCGCTTGGCGTCCTCGATGCCGAACCTGGCGGCGAACAAGCGCTGATCGGTCTGGCGCAGGTGCGTGGTTTCCCGATTGACCACCTGCGCCAGAAACTGCAATCGCGCGAGAAGCTTCGGTGAGACACTCACAGCCTGATGCCCTCGAGCTTGGCGGACTCGTGTATCGGGAAGCGACCGAGGTTGGGGGCGCTCAGCACAATGCCAACTTTTCGCCCGTGTATGCCGCGCGGGATGCGAGCCGACAGGCGCGCGATGACCAACGCCGGCATGTCGATGACGTCGTCTGATTCCACGTAGAGATCCACGTCTCCGCCACGCTTGCCGTCATCCATCCGCGAGCCGAACAACAAGACGCGAGCGTCATCACCCAAGACTTCGCGAACTGTGCGGCGAATGATGTCAGTTTGCGCTTCGGTCAAGCGCATGAGATGCGAAGGCTGCTCCCGGTGTGTGTGCTTACGCAAGGAAGTTTCTGCGCCAATAAATTATGGCACTTTCCTCTCACGGCAAACCAGCCCGAGGGTCTCATCTCAACTCGATCCCCGGCTGCAGAAGCCCCGCGAGGTCCGAGACGCTGCGCTTGTCGCCCCTGCCCAAGCCGAGCAATCTCGATTCGCCTCACGCCTGGCCTGGCCTGTCGTTGCGCCCGAGCTCGAGCAGGGAATCAACGGCTGTGCTTCTTCATCCTCCTCGTCGTGCCGCTTGTCTTGCTCGTCTTCTTCGCCTTGCGCGTCGCGCGGTCCTTTCGGAGAGCGCGCTTCGCCGGTATAGGCCGCAGATTCCTCTTCGGCGAAGACTCCGCATCCGGCGTCTCGGCGAGCTCGATGCCGAAGACCCCGGCGAGATCCTCCTCGGCGATGCGCTTGCCGCCGCTGCCGCGCGTCACCTCGAGGGCGGGCACCGTGGCGAGCAGCTCGCCGTGCTCGACGTTGCGCAGCGTGAAGAGCAGCTGCGGCTGCGTATCGAGCCGTGCACCTACTCCGTACATCACCGCCGCAACGTGCTTGCACATCGTCGCCCAGTCCGGGCACGAGCAGCTCATCTCGATTTCCTTCGGTCTCGGGAACAGGCCCTGCTCGCGGTCGGTGACGACGCCCATCACCCGATCGGACAGCTGCCCCTCGAGGAGCTCGATCAGCGAGCCGATCTGCCCGGCACACTGGCTCTTCAGGCGCGCCCAGTGCGCCTGGGCGAGCGGTGTGATCTTGATCTCGACCTCGTAGGGTCGCGGGCGGGAGCCGGCGACCAGCGCGGCAATTCGCCCCGCGCCGACCTGAAGATCGAGCACCGCGCCGTTGCGCACATAGCTGCGCCCCCGTGGCAGGCGGTATTCGTAGTCCCGGTAGGACTCGAGGTTCTCGCACCAGGCCTTGCCCCAGAAGCTGCGCGCGATGGCGCGCCCCTCGATCACCACGGGCGAGGGCTTGCGGCCGCTCTTTGCCGCCTTGCGCTCGAGCTGTTTGCCCTCGCGCCGGGCGCGCTCGCGCTGCTCGAGCACACTCGGCTTGCGCGTGTAGCGCCACCAGTTCATTGGATTCGGCCTCGGCCGGTCATGTTCACATCATGCCTCGCAAGCCTTGTGAAGATCGAGCGCCACGGTGCGCATGAGCTCCTCGTCGCTCATCTCGGTGAGCAGCTTCTCGCCGCCCTCATCGAGCAGCTCGCGCGCGAGCCCGGTCTTCGCCTCGATGAGCGCATCGATTTTCTCCTCCACCGTGCCGCGGCAGACGAACTTGTGCACCAGCACATTGTGCTGCTGGCCGATGCGAAACGCCCGGTCGGTGGCCTGGTTCTCGACCGCCGGGTTCCACCAGCGATCGAAATGAATCACCTGGGAGGCCGCGGTGAGGTTGAGCCCCGTGCCGCCCGCCTTCAGCGAGAGCACGAAGAACGGCGGGCCGTCCTCGCGCTGGAATTGCTCGACGAGTCCCTGGCGCTTGGCGACGGCGGTGCCGCCGTGCAGCGTGAGGCCGGGACGGCCGAAGACCTGCCGCAGATACTGCGCGAGCGGCTCGGTGAGCTCGCGGAACTGGGTGAACACGAGCACTCGCTCCTGGCGCTCGGCGAGCTCCTCGCACAGCTCCCCGAGGCGCTCGAACTTGCCGCTGCGTGCGCCGCTGTAGGGGCCCTGCCCCGCCCACTGCGCCGGATGGTTGCAGATCTGCTTCAGCTGCATGAGGTACGAGAGCACCGCGCCGCGGCGCCGGATGCCCTCGGCGCCCTCGAGCGCTCGCGCGAGCTCCCGCACGCAGCGCTCGTAAAGAGCCGCCTGCTCGCGTGTCAGGCCGCAGTAGGCGCGAACCTCGGTCTTCTCCGGCAGGTCCGCGATGACGGACTTGTCGGTCTTCAGGCGTCTCAAGATGTAGGGCTGCACCAGGCGACGCAACGGCCCGTAGGCGGCCTCGTCCCCCTTCGCCATGCGCTTGGCGGCCTCGGCGAAGGCGCGCGCCGCCCCAAGGAGGCCGGGGTTGAGGAAGTCGAACAGGGACCACAGGTCCGTGAGTCGGTTCTCGATGGGCGTGCCGGTCAAGGCGATGCGGGCCGTGGCCTTGAGCTGCTTGACCGCCCGCGTCTGCTGCGCGCCCGGGTTCTTGATCGCCTGCGCCTCATCGAGGACCACCAGGCGCCAGGGCCGCGCCCGCAGCGCCTCGGAGCGGGTGACGACTCCATAGGTGGTGAGCGCGACATCGATCCCGCTCAGCGCCCCGCTCAGCGCATCGGCACGATTGAGGTCGGTGTTGGTCTCCGACGGGTGCGCGACGAAGACCTCGAGGCGCGGCGCGAACCGCTCGATCTCGCTTTTCCAGTTGGCGATCAGCGAGGCGGGCGCCACGATGAGACTGGGGGAGGCGGACTCGCCCTGCCCGTGCGCGCGGCCCCGGGCCGCTCGCACGGCGCTCACCGGCGCGGCGCGCAGGTGCACCAGCAGGGCGATCACCTCCAGGGTCTTGCCGAGCCCCATGTCATCGGCGAGACAGGCGCCGAGACCGAGACCCGCGAGCAGCGCCAGCCACTTCGCGCCCGTCACCTGGTAAGGCCTGAGGGTGGCCTGCAGACCCGCCTCCGCCAGCTCATGCTCCGCTTCCGGCCGGCGCAGCCGCGCGAGCAGCCCGCGCAGCCACTCCCCCGGCTCGACGCCGGACCAGGCCGCAAGCGGCTCAGGCACTTCGGTGAGATCGCGGCCGGTGGGCGCGCCGGCGAGCAGTCGCATGCCCTCGTGAAACGAAAGCCCTCCGGAGCGCACCTGCCGTTCCACCCGCTGCCAATGCTCGAGCGCGGCGGCGAGCTTCTCGCCATCGGCTTCGACCCATCGGCCGCGCAGGCGGATCAAGCCCGCCGAGGAGGACAGCAGCTCGCGCTGCTCGGCATCCGTTAGTGCCTGCCCCTCGAGCGTCATGCCCACCGAGAAATCGAGCACGGCTTCGGCGCCCAGGGAGACCGCCGGCCTGCCCCCGACCTGCACGCTCACTTGAGGCCGCGGGGCGCGGCCCGCCCGCCACCAGTCCGGAATGCGCACCACCAGCCCGCAGGCCTCGAGGATCGGGGTGTCGCGCAGGAGCCTGAGAGCCTGCGCGGGGCTCCAGGCGAGGGGATGGTAGAGGTCGCCGGTCTCGATCAGCTCGCGGACCCAGGCGAGCCGCTCGGAGGCCTCGCGGATGGGCTTGAGCAGGCTCGCCAGGCGTTTGCGGTTTGCCTCCCCCGTGTATTCCTGCAGGGCGCGCCCGAGCGGCAGGTGCCGGGCCACGCCGTGCTCCGAGACGCTGCCGGAGTAGGTAACCAGGAATGCGAACGGCAGCGCTTCATCGCGCGGGTTCTCGGCCAGGTGGAAGGTGACCCGGCCGACGAGGCGCCAGAGCGGATTGCGCCGGTGCAGATAGCCGCGCAGGCTCTCGCCCGCGGCGCTCGCCTCCCCGCGCAGCCAGTCCTCGATGTCCCGCCAGGCCATGCGCAGCATGGCCGCATCGAGATACTCGAGGCCCTTGATGGGCGGGGCCGCGAGCCTCAGGGCCTCGAGCTCCTCCTGCGGCGGCAGATCGACGAGGACACCGGGCGCATCGGGGCGCGCATCGCCGAGATGGCAGAGCCGTGTCACGTAACGCTGGGCGAAATCCCGCGCAAACGTCAGTCCCGGCGTCAGAGCGGTCGTGACCTCGGTGGTTGCCAGGTGTACCAGGCCCGCGCCCTGTCCTTTCGAGAAAGCGCGCTCGATACGGGCAGCCGTCGCGGCCGGCAACGCCGGCGTATCGAGCGAGTCAACTTGCTGCACCGCGAAGTGGCGCCGGGCATTGATGTAGAGATCCAGGGTCTCGGCCATCGAGCGATAGTACTACGCGAGCGCGCATGCAAAGTGCGCGTCTTTTTACTCCGTAGCTGCATCAAGTCCGTACAGCCCCGCTCCACGGCGCGGCTGAAACAACGAGAACGACGACGCGGGCAAAGCACTGCACGCCGACCGCAAACGAGTGGTCGCTCGCCTCGCGAGAGGCGCGGCGGATGTCGTCCCGATCAACATCCGCACAGGCAACATCGGGGCGGATCTGCGCGCGCGGGTGCGCACCCGCGCGTCCTCTCGACGGGCCCCGCGGCCGGCGGCACCCGGGTGATGCATGCAGGACACGATCGCTCGGCAAGACCCCGCTCGCGCGCGCGGTGAGTCATCGGCCCCTAGCCATAGTGCGTCTCGATCCAGCGCTGATAGCTCCC
>JAJZVF010000177.1:3789-5582 GCA_021845825.1 Pseudomonadota bacterium | reverse complement strand
GCGACGGCGGGCGTGAATGAGGCCAGGGTGACACCGTGCGCGCCGCCGCCGCGGAGGATCGCTGCATCCAGAATCAATACCGCGACATACTCGCAGATGACCAGGACGGAGAGAATCTTTGCCGACAGATCGACCTGCCGGTATCCCAGGACAGCCACAATTGCCACAGCCGACAGAGCGTACAGATACCAAGGCAAATCGATGCCCGCGTACTGCAGCAACAGCATCCGCGCTGCGGTACCGAACATGCCGTAAATACCGACCTGCATCGCGTTGTAAGCTACCACTGCCACTGCGCCGGCGGCGCCACCGGCGACACCGCCCAGGCCGCGCGCGGCAAAAGCGTAGAACCCGCCGGCCGTGACCACGTGCCGAGCCATCGCGGTGTAGCCGGCAGCGAACACGAGCAGGATCGCCACACAGATCAGCAGCATCGCGGGCATCCCCGCGCCATCGCCAAGCATCATCCCGACCGGAAATCCCCCGGCAATGGCCACCATCGGTCCGGCTGCCGAAACGACGAAGAATGTGACCGCACCAACGCCCACCGCACCGGCGCGCAGGCGATAGGTGGGAGGAGAATTTTGGTCGAGTGCCATGGACCTTGGACAACTATGCGGGCGCCTGAGAATGACAAACTTGGCAGATTTAATTTTGCCGATTGCGCCAAAAGCTTTATTGCTTGCGCCATCGACTTTCGCTATCGACGTAGATCAGCAGCGCCCGGAAGCTTTGCCTCGAAAAGTCCGGGGAGCCCCGCCGGTCCAGGCTTTGAAGGCGCGGCTCAGCACCGCAGTACCGGCGTATCCCAGACTGTGCGCGACGGTCGTGACCTGCCGTCTAGGGTCGGCCAGCATGGCCTCGGCACGACTGCGGCGACATTCCCGGACCAGGGTCCGTAGAGAAGTGCCCTCGGTCTGCAGTCGTCGTTGGAGCGTACGCGCCGACAAGCCCAGTGCCGAGGCGACGCCCGGCGCGGTGACGGGCTGATAGCCCAAGCGGCTGCGGATCGCGCGCGTGACGCGCTCGCTCAACCGCTCCGGCAGCTGACCCGGGCGCTCCAGCGTCTGCAGCAGATGCTCGACGTGAGGCGCCAGCCCGTGATACGCGCCCACGGTGGGCACATCGAGGTCGTTATGGTCAACCAGGATTCTGTTGGATGTGCAGCCGAACTCCACCGGACAACGAAACGTGCGCTGATAGAGTCGCCGTGCCGCCGAAGTCTCCAGTCCCCCGGGGGCCGCATGCTCGAACTGGATGCCGAGCGGCGCCCATTGGCGGCTGAGCGTTCCACGGAACAGGCGACACACCAGGGCAAGGGTAAACTCAGTGTCCTGGCGTCTCGGGCGAACGGTATCGTCCGAAATCTGATAGACGCACTCCCACACGTCGCCCTTGGATACGACCTCGGTGATCGTTCCGCTTTGCCAGGTGCTCGAGTAGCGCGCCCAGGCGCACATGGCCTTGGCGAGCGTGCCCGCCGCCAGAATGACGATGCCGAGCGGGCCGAATTGCTCGATCTCGACTTCCTCCCCCAATCGTAATCCGAAGAACGGATCGCGTGCCAACTGCGCGGCAGCCTCGAACACGGCAACGTAACGGCGGAGGTCCAGCTCCGAGTACGGATCGGCAAGCTGGCCGGGCTCGATATGAGCCATGAGCAGCTGGTCGACTGGAAGATTTCGGCTAGCCAGCCCGTCAACGATCAGCGAGAGCACACTGGCCCGAATCGTCGCGTTGCCAGCCGATGAAGCCGCCGTCGCACCTGCCATGAAAGCCGCCGCCGAAAATAA
>JAJZVF010000177.1:0-3689 GCA_021845825.1 Pseudomonadota bacterium | reverse complement strand
ATGGACGGCATTGCCGGCGACAGTGACACCTGGCGCCAAGGCAACCGACGTCTGAAGCTGCAAGCCGTGCAAGCGGCCGGTGCGCCGCAAAGCCGGCTCACAGACAAGGGCCACGCCATAGAGGTCATGACCGGGGCAATCCTCCCGCTCGACTGCGACTGCGTGGTGCCGCTCGAGCACCTCGACTTGGAGGACGGGTACGCGACCATCCGCTCCTCGGCAAACCTCGCCCCGTATCACAACGTCCACCGGCGTGGCAGCGACGCCCGGCAGGGCGACCTGTTGCTCAGCTGCGGAACCCGGTTGCGGGCACCGGAAATTGCGGTCGCCGCTTCGGCAGGCATGGCACGACTGCGCGTCAGCCGCCGTCCGGACGTCGCCGTCGTATCGACCGGCGACGAGCTGATCGAGCCCGGCAAGCCGATCGCCGACTTTCAGGTACGCCGCTCGAATGCTTACGCAATCGTCGCTGCGCTCCTGCAGCGCGGACTGGCTCGGGTGTCTGCAGATCACATCGGTGACGACGAATCGAAACTGACGGAACGGCTGGCACTGTATCTCAGCACGTACCAGGTTCTGGTCCTGAGCGGCGGAGTGTCGATGGGACGATTCGATCTCGTGCCCAAGGTTCTCAAGCAGCTCGGTGTCGAGGAGGTCTTTCGCCGGATCTCGCAACGTCCGGGCGCACCGATGTGGTTTGGCGTAGGCCCGGCGGGCCAGGCCGTGTTCGGTCTGCCGGGCAATCCGGTATCGACATTGACCTGCCTGATCCGGTACGTGATGCCGGCAGTAGCGGTATCGATGGGGGCGAATGCCGGCGTGCCGGAACGCGTCGCGCTCGCGGCACCGATCGCCGTCGACGGTACGCGGGCCTACTTTCTGCCGGTTTACGTCGAACAAGACGACTCGGGCCGCCCCTGGGCCCATCCGCGACCGACGAACGGCTCGGGAGATTTTCTGAGCCTGACCGGGTCCGACGGCTTCATCGAATTGCCTCCCGGCTCGAGCAGCTATCCACGAGGCTTCCTCGCCATCATCTACCGCTGGTAGTCAGGCGAATCATGGCTAACAACGTACACCCCATTAACGACCATCTCCACCCGGTCGATCGGCTCGGACGGCCGTTGCGCGATTTGCGCATCTCGGTCATGGACCGATGCAATTTCCGCTGCCTGTACTGCATGCCGAAGGACGCCTATCGCGACGGATACCGATTCCTGGAATCGCAGCAACGCCTTTCGTTCCAGGAGATCGTGCGGGTGACCCGTCTGTTTGCCAGCCTGGGTGTACGCAAGCTCCGCCTCACGGGCGGCGAGCCGCTGCTGCGCACCAATCTTGGCGACCTGATCGGCGACCTGTCCTCCATCACCGGCATCGAGGATATCGCGCTTACGACCAACGGCGTGCTGCTGCAGCAGTACGCGGCCGACCTGTATGCGAACGGCTTGAGGCGCGTGACCGTCAGCCTCGATTCGCTCGATCAGACGGTGTTCAAGCGCATGAGCGGCGGGTTTGCCGCGCTCGATGAGGTCCTCGAGGGGATCGAGGCGGCGATAGCCGCTGGTCTCGCACCGGTAAAAATCAATACCGTCGTCATCCGCGGCGTGAATGATCACGCCGTGCTCGAGCTGGTGGAGCGCTTTCGCGGGCGGCCGGTGATCGTGCGATTCATCGAGTTCATGGACGTCGGCAATCGCAACGGCTGGCGACCCGAAATGGTTGTGCCATCCCGCGAGCTCATTGACCGGGTGAACGCTCGCTGGCCGATCCGACCGCTGTCCGAAAATTATCGTGGCGAGGTCGCAAGACGCTGGGCGTTCGCGGACGGAGCTGGGGAGGTCGGCTTCGTCCCATCTGTGTCGAAACCGTTCTGCAGCGGATGCAACCGCGCGCGGCTCTCCTCGGAAGGCAGGCTCTATACCTGCCTGTTCGCGACCGAAGGGTTGGACCTGCGCGCGGCGCTTCGCGCCGGCGCCACCGACCCGGAGTTGCTGCGCATGATCCGCGCGCCCTGGATTAGCCGCGCGGACCGTTACAGCGAGCTGCGGGAGCGGGTGCGGCGCGCGGAGCCGGGACACCGCAGGATCGAAATGTACTACATCGGCGGGTGAGTGCCCGGCAGCCCCGGGGGCGTGCCGA
The DNA here is from genome assembly GCA_021845825.1 of Pseudomonadota bacterium. Classification (GTDB taxonomy): domain Bacteria; phylum Pseudomonadota; class Gammaproteobacteria; order Steroidobacterales; family Steroidobacteraceae; genus 13-2-20CM-66-19. The sequence goes on along the minus strand of JAJZVF010000177.1, from coordinate 1,550 downwards.
AGGCCAAATCGGCGACCCTCCCACGTGCATCAATTGACGTGCGAGGCGTGGTCCTCGGCCTATTTGACGGCAGTCCGGCACCACGCGAGAATCGCCTCGCGCTCGGGGGGAAGACGCGCCGCCTCCTCGCCCGCGAACGCCTCCAGATCCGGCAGATTCAAGGTGGAAACCCCGAGCACCACCGGGGTACCGGCGAGCAGCGCCTCCGCAATCAGCGCGCGCAGGCCACGGCCCTGAGCTTCCTCCTTGCCGAACTTGTTCACGACCAGCAGATCGACACCTTCGGCCAGTGCCTGCTCCCCCCACAAACTGACGTGCGCGAAGGCGTCGGCGTCGAGGCGGCATCCGCGGGCCTCGTTGCCACGATCGACGGAGATGAGGATTTCCTCGCCGCTCACGAGGTTGCGCAGATACATGTCGCATTTGCGCCGGCCGGGCCGGCGCACGCTCGACTGCACCACGCCTCCGAGGCGACGCCCCTCCGCGCTCAGCGCAGCGGCGACCTGCCCGAGCAGATCATCGGCTGCCAGACCGTCATCGTAGACCACCGCGCCGAGAGGCAACGTGCCAGCCCGCAGCGGGCCCGCACGCTTAGCGGAGGTCGGGCTCGGCGCAGGCATCAAGGCACTCATGATCTCCCACTTTTACCGCCGCCCAGTGTGCGGTCAAGACGCGTCTGCAGCTCCGCGCGGCTCTCCGGCGTCCAGCTCCGGAACCCCTGCCCCGCTGCGGCGCCGGTGTGACCCGCAGCCACCAGATCGACCAGCAGCCTCTGCGGCGCTGTGCTCGTATCCAGGTCCGGCAGTATCACCTCGTGGATCGCCAGCGTCAGGTTCAGGCCGACGAGATCGGACTGCTCCAGCGGGCCCATGATGCCCAGGCGCGCGCCGAAGCTCGCCTTCACCACGGTATCCACAGTCTCCGCGTCACAGACGCCCGCCTCCACCAACGCGATCGCCTCACGCTTCAGTGCGTGCTGCAGCCGATTGCCGATGAACCCCGGAATGTCCTTGTTCACGCGTACCGGCCGCTGTCCCACCGCCGCCATGATTGCGATGGTACGCGCCATCGTCTCCTCGGAAGTACCGTCGGTTCTGACCACTTCCACCAGCCGCACGGCGTAAGGCGGATTCCAGAAATGGGTGCCGACCACGCGCGACTTGTCCCTCACCCCGGCCGCAATGCGACGAACGGGTATGACGGAGGTATTGGTGGCGAATATGGCATCGGCCGGGCAAACCTCCTCCAGACGGCGGAATATTTCCCGCTTGAGATCCGCATTCTCGGGCGCCGCCTCGATCGCAATCGCGACATCCGGGGGCGCCTCCGCCATATCTGCGACAACCGCGACCAGAGCGGCCCGCTCCTGCGGCAAATCCTGTACACGGAAGATCTGCAGGATCCGCTCCCGTGCCGTCTCGCGGGTGGCCGCACTCGGCTCGACCACCGTTACCGCGATGCCGGCGGCAGCCAGAATCTGCGCAATCGCCAAGCCCATGCGCCCACCGCCGACCACCAGCGCCGGTCGGCCGGCCACAAGATCAACCGGC
>JAJZVF010000016.1:19473-28087 GCA_021845825.1 Pseudomonadota bacterium | reverse complement strand
GCAACGGGCCGCGGGCGCCCGGAGCCTCGCCCGCTCGATGCGCGTCGCGCAAACACTCCGCCAGCGCCGCCGCATCCAACAGGCCGAGATTGACACCCTGGCCGGCGAGCGGGTGCACCACGTGAGCCGCATCGCCGATGAGCGCGCAGCGGCCGGCGGTGAAGTGCTCCGTCGCCATTCTGTGCAGCGGCAATGCCGCACGGTCCGTGCACAGCGTCACCGTGCCGAGCACACCGTCCGACGCTCTCAGCAGCTCGTCCTCGAACCTCTCCTGCGGCATCGCGAGCAGCATTGCCGCAACCTGCTCGTCCGCAGACCAGACGATCGAGCTCGAGCCGTCCGCAAGCGGTAGAAAGGCGAGGGTCCCGGTGCGCAGAAAACGCTGCCAGGCCGTACGCTCATGCGCAAGAGCGGTATGGACGTTGGCAAGGATTGCCGTCTGCCGATAGCTGGTGGCATGGGCCACGAGCCCTACGGATTCGCGCACTTTCGAACGCGCTCCGTCGGCCCCGACGATCAGCGCGCATGTGAAGCTTCCCACGCCCGTCGCGACCTCGACGTGCTCATCCGCGATCCGCGCACGGGAGAATACGGCGGGGATGACCGTACCCCCCGCGGCTTCGAAAGCCGCAAGCGCCGCCCATTGCAAGCTGCGATTCTCGGCAATGTAGCCGAGATTCGGCTCGGCCGCACAGGCCGCATCGAATGTCAGCGCCCGCGGGCTGCGCGCCGGCAACCCCTCGGGCCAGACGCACATGCGCTCGTAGGGTGAAATTCGCTCCGGCGGGATCAATTCCCAGGCGCCGGCTGCGGCAAGAATGTGCTCGCTGGCGCGCGACAGCGCCGACACGCGCACATCGGGCGGCAGGTCCGCTGCGACCGGCCGCGGCCGGTTGGGCTCGAGCACTGCGATCCTCACAGGATGCGGGCCGTTGCCGAGCGAGCGTTGCAGCAGCGCCGCTGCACACGCCCCCACCGGGCCACCGCCCACGATGAGCACGTCCCACCGATTCGCCGCTTCCGATTCGCTCATGTAAGCGGCAATCCCCGTGCCAGCCGCGGCGCACGCCCGCCGAACCCGAGACTGACCCGGGCCAGCGCCCGTTTGGCCGGCGGCGTCAGATCGAACGCCACCAGTCCCAGATCGCGCAGCAGGCTCACGCCGGGGATGCGGCTGGCGAACAGTCGTACCAGAGAGTCGGTGAACCGCACTACTCCGCCTCGATCGGCGGCGCGGGCGTCGCTGAAGTGTTGCAGCAGATCCGGCGCACCCACATCCCCCGTCGCGCCGGCGATGAGCTCGGCCAACAAGGCCGCATCGCGCAGGCCCAGGTTGAACCCCTGGCCGGCGATCGGGTGCAGCGCCTGGGCGGCGTTGCCGATGAGCACCGTACGGGCCGCCACCGTGGCCGAGGCGCGCGTCAGCTTCAATGGATAGGAAGCGCGGCGGCCGACGCGCACGAACCGTCCCGCCCGCCAGCCGAAGCGCTCCTGCAGCCGGCCGAGATAGGCCTCGTCGCTGAGCGCCAAAAGTTCCGCGGCGCGGCCCGGCGCGCTGGCCCAGACCGTGCCATAGCCGCCGCCGTGAAGCGGCAGCACGGCCACCGGTCCCGAGGGGGTGAATCGCTCATAGGCGGTGCCGTCGTGGGGCCGATCCGAAACGACTACGGCGGTGATGGCCACCTGGTCGTAATCCTCGACCTGAGCCTCGATACCGGCAGCAGCCCGCACCGGCGAGTGCGCGCCGTCGGCCCCCACCACCAGTTTCGAGACGAGCGGCTCGCGCGTGCCCGATTCGCTGACCACGGTGAAGCGGGCTCCGCCGGCGGTGATCTCCAAAGCCTCGATCCGCGCCGGAACCCGCAGCTCGATCCCGCGTGCGCAAGCGAGCCGGTTCCACAGCGCGGCTCCGATCACCCTGTTGGAGATGACGTATCCGAAGGCATCGATTCCCAGCTCTCGCGCGACCAGGCGCGCGCAGCCGAAACGCCCAGCATCCGAGACGTGAATGGTGCGAATCCGCGCGGCCTCCGGCTCAAGCACGTCCCAGACACCCAGCCCCTGGAAGATCCGCCGGGTGGCATTGCCGAGCGCCGTGGTGCGCTCATCGAAGCTCGGCTGAGCCGGCGAGTCGGGCCCTACACTCTCGACGAGCAACACCCGCACGCCGCTGCTCGAGAGCCCGAGAGCGAGGCTCGCGCCGACCAGCCCGCCGCCGATGACGGCGACGTCGAACTCCCGCGGCAGGCAATGCGCAGGGCGCTTGGCTCGATCAGGCACGGCTCGCGCTCATCAGCGCCTCGATCTCATCCGGATCCTTGGGCGCGGCCTCGGTGAGCACCTCGGCTCCCGTTCTGGTCACCACCACATCGTCCTCGATGCGTACACCGATCCCCTGCAACCGCTTGGGCACGCCGCGCGCGCCGACCGGAATGTAGATGCCCGGCTCGACGGTGAGCGCCATGCCCGGCTCGAGCACCCGCCACTCATCGCCGATCTTGTAGTCGCCGACGTCGTGCACGTCCATGCCGAGCCAATGACCCGTACGATGCATGAAATAGCGACGATAGGCCCCATCGCGCTCGAGCTTCGCCGGACGGCCCCTGAGCAGGCCGAGCCTGACCAGCCCATGGGTGATCACGCGAACGGCGGCCTCGTGCGGCGCGTTCCAATGGTTACCGGGGCGCACCTTGGCGATCGCCGCAAGGTTGGCCTCGAGTACAATCTCGTACACGGCCCGCTGCTCCGGCGTGAATCGGCCGCCGACCGGGATGGTACGGGTGATGTCCGACGCGTAACAGTGGTACTCGCAGCCTGCATCGATCAGCAGCACATCGCCTTCGCGCAGGCGTTGATCGTTCTCGTGATAGTGCAGGATGCAGCTGTTGACCCCACCGCCGACGATGGGGTGATAGGCGGTATCGGTATTGTGCAGGCGAAACTCGTGGACGAGCTCGGCCATCACCTCGTATTCCATGCGGCCCGGTCGACAGAAGCGCATCGCCCGCACGTGCGCGCGCGCGGCGATGCGCGCCGACTCGCGCATCAGCCCGATCTCCACACGGGATTTGTGCAGCCTCAGCTCGTGCAGCACGTGATCGAGCGCGACGATTTCCTGAGGCGGGCGCCGGCCGTTCCTTGCCTGAGTGCGCAGGCCATTCACCCAGCCGACCACCCGCTGATCGAACTGCGGGTAGAAACCCATGGCGTAGAAGACCTTGGCGCGGTTCTCCATCAGCCCGGGGAGAATTTCGTCCATGTCGGTGATGGGGAAAGCATCATCCGCGCCGTACGTGCGCCGCGCACCTGCAGGGCCCGCGCGTCGCCCGTCCCACGTCTCGCGCGCTGGATCGCGATCACGGACGAACAGGATGTACTCCGCCTGCTCCCGTCCGGGGACCAGCACTGCGACCGACTCCGGCTCGCCGAAGCCGGTGAGGTAGTGAAAATCACTATCCTGACGGTAGGCGTATTCGACATCGTTGTTGCGGCGCTGCACCGGCGCGGCGGGCACGATGGCAATGGCATCCCGGCCCATCAAGCGCATCAGCACGCTGCGACGGCGGGCGAACTCGTCAGCGGAATTGCCGGATTTCAATGGAAGGATACTCCTGCGCAGGACACGCTCGACTGGCGCAGAGGCGCCAACTCCTCGAACACCACCTGCACGCCCACGCGTACGAATTCCACGAGCTCCGCGTACGCCGCCTCGTTTGCCTCCTCGCCCTGCCCGGGGTCGACGGCGGCGTGGCTGATCGCCATGAGGTCGCTCACGACCGTGCCCACCTCCCCCGGCAGATCGACCACATCCTGTGTCGCACCTGCGCCCGAGCCGAGCCCGTAGAGGTACCCCTGACACCATGCCGCCAGCGCCCCGGTTCGCTCATCGAGCGGCTCGGCATCCTCCGGAAGCAAAGGTTGGAACGTCATGTCCGGCGCCGCAAGTGCGCCGGCGGTCGACTCGTAGAGCGCCTCTAGCGCGCTCATCGCATGGGGTTGCGCCCGACCAGCGGGCAGAATCTCGAGCAACCAGTCCTCGAAGCGGTAGCTTGCCGCCGCGCACAGGCACCCGGCAAGCGTCCCATGGGCCTCGGCAGCGTCGGTCAAGGAGCGCTCACCGGCCAGAACGCGCTGGATCTCCGCGTAGTTCGCCTGGGTCATGCCGCCCCATTATGCCCCAACGGACCGTAATTGACCCCACGGAGAGCGTGGCACTATAGTCGCACCCGCATGAGCGACAGGACAAAGTCACCACTCGATGGGGAGATCTCGCGCCTCACCCGGCGTATCGACGAGCTGCTCGTCGCGATGGAACAGCTGCGCGAGGAAAATCGGGCGCTCAAGCAGCGTCACGAGTCGCTCGCCGGCGAGCGGGCTTCGCTCCTGCAGAAGAACGAGCAAGTGCGCGCCCGGGTGGAAGCGATGATCGGCAGACTCAAGGCTCTGGAGCATGGCGCATGAGCCAGGACCCCGCGCGTGTCAGCGTGCGTATCCTGGACAGGGATTACGTGGTCGCCTGCCCGCATGAAGAGCGGCCGGCGCTGCTCGATGCCGCGGAGTACCTGAATGCACGCATGCGGGAGGTGCGCGACAGCGGCAAGGTCGTGGGCCTCGACCGGATCGCCGTCATGGTGGCGCTCAATATGGCCAACGAGCTGCTGCAGCTGCGCGGCAGCGACACGCGGGTCGCGATCGAAGCCGGCGACAAGCTGCGCGCGCTGCGCGAGCGCATCGAGACCGCTCTCGGTCACAGCCAACCGCTCGAGCTGTGACTCGGGCGCGCAGACCGGGGGTAAGACCACTGCGCCGGTCTCACCATTGGTGTACAGTGATCTTGGCGTCGCCTGCGGTGTTCGACACGCGGACCGGGTTACCTCGGACCCTAATTGAAACACCCTTGGGACTTCGGGGCTTGTGGACAGCGCTGTGCAAGTCCGCCGCGAGCGGAAAGCCTTACCTGTCGCAGTCCGTCCCACTTGTTGCTCTGGTTCGAGAGCAACGGCTCGCACCGGCACAGGCGGGTGACGCCTCCTGAATCCAGCCCGGAGGATGCCCGCACATCGCTGCGGGCGTCCATCCGCCGGCTCCGCCGGAGCATCCCGCCTGCCGAGCGCGCGCGTGCAGCCCGCGCCATCGCCCGGATTGCCGATCGCGAATTGCACCTGCATCGCGGCTCTCGCGTAGCGCTCTACGCCTCCACGCCGGAAGAACTCGATACCACCGAAGTCATCGCCCTGGCACGGCGTCGCGGCTGTCGCGTATATCTGCCGCGGATCCATGGTCATCGCCTCGCACGCGCCATGCATTTCGCCGAGAGCGGCGAGCGGCAGCGCTTCAATCGATTCGGCATACCCGAGCCTCACGGCGCGCAAAGCTCAAGCGCCCGATCCCTGGACATCGTGTTCGTGCCGCTGGTCGGGTTCGATCGGCACGGCGTTCGTCTCGGCATGGGAGGCGGCTATTACGATCGCGCGCTCGCATTCCGGCGCACGCGTTCCGTGTGGCGTGTGCCATTGCTCGTCGGGCTCGCCTATGCGTTGCAGGAGGTGGAGCAAATCACGCCCGCCGCGCACGATGTACCGCTCGACCTGGTGATCACCGAGCGGGGCGTGATCCACTGCGCGCTCATGAACGGCGGCAAGTAGGCTCGCGAGCGAGACCCGGCGCAGCGAAGCAATGCTGCGCTGCACCGGGCCGGTGACCGGCGGCGACTCGCCCCGCGCCAAGTGCCCGCACAGGCGGTGCGCACCGGGCTTGCGCAAGCAGGGTGCGGCGCATGCGCCGCAACGGCAGACAGGAGTCTGCGCAGAGCGGCCGGCGGCACGAGGACAGCGCCGCACGCCAGCGAGCGGAGCGATTGGCCGCGCCGCGACTGGTCATGGAGCGCGAAGGCACGAGCTAGCACATACTCTGAAGACTTGCTTGTATTTTTGTTTTGCATGTATATACTCGGCCCTCGGACTAACCCGACAACTGGAGAGCCAACATGGCGAAGGCAAAGAAGAAGGCCGCAAAGAAGAAAGCTGCGAAGAAGAAGTGAGGCCTTTCGCTCGGCGGCCGCGCAGGCGGCCGCCGAGTGAGACGAGTTCAATGCCCTACGTGCCCGCGCAAGCGGGCACTTTCGTATCTGAAGTCCGCTTTCGAGGCCCGTACTATGACGCAGCACATCCCCGCCTCTTCCCCGCAGACGGCCGCGCAAGCCGGCAAGCGTCGCGCCGCCGAAGCCGCCCTGCGCCATATCGAGCCGGGTAGCCTGCTCGGTGTCGGTACCGGATCCACGGTTGCCTTCCTGATCGAGGCGCTCGCGGCGCGGCCCGGATTGATCCGCGCGGCCGTATCAAGCTCGAACGCTACCACCGGTGCGCTGCGCGCCGCCGGTATCCCCGTGCTCGACCTCAACGAGGTCGAGGAGCTGCCGCTTTGCATCGACGGGGCAGACGAGGCGACTCGTGCCCGTCACCTGATCAAGGGCGGCGGCGGAGCGCTCACCCGCGAGAAGATTCTCGCGGCTGCGGCGAAGCGCTTCATCTGCATCATCGATCACAGCAAGCTTGTCGATACGCTCGGCACCTTTCCGCTGCCGATCGAGGTGATCCCCATGGCCCGCAGGCTGGTGGCGCGCACGATCGAGGCGCAGCAGGGCCGCGCGCTGTGGCGCGAGGGATTCGTCACCGACAACGGCAATCACATCCTCGACGTACACGGCCTGTCGATCCAGGATCCCCCGGCGCTCGAGCGGCGGCTCGGACAAATCGCCGGCGTGGTGACGGTGGGACTGTTCGCGGTGCGGCCGGCGGATATGTTGCTGGTCGGAAGCCCGACGGGAATCGAAACCGTCTAGCCCGGATATATTCACGAACGGCAGGATCATTGAGCGCGGTCCCGCTGCCGCGCGGGAGCGGAGCTCGTGGGTGATGCAGGCGCCAGGGCCCGCGCGGACTTTCCGCCCGCCGGCACGTCGCGGTGCGGCCCTCTCCCGCCCGTCCGCCCGCAATGAAGCCCTGCTGCGCGCACCTGCCGCATGCTGCGGGATACCGCGCCGCGACGGGCGCTCAACCGGCGCTCACCGGGGCAGGGTCAGCACGCGGGGGCCGCTCAGAGGCTCGCCCGCCTCTTCGGCCAGGTCGCGCAATGTCAGATCGCCGCAGCGGGCGCGCCTGGCTTCCTCGATCGCGGCCAGCAGGCGATCGACTCCCGGTATCGGCACGGCGCGGGGCATGAACTGTCCGCCGCGGCGGGTGCGAGCAACATCCAGGATCTCCGCGAGAGCAATCCGTCCAAGGTCGCGCGCCGGCAACAGTTCGTCGTCCTCGCTCACGGCCAGCAACCCCGCGTGCTCCAGCGCCATGACCATCTCGGACACCACGATGCCGGGCAGCCCAAGCTCGGCCGCGAGGCTATTGACGGTCCAGCGTCTGCCTGCGGTCACATATGCCCGGCCAACGAAATACATCACTCGAAGCGCCAGTTGCTCAGTCTCGACGCTGGAAAGCTTCAGCGGCTGCAATCCGACGCGCAGATAGACCGGGTTCTGGACGTAGAAGGACAGCAGCGTTCCGGCGAGCAGGATCAGCCACCCCAGGTAATTCCACAGCAGGGCCGCCACAACCAGCGCAAAGCTCGCATAGACGATCGCCAGGCGCGTGGAATGCTCGACGAAGGCCGTGAACATCTTGCCGACGGCGGCCCACAGGATGCCGGCCACGATCGCGCCGATGAGCGCCGGCCGCCAGCGCACCCGCGTATTCGGCAAGAGCAGATAAAGCCCGGTAAAGAAAACGATCACCATGGCATAGGGGGCGAGCTTGACGCCCGCCGCGGTCAGCATGTCGAGCAGCGGCAAGTGGCGCATGTCCCGAAACGGCGCGCTGTCGATTGCGCGGCGCGATACGCTGATGAACATGACCATGATCACGGGCCCGGCCACCACGAGCGTCAGGTAATGGATGACCCGGCGCCCGAGGCTGCGCGGCTGTTGCACGCGCCAGAGGAAATTGAAGCTGTCCTCCACCTTCTTGATCATGGTCACCAGGGTCCAGGCGAGCAGCGCAAGGCCGACCGCACCAAGCACCCCGCCGCCGATGCGGTTGACCACCCGCATCACGTGGGAGGTAAGCTTGGCGGCGTTCGCCGGACCGAGCGCGCTGAAGAACTGGTAGACCACCAGGCTGACGTCGCCGCTTGCACCGAACAGCTTGAGAATGGCGTAGCTGAATGCGGCCAGTGGGATGAGCGTCAACAGCGTCGTGTACACGAGGCCCATCGCCCGAAAATTGATCTCGCCGCGCATCAGATCGCGCACGACCGCATAGAGGTAGCTCAGGCCGCGGATCAGCCGCGCGGACACGCCCGGCCCGCCGGCGGCGGGGCCGAAAAACCACCCGTCGAGAGATGCCCAGATCCGCGCCCACATAGCTTCGGCAGATTAAGCGCCGCACAAGCGTCTGTCACCCGCCCCTCCAGGAAGTGCGCCCACCTCGTGCGGATTATTCATGAACGACATGATCGTTTGGCGCCCGCTCGATTCGCCGGGCATTCCCTTGGGCGTGAAAAGCCGGATGATTCCCCCGCCGCCCGCCGGGCCATATCCACGGCGGCCCGGGTAATGCCTGGC
>JAJZVF010000016.1:0-19373 GCA_021845825.1 Pseudomonadota bacterium | reverse complement strand
CCGGAGTTCGCGAACAATTCAGGTCAGGGCATGCCGCGGCGAGCGCGAATCAGCTCATAAGCCTCGATGATCTGCTGGGTGCGCTGCTTGGCGTGCTCGAGCATCGATTCCGGCAGACCATTGGCCTTGAGTTTGTCCGGATGATGCCGGCTCAGCTGCCGGCGGTATGCCCTGACGATGTCCCGGTCGCTGTCGGTGGCGCTCGCTCCAAGCACCCGGTATGCCTGCGCGAGGTCCGCCGCGCGGCGCTCCGGCGCCTCGCGCGCGTGACCGCCGGCGCGGATCCAGAGCGCCGCCTCGATCTGCGCCAGCTCGGCGGGCGCGAGGCCGAGCCGGGCCGCGATCACGCTGAGCAGCGATCTGACGGGCTCCTCGAGATCGTTGCCGGCGATTGCGGCGCGTACCTGCAACTCAATGAACACGCGTTTGAGGTCCGGCCGCCACATGCAGGCACGGCGTAGCTCCGCGAGCTCGGTATGCACGGCGAATGCCGGCTGCTTGCCTTCGGTGAAGCATTGAATCGCCGCCTGCACCTGCGCGGGCGTGAGGCGTAGCTGCGCCATGACAGCGCGGGCGGCGGCGATCTCCTGCTCGGACACCCGGCCGTCGGCCTTGGCGAGGTAGCCCATCACGCGAAAGGTCGCGCGAAAGAAAACTTCGCCGAGATCTGCGGCGTCGCCGGCCGATCCGCCGGCGTCTCGCCGCTCGGCGTAAGCGTCGAACTGGTGCCCGAGAAGCACGCCGAGCGCCGCACCGATCGGCCCTAAGCCCAGCAGCAGCCCGAGTGCGCCGCCGGCCAGCTTACCGGTATATCTCATGGCTTAAGTAGACGCTCCCTCGGGTGCGGATGTGGCACTCATGCGGTTATAGTAGCAAGCATGGACGCACAGGCCGTTTATCGCACCTCCCTGCGGGGACTCGAGAGGATCCACGAAGGCAAGGTACGCGACATCTACGCGGCAGGGCCGGATGCGATGCTCATCGTGACCACGGACCGGCTGTCCGCCTTCGATGTCGTGTTGCCCGATCCCATCCCCGGCAAGGGCCGGGTGCTCAACCAGATCTCGCAGTTCTGGTTCGAGCGCACCCGTCACATCGTACCCAACCACCTGACCGGGAGAAGTATCGACAGCCTCGTCACCGATCCCGGCGAGAGGGCCATGCTGGAGGGTCGAGCGGTCATCGTTCGACGCCTTCGCGCGCTGCCGATCGAAGCGGTAGTCCGCGGGTACCTGATCGGCTCGGGCTGGAAGGAGTATCAAAAGACAGGCGGGGTCTGCGGCATCAGCCTGCCCGCGGGGCTCGTCCTCGCGGAGCGTCTGCCCGCGCCGATCTTCACCCCTGCGACCAAGGCCGCGGCCGGCCAGCACGACGAGAACATCCCCTTTGCGCAGGTCGAGCGGCTGGTCGGTCCCTCCCTGGCCGCGGCGGTGCGCGACACGGCGATCACGCTCTACCGCTTCGCCGCCGCCCACGCACTATCGCGCGGAATCATCATCGCCGATACCAAGTTCGAATTCGGCGTGGGCCCCGAGGGCACGCTTACCCTCATCGATGAGGTGCTTACGCCCGATTCCTCACGCTTTTGGCCTGCCGACAGCTACCGGCCCGGACACAATCCACCGAGCTTCGACAAGCAGTTCGTCCGCGACTATCTGGAAACACTCGACTGGAACAAGCGGGCGCCGGGCCCGCATCTGCCGCCCGAGATCATCGCGCGCACCGGTGAAAAGTATCGTGAGGCGCTCACCCGACTGACCTGCTAGGCGCCGCCCGGGACGGGACTTTGCCCCTGCTGCCGTGCCGTCGGTCCGGCAGTGGAACTGAGTGTTCCAGCTCTGCCATCGCAGGACGGGGCGGCCCTTGACTTCGCTCCGGATGGTTTCCGCCGCGCAGGCGCTCGCGTACACTCTCTGCGCATGGCCACTCCCTGGATCGCTCCCTCCATCTTGTCCGCCGACTTCGCTCGACTCGGCGAAGAGGTCGATGCCGTCATCGATGCCGGCGCCGACCTGGTGCACTTCGACGTCATGGACAATCACTACGTGCCCAACCTTACCATCGGGCCGCTGGTGTGCGAGGCGCTGCACAGGCGCGGCATCAAGGCCCCGATCGATGCGCACTTGATGGTTCGCCCGGTCGATCGGATCGTGCCGGATTTTGCCCGGGCGGGAGCGACATACATCACGTTCCACCCCGAGGCGACCGAGCATATCGATCGCACCATCGAACTCATCCGCGAGCACGGCTGCCGGCCCGGCCTTGCTTTCAATCCGGCCACGCCGCTCGATTATCTGGATTACACGCTCGAGAAGCTCGACCTCGTGCTCGTCATGTCGGTCAACCCCGGTTTCGGGGGGCAGCGGTTCATTACCTCGGCGCTGCGCAAGCTCGAGCAGGTACGGCGGCGCATTCAGGCTGGCGGACGGGAGGTGCGCCTGGAAATCGACGGCGGAGTCAAGGTTGACAACATCCAGGCGATTGCGCGTGCCGGGGCGGATACCTTCGTGGCCGGCTCGGCCATCTTCGGCAGCGCCGATTACGGCGCCACCATCCGCGCCATGCGCGAGCAGCTCGCTCGAGGGTAGACTCGGTATCGATCTTCACCCGAGCATCAGGGGGCACTGCTCGAGGCAGGCTCGTCACTCACGTCTCGCGGCGCCCGCAGGCCCGGTGCGCATCGCGGCTTGCCTCGCGATAAGATGGCCGTGTACGGTCCCGCTAAAGATTGTATTCCAGCCCACAAGGTGCCGATCATGGAATCCAAATTCATCCTGGTGCTGCTTACGTCTGCAACCGGCGCGACACAGTGCCTGAGCATCGCCTCGGCGATGAGCGAGCGTCTCGGCCAGAAGCTGCACCTTGCACACGTCGAGATTGGACCGCATTCGATTCTTCTGCCTTCGCAGGAACAGCTTTCGGAATACGAAGTCGAGCATCTCGCCGAGCGCGAGCGAGGGGAAACCGAAAAGCTGCGCGACATCGTGACCGAATGGGCGCGCTCGAGCGGCATCTCCGCCGAATTCGATCTCTACAAGGGCGATGAATGGCGGATGATGCGGCACTATCGCACCTCGGCGAGCGTGGTCGTGCTCGCCTCGCCGCATACTCAGCCGATCGGACATCGCGAGGGGCTGCGAGCGGCGCTGCTGCGCACCCGCCATCCCGTGGTGATGGTGCCGCCCACCTGGGAAGGTGGCTTTGGGCGACGGCTGATGGTCGCCTGGCGGGATATACCGCCGCTGCGCCGCGCCCTCGACGCGTTCAAGCCATTCCTCGCCTCGGCCGAGCAAGTCGAGGCGGTCGCCGTCGACCAGGAAGAGAGTGTCCTCGAGGCCGCACGGGCCGCCATTGCCCCGCTCGCCCCCGGGGCCAGCTATCGGGTGGTGGCCTCCGAGGGCCGGCGGACGGCGACCGTGCTCCTCGATGCCGCCGCCGCCTTCCGAGCCGACGGGCTTGTCATGGGTGCCTTCCGGCGCGGCGAGATCTTGAACTGGGTGGTGCCGGGCACATCGAGCCGGCTGATACAATCGAGCGTTCTGCCGCTGCTGATGCGGCGCTGAAGCGCCGGTGCGGCTTTTGCCTCTACAGCCAGCCCAAACCACGGGCCAGCATGCTGACCGCCACCAGCAAGATCATCGGCACGAATACCTTTTTCAGGTGCACGTTGGACATTCGATTGAGAGTCTTCGCACCGAGCATGGATCCGGCGAGCACGCCGAGCGCCACCGGAGCGGCAATCATCGGGTCGATATCCCCGCGTTGAAAGAAGATTCCGGCGGACGCCGCCGCGGTCACTCCGATCATGAAATTGCTGGTGGTGGTCGAGACCTTCATCGGCAGACGCATCGCGGTGTCCATCGCCAGCACCTTGAATGTGCCGCTGCCGATGCCCAGCAAGCCGGAAATCAACCCCGCCACATACATCATGCCGAAGCCTATGCGGACGTGCGCCACGTGGTAGGGAATGTCCTGCTGCGTGCGGCGGTCCGAGTAGGTTCCGGGCAATTTCAGCCACATGGCCCATTTGTGGTTCTGTACGCCCCGCGGCAATTCCTCGCCGAGACGCATTACGAGCGGTATTGCCGAGATCAGCAGAATAACGCCGAACACGATGAACAGCACCGTATCGTTGAGCATGGATGACACCAGGGCGCCGCACACCGCGCCTGCCGTGGTGGCGATCTCCAGAAACATGCCGACCCTGAGATTGGTCATTCGATCGCGCACGTAGGCCGCGGCCGCGCCGGAGGAGGTGGCGATCACGGAGACGATGGAGGCGCCGATCGCGGTGGCGAATGACACGTGGAAGACGAGCGTCAGGATCGGCACGATGAACACGCCGCCACCCAACCCGGCGAGCGCGCCGACGAAACCGGCAAACATGCTGCTCAGCGCAATGAAGACCAGGACACCGAACGCGCTGGCCGACATGTTCGTCTCCCCGGGCCGGCCAAGATAAGCCCCGACCCCGAAGATACTGAACAGCAGGATCGCCAGCACGATCCCGGTGATGATCACGTAAGTGCGATCCTTCTCTATCGCAAATGCGACAATCGACACGGCCACCCGCAGTACCGGCGTGGCAAGGAGCACGAGCAGACCCGCGGTGACGATCGCCATCGGCGCGGCGGCCTTGAGGCCTGAGCCGACCTCCGCCAGCGTATCTGGAAAGGTCGAGGGAGGCACTCGGCCGAGCAGACGCAGCGCGTAGTAATAGCAAACACCGACGAGTATCACCGCGACGCTCAGCAGAACACCGCCGCGCAACACGCCGCTGATGACGAGCTCGGTTTTGCGGATGAGGCCGTCGTCGGACCCGAGACGGGTCGTCTGTTCGTTTATCGTGACGTGTGGCATCCCGGTACCCGAAGGGGGCATGAATGTTTATGCCTGAGACCGTAAAAGAAACGGCCGCCCGACAGCCTGGCGTGGCAAAGCCGGCTGACGCGGCGGGCACAGTCTACTGTCGCGCTGAATTTACGCCACAAAAAAAATAAAAATATGCCGACGCATCGGCGTATCGCGCAATCGCGGCGGACGCGACAGCGCAAGTCTGCCGGGCCTCGGCTTGATTTTGGCACCGGATATGGCGCAGGCGATCCTCATTGGCTGGTATGCGGGTCGCCCGAGCGCCGGGCTCCCGAGGGCATCGGCCGCCCCGACCCGATGTGTATCGAGGAAGATCGATCGGCACGAGCGCGTTCAGTTTTCCGATCGAGCAGCATGGCTAACGATTGCCGCCGCGACAGGGCTCACTCGCCATATGACGCCGTGCCCGGTCGACGACCCTCGCGATGAACCGGAAACGCAAAACTCCGCAGAGAACGGAAAATTCATCTTAATCAATGGGCTGCGTACCATTCAATGGTACGGATCGGCTCCCGGCAAATTTATCGGACCAGCGGCTCTCCATTGCGGCCCTGCGCCAAAACGAAAAGGCCCGCCATGAGGCGGGCCTTTTCGTTTTGGCTGGGGGACTAGGATTCGAACCTAGGTAAACGGAGTCAGAGTCCGTTGTCCTACCACTAGACGATCCCCCAAATGCAGCGAGCGAGTCGGCAAGCGGCGGCCAGGCGCGTAATTGAAGCCTGAACGGTCTTCGCCCGCAAGACCACGGGTCAGCGCTTGGAGTACTGGGTACCGCGGCGGGCCTTGCGGCGGCCGACTTTCTTGCGCTCGACCTCACGGGCGTCGCGGGTGACGAAACCCGCATCTCGAAGCTGCTTGCGCAGAGACTCGTCGTAATCGATCAACGCGCGGGTAATGCCGTGGCGGATCGCACCCGCTTGGCCGGTGATGCCGCCGCCGTCCACGGTCACGCTGATATCGAAGCGGGTCGACATCTGCAGCGCCTCGAGGGGTTGGCGTACGATCATCCGACCGGTCTGGCGGCCGAAGAATTCATCGAGCGGGCGGTCATTGACGGTGATACGGCCGCTGCCGGTGCGAAGGTGGACGCGCGCCGTGGCGGTCTTGCGCCGGCCGGTTCCATAGTTCGTTTGCTGGACTGGCATCTGCAATTCCTCAGATCTCGAGCGGGCGCGGCTGCTGGGCTTGGTGCGGATGCTCGCCCCCGGCAAAAACGTGCAGCTTTTTGTACATGCGCCGCCCCAGCGGGTTCTTCGGCAGCATGCCTTTGACAGCGAACTCGATCGCCCGCTCAGGATGCTCGTCCAGGAGCTTCTTGAGCGCGATCGACTTGATGCCACCAATGTGGCCGGTATGGTGGTAGTAAATTTTGTCGCTCAGCTTGCGACCTGTAACGTGCACCTTGCCGGCATTGAGCACCACGATGTGGTCGCCCATATCGACGTGGGGGCTGTAGTCGGCCTTGTGCTTGCCTTTCAGGCGGTGCGCAATCTGAGTAGCAAGCCGCCCTAGCGTCTTGCCGGTCGCATCAACGACGAACCAGTCGCCCCGGACGCTGCCGGATTTGGCGAAAACAGTCTTCATTATGAGCCTCGAGCCAAGGGCTGCGATCCACAGAGGGACCCTATCCAAAGGGCCGGGAAGTCTACTCAAGGAGCGCTCGTATTGCAAAACCGGCTTTTCAAGATGCCTCCATTCCACCCCCGGATTCCGTCGTAGCACCTATAATAGGGGTCATGGATGCCCCCGAGGTGCTGGACTCCTGTATCACCGTACTCGACCGGGCGCTGCGGGCGCTTTTTGCACCCGCACACGCCTCGCGACCGGTACCCGGGTCAGCACCGGAAGCTGAAGCTGGACAATACGCTCTATCGGCCAGTGACCGGCGCCGGTCGGCGGCCCTGATGCGGGTCAACCATGCCGGGGAGATCGCCGCCCAAGCCCTTTACCACGGCCAGGCTCTGGTGGCTCACACCGAGGCCACTCGGGGTATGCTGCTTCAGGCCGCCCAGGAAGAGACCGATCACCTGGCGTGGTGCGAAAAGCGCCTGACCGAGCTCGAGTCCCGGCCGAGTCGGCTCAATCCGCTGTGGTATGCCGGCTCGTTTGCCATCGGGGCGCTCGCGGGGCTGCTCGGGGATCGGGTTAGTCTCGGCTTCGTGGTCGAGACGGAACGGCAGGTCGAGGGCCATCTCGATTCCCACCTCGGCGCCTTACCGACCGGGGATGCCCGCAGCCGCGCCATCGTCAAGGCCATGCAGGCCGACGAAGTCGAACACGGAGCGCATGCCAGGGCGGCCGGCGGCATGGACCTGCCGGCTCCGGTGCGAGAGCTCATGCGCCGCACAGCACGAGTCATGACCGGTACCGCGTATTGGGTTTGAGGGTCTTCGGCTCTGGTATTTTCCGCGTCCCGTGCGGTACGCTTGTCTCCGACGGGGGTCAAATTAAGTCATCTCCTCGTCGAGACCTTAAGACAGCTCGGGGTGCCGTCAATGGAAGAGAACGTCGTCAAGCCGCTCAGTGACATTCCGGCGATCAACCGATTTCTCAGCTACTGCCGTATCCGTACTGCGCCCTCCAAGACGGTGGTTATCCACGCGGGCGACCTTCCGGACGTCCTGTACTACATTATCAGCGGCTCGGTCGAGGTAATGATCGAGGACGAGGAAGGCAACGAGATGGTGCTCGCCTACCTCAACCGCGGCCAGTTCTTCGGCGAGATGGGACTCTTTTTCCAGGATCAGCCCACGCGCAGCGCCTGGGTGCGAACGCGCAACGCCTGCGAGCTCGCCGAGATGACCTATCCGCGATTCCGGCAGATTGCCGCGGAGAGTCCCGGGCTGGTATTCGAGCTGGCAACCCAGCTCGCCACGCGCCTGGACCGCACCAATCGCAAGCTCGGCGACCTGGCATTCGTCGACGTCACGGGCCGGGTCGCGCACGCGATCAATAATCTGTGCGATGAGCCCGATGCCATGACCCACCCCGAGGGCATGCAGATCAAGGTCAGTCGTCAGGAGCTCTCGCGTCTGGTCGGTTGCTCTCGCGAGATGGCCGGAAGGGTGCTGAAGGTACTGGAAGACCAGGGGCTGCTGCGCGCCACCGGCAAGACCATCGTGGTGTTCAATGCCCGCCCCAAGATGCGAACCCGGCCAGTCGTCGTGCCGGTTAAACCGGCCGCCAAGTCGGCACCGGTTGGTCCTGCGCACTTGGCAGGCGACGACGAGGATTGACCGCGCGGGCTCACTCGCCCGCGATCGTCATCTCTCCCACCAGTACCGAGCCACAGCGGATCGCGCCGCGGGCATCCACGTCATCGCCAAGCGCCACGATGTCTCGATACATCTTGCGCAGATTGCCGGAGACCGTGACCTCGTGCACCGGATAGGCAATCGCGCCATCCTGTACCCAGAAGCCGCTGGCGCCCCTCGAGTAGTCCCCCGTCACGCCGTTGACGCCCTGGCCCATGAGCTCGGTCACCAGCAGGCCCGTGCCCATGTCCCGCAGGAGACGCTCCCTGGCACGCAGCGCATCAGTCGCCGGGCCTGAAATGCCGACCAGCAGGTTGTGGATGCCGCCTGCGTTGCCCGTGGTCTTCAGGCCAAGACGCCGAGCCGAATAGCTGCCGAGCACATAGCCCTTGAGCACCCCGTCCTCGACCAGCTCCCGGTCGTGGGTCGCCGCCCCTTCGGCGTCAAAGGGCGCGCTCGCCAAACCTTTGGAGATGTGAGGCCGTTCGCTCAGCGCCAGGAAGGCAGGGAACACCTGCTCGCCGGCCGCATTCAGCAGAAACGAGGCCTTGCGGTACTGGCTGGCGCCACGGATTGCGCCGATGAAATGCTGGAACAAGCCGCGCGCCATCTCCGGGGAGAAGATCACGGGCGCGCGACGAGTGGTGATCTTGCGTGCCCCAAGCCTGGCGACGGCGCGCCGGGCGGCCGCGGCGCCCACCGCCTCCGGGCTCTGCAGCTCCGCCGGATCGCGCGCCGTGGTGTACCAGTAGTCGCGCTGCATCTGTCCGGCCTCCTGGGCAATGAGCGAGCAGCTGATGGAATGGCTGGTCCCGGAAAAACCCGCCAGGAACCCGAGCGAATTGCCGTATACGCCCGTACGGCGCTGACTGCTCACCGAAGCGCCCTCGGAGTTGCCGATGCGTGCCTCGCCCCCCATGCCCGCCTGCTCACAGCGGCGGGCGAGGGCGATCGCCTCCTCCGCGGCCAATGCCCACGGGTGATCGAGATTCAGATCGGGGATATCCCGTGCCAGCGCTTCCGGCTCGACCAAACCCGCATAAGGATCCTCAGCCGTGTAGCGCGCGATTGCGCTGGCCTTCTCGACCGTCGCACGCACCGCCTCCCTGGTCAGATCCGCGGTACTGGCCGCGCCCTTGCGCTGGCCGAAGTACACTGTCACGGACAGACCTCGATCCCTCTGGTATTCGATAGTCTCGACCTCTCCCAGGCGAACCGTGACCGCAAGCCCCTTGGCGAGGCTCGCGTCCGCCTCGGCCTGGGACGCACCCAGGCGTTGAGCCTCCTCGAGTGCAAACCCGGCGACGTCGTAAAGCTGAGAAGACTCGTTCGGCTCTGCTGCCTGCTGCATCGGTTTTGCTCGGTTTCGATGGAATGACGGACTAGAATTTTCATTTTAGCAGCCACCAGGAAACCCATGCCCCTGCGACCACGGCGGGACCTCAGCTTGATCGGCAGCCTTTCGACCACCCGCCGGCCTCCGGCCTATCGACCGTGACAGTACCTGCCGCAGAGAACCTCCCGCCGCATGATCTCGGCGAACAGGCGAGCAAGAGCCAGCGCAAGCGCTCGGCGCATGCCGCTCAAAGTCTGGGCGAGGCACTGATCGGCCTGCGCCACTCCGAGCTCGAGGCGCTTGGCCTACCCGAAGTTCTGCTCGAGGCCATCCGCGACGCACGCCGAATTCGCAGCCGTGCCGCCGCTGCCCGCCAGAGACAATACATCGGCAAACTGATGCGTGGGATAGACCCAGAGCCCATCCGCCGCGTGCTGGCTGCGCGCAGCGAGCATAATGCCCAGGAAACCCAGCGCTTCAAGCGCGCCGAGGCTTGGCGGCGGCGCCTGATCGAGGAGGGCGAGAGCGCGCTCGATGATCTCTGTCGCCTGAGCCCCGAGCTCGACCGACGATATTGGGAGCGACTCGTGGGCGCGGCTCGGCAAGCCGAGCCCACGGGAACAGCCGGCGGCGGAGCCCGCCGTGAGCTGTTCCGCGCTTTGCGTGCCCTGCTCGGCTAGAATGCCGCGATGAAAAAATCGCCGGAACCGGTATTGAATGCGGTGAAATCGCAGCCTTGCGGGGGCGAAGCGGCGGACGAGCCGGGTAAGCCGCTGGTGGGCATCATCATGGGCTCTGCCTCGGACTGGGAGACTCTGCGGGCCGCCGCCGACACGCTGGACAAGCTCGCCGTCCCCTACGAAGTGCGGGTGGTCTCGGCACACCGCACGCCGGACTTGCTATTCGAGTATGCCTCGCAGGCGCGCATACGCGGCCTGGAAGTGATCATTGCAGGCGCGGGCGGAGCGGCCCACCTTCCCGGCATGACCGCCGCCAAGACGAGCCTGCCGGTGCTCGGCGTGCCGGTGCAATCGAAGACCTTGGGGGGGATCGATTCGCTCCTGTCCATCGTGCAGATGCCCGCCGGCGTGCCCGTCGCCACCTTCGCCATCGGCAGCGCGGGGGCCGCGAATGCCGCCCTGTGCGCGGCCGCGATCCTCGCCAACAAATACCCTGCCGTTTCGGACGCGCTCGAATCCTTCCGCGGCAACCAGACAGCCGGGGTGCTCTCGAATCCCGACCCGCGCACGGCGAGCCGGGCATGACCGTCGGCGTCGTGGGCGGCGGCCAACTCGGCCGCATGCTGGCCCTGGCCGGCTACCCGCTCGGGGTGGACTTTCTGTTTCTCGATCCCGCGCGCGATGCGCCGGCCGGCAAGGTTGCCCCCGTGGTACACGGGGCCTTTACCGATCCGCAGCTGCTCGAATGGCTGGCCCGCGAGTGCGAGGTATTGACTTTCGACTGGGAGAATATCTCGGTCGAGGCGCTGCGCGAGCACGCCTCGACCCGGGGGGCGCGGATCTGCCCGCCCCTCCCCGCCCTGGCCGCCGCCCAGGACCGTGTCTGCGAAAAGCGTCTGTTCGAGCGGCTCGGCATTCCGACCACCCGTTGGCACGCGGTCGCCTCGCCGTCACAGCTTGCGCGCGCGCTCACCGAGGTCGGTCTGCCCGGAGTTCTCAAGACTCGGCGGCTGGGCTATGACGGCAAGGGCCAGCTGCGGGTTGGCAGCCGCGCGGAGGCGCACCATGCCTTCGAGACTCTGGGCGACGTGCCGCTCATCTACGAGCAATGGGTCCCGTTCGATTGTGAGGTGTCCATCATCGGCGCGCGCAGCGCACGGGGCGAAACCGCGGTCTATCCCCTTAACGGCAACGTGCACGCCGATGGCATTCTGCGGCTGACGCGCGCACCGTTTGGACCGCCTCGCTGGCAGCGCACGGCCGCCCGCCATCTCGTGCGCTGCCTGGAGCATTTCCGCTACGTCGGCGTGCTCACCGTTGAATTCTTCGTGCACAAAGGTCGGCTGATCGCCAACGAGATCGCACCCCGGGTACACAACTCCGGACACTGGACCATCGAGGGCAGCGTCACCAGTCAGTTCGAGAACCACCTGCGCGCCATCCTCGGGCTGCCCTTGGGCATCACGCGCGCGCTCGGACACAGTGCCATGATCAACCTGATCGGCGAGCTGCCTCCTCGCGAGCGCCTGCTGGCCTGCGCAGGCCTGCACCTGCACGACTACGGCAAGCAGCCCCGGCCGGGCCGCAAGGTCGGCCATTGCACCCTGGTGGAAGATTCCGCTGCGAAACGCGATCGGCTGGCGCGTCGGCTGCTGGCGACGCTCGCCCCCGGCGTGCGCTTTTCCCCGGCCGGCGTAGCATAATCGGTCCGCCATGTACACCGAGCCATTCCAACTCAAGGAACTGCCGTTTCGCCTCAGTCCCGACCCGCAGTTCCTGTTCCTCTCGAAGCAGCACGCACGCGCCAAGGCGTACATGGAGTCGACGATATGGTTCGCCGACGGTTTCGTGGTGATCACCGGCGAGATCGGCTCGGGCAAGACCACTCTGATCGAGTCGTTCCTGCGGGAGATTCCCCAGGACGTGGTGGTGGCGCAGATCAACCAGACGCAGGTCTCCGCGGTCGACTTCCTGCAATCGCTCCTGGCGCAGTTCGGCTTTTCGCCCTTCAAGATGAAGAAAGGCGAGCTGCTCGGCACGCTCAACACCTTCCTTATCGAGCAGTATGCCGCCGGCCGCCGTGTGCTGCTCGTCGTCGACGAGGCGCAAAACCTCTCGCAGCGGGTGCTGGAGGAAATCCGCCTGCTCTCGGGGGTCGAGACCACCAAGGAAAAAGTGCTGCGGATCATCCTGGCCGGCCAGCCCGAGCTCAACGCCAAGCTCGACGCGCCGGAGCTGGTGCAGCTCAACCAGCGGGTGCGCCTGCGCTTCCATCTCTCGGCGCTGTCGCGCGCGGAGACCGCCGATTACATCCGCCATCGGCTGGAGGTGGCGGGCGCCGGCGAGCGGCAGATCTTCGACGATGACACCTTCGACGAGATCTTCCGCTACACCGGCGGGGTACCCCGTCTGATCAACACCCTGTGCGACACGGCAATGATCGCCGCCTATACGGCCGATCGCGGCCGTGTCACTGCAGTGGACGTGGCCAGTGCCGTAAGCGAGCTGCAGTGGGTGGAGTTCTCCGCCCGGGCCCGGCGGCAGAGCGCTTCCGGCCACGCGCCGCGCACATCGCACGCCGATACGCCGCCGACGACGCTTGCACGGCTGCGCATCATCGAGGCCGGCCGCACGGTGCAGGAGATCCCGCTCATACCGGGCCGGCTCATCCTCGGCCGCACGCCGGATAACGAGATCCAGATCGACAGCCGCTTCATCAGCCGTCACCACTGCCAGATCACCACGACAGGCCAATCGACCGTCATCGAAGACCTCAACAGCACCAATGGACTGTATGTCGGGGCGGCGCGGGTGCATCGCCACTACCTGCGCGATGGCGACGTGGTATTGATCGGCAAGCACGAGCTCGTGTACGTCGATGAGCGACTGAACCGCTCCCACAATCCGAGCGACACCCTGCCGGCGATCCCCGCGCTGGGACACGAAGACGACACCCTGGCGGGCGATGAGCTGTCGGTCGACCTGCCATTCGGGCCGTCCTCCAACGCCTCCTGAGCCGCCTCCGGCCCGAGCGACCCGTCAGGCGGACTGGATGCCCGGATCAATCACGAACGGCACAATCATTCGGCGAAGCCTCGCTCCCGCACGGAGTGAGCGTTGGTGGATCGGGCAGTCTAATGGGTCACCTGCAGAATGCTGTGGCGGATCTGCTCGCTCAGAACGAACTGAGCATCCGCCGCCACCTGCATCAGCACCTCGTCGTACTCCAGCGTCCCGCCGCCGTTGCTGCGCACGACGCCGCGGCGGCGCAACAGGTCGACGAAATTCTCGAACATGGAGCGGTCGAAGAACTCCGGCGAGTTGAGGCCATAGATCATGGCGATACGCTGCGCGGCGAGCTGGCAGTGCTCCACGAGCACACTCTGGGTGATTGCGCCGGAGCCCGCCTCGATCAGCAGCGCGATCGCCAGATAGTATCGCTCGACCGTCTGAATCGTCGGTTGCGCCAGGATGGAAAGCTGCATCGCCTGCAGCGTCGAAGGCGGCGGACGCCGCCACACCGCCCGCTCAGGATCCGACTCGAGCAGACCGTGGCGCGCGAGTTCCGCGAGGATGCTGTCGATCACCGCCGGGACTTCCGGCTCGCTCCAGCGCAGGCACAGCTCCGCGGCGACATAGGGATAGATCCGTCGGACGAGGCGCAGGATATCCTCGTGGCGCACCGCGGCGTTGCTGATGAATGCGCAGGCGAGGAGCGACGGCATGGCGAACAGATGCAGCACGTTGTTGCGGAAATACGCGGCAAGCACGGCGCTTTCGTCGCTCATGCGCAGGATGTCGCCCAAGGGATGGCTCTGCCGCTGCAGCACCTTCATCGCCTCGCCGTAGGCGATCACTTCGCGGCCGGTCAGCTCGGTGATCGTCACCCGGTCACTGTATGGAAAGCCGCCGAGCACCGCGCGATACAGGTCGATCTGGCGCTCCAGATCGGGCTCGGGCAGCGCCTGACGGGGCATCGCCAGCAGGACCACTGCCAGCAGATTCACCGGCATCACCGCCGCCGCGGCGTTGACGTTGCGCATGATGCGCCCGGCGAGCTCCTCGACGGCCGCGGCAACCCAGGGCACGCGCGTATCGTCATCGAATCGGCGCTCGCGCCACGGGCCCTGCCTGTCGAGGATCTCATCGAGCGCGATCGGCTCGCCGAGATTGACCCGCACCCGGCCGAATTTCTCCCGCAGCCTGCCGAGCGAGCCGAGCAAACCGAGCACGCTCTCCTTTTCCTTCGGCTTGCCGGAGAGTTCCCCGACATAGGTCGCCCCTTCCACGATGCGCTCGTAGCCGAAATACACCGGCACGAACACCACCGGCCGCAGCGGCTCGCGCAGGAAGCTGCGCACGGTCATCGACAGCATGCCGGTCTTGGGTTTCAGCAGTCGGCCGGTGCGGCTGCGACCGCCTTCGATGAAGTACTCGATGGAATGTCCCCGGGCCATGATGGCCGCCAGGTACTTCATGAACACGACGGTATACAGCGCGTTGCCCCGGAAGTTGCGGCGGAGGAAGAAGGCACCGCCCATGCGCAGAAACCTGCCGACGACGGGCAGGTTGAGATTGATGCCGGCAGCGATGTGCGGCACCGCGTAGCCATTGGTGTAGATCACGTACGAGAGCAGCAGGTAGTCCATGTGGCTGCGATGACAGGGGACGTAGACGATCTCGTTCCCCTGCGCCACCCGCTCCAGCGTCTCCAAGTGCCCGACATCCACACCGTCGTACAGGCGGCTCCACAGCCACGTCAGAACCGGCTCGAAGAAACGGACGAAGACGTGCGAATAGTTGGCGGCGATTTCCTCGGCGTAGCCAACCGCTTCGCGCATCGCCGCGCGGCGTGAGATCTTCTTCTCCCTCATTTGCTGAGCAACGGCGGCGCGTACGGCGCGCGTGCGCAGGATGCGCGTCACGACGGTACGCCGATGAGACAGATCCGGTCCGATGCGAGCCGTGCGCCGCTGGACGTACAGCGCCCGCAGCGAGCGCGTCACACGGCGCCCCCGGACCGCGGTGCCGGCTTCCTCCCCGAGGAGACTGCGCAGCGAGATCGGGTCCTCGAACTCCACCAGTATGTCGCGGCCGTTGAACAGCACCTGCAGGAATTTGCGTACCCGTGTCGTAAGCGCCCAGTTCTCCCCCAACAGCAGGCGGAACCAGGATTTCTCGCGCTGCGGGGCCCTGCCCCAGTAAACGGTGACCGGCACGAGGTCGATGTCGAATTTCGGATCGGCGTCGAGTCTGCGCAGCATCTGTGCGATCTGCGGCGGCGGTCGCCGGTCCAGGCGCTCGTTCCAGAAGCCGCGCAGGCGGCCGAGGTAGAAATACGAATACAGAATGCCGCCGTGCCTCAGGAGGCGCTTGCGCGGAAGCGGCAGGCTCAGGCGCCTGCAGACGTTCTGCAACACCGCCAGATCGGTGGCGCTGCGCAGCTCGAGGACGTAGCACAACGGATGGCGCCGGCCGCGCAGCCGCGCGGGGAAGTCCTCGGGCAGGACTTTGAAATGCACCCACAGCGCAAGCAGTCGATGCAGCGGCCAGTTCATCGTTCTCGGGAAACGGCGGGGTTATTCGCGCGCCAGCACAGGCAGATCGAGTGCAATCAGAAAATACTCGAACAGGTGCTGGATGACGCGGATCTGATCGTGCAGATTGTGGTCGCTGTCCAGAATGTGCAGCGCAGCTCGGCAGCCCTGTGCGAAACGCACGCTCTGCTCGAAAGGCACCACTTCATCCCGCCACCCATGCACCACGGCGGCGGCACAATCGATGATGCCCGCGCGCAGCGGCGGCAGCTCGGGAAAATACAGGGCAGGGGCCATCAAAAAGATGCCGCGTGCGTGCAGCATGGAGGCGGACGCCGCCGCCACGTAGCCCCCGAGGCTCGAACCGACGAGCACGAGGTCGCCGGCCAGCTCCTTGCAGAACTCGGCAAGCCTGGCGATTCGGACACGCGGATCATCGATGCCGCGGTAATCGACCGAATGGGCCTCGTATCCTTCGCTGCGCGCAATCTCGGCGAGCGCCGATATCTTGCTTCCCCACGGCCCGCTCGCCTGGCCGTGCGAAAACACTACGTGCCGCTGGGTGGCGACGGGATCGGTCGCGCTGCAAGGCTGCTGGGCAGGCGGAGTCGTCTGATTCATTGCGCGCCGATGATGCCGGCAAACCGGGGCCCGCGCTATAGCCTGATCGCCTCGGGCGCTCCGTCGGCGGTCGCCAGCCGGTTGACCGATACCGGACGGGTCCGGCTCGATGCCGGATGGTGGCTCACCAGCCAGGTGTCAAACTCGCCGGCTCTGCGGGCCGCTATGCCAAAGAGCAGATTGACCCGACCGGCGCCGACGGATTGAGCGTGGTTGATGCGCTCGTCGCACACGACGAAGTAGCTGTCCCGGCTCGTGGCGCCTGCGAAGGCGCCCTCGCCGGCCAGTCTCTCGAGAAACGAGCTGACCAGTGCGCCGGCTTTCGCCCAGGTGGCCGGACTGTTCTGCTCGAGCAGCACCCAGCGTGTGCCGCGCTCGATGCTGGCGGCAATCCGCAATCCGAGGCGTCTCGCCGACAAATACGCCCAATCGGGCGAGCCGCCCCCTGCAGCCAGCGTGCGGGCGCTGAAGGCCGGGCGCCCGGATTCTCTGGCCGCGACCAGCGCATTGACTCCCGCCTGAGCAAGACGCAGGCGCTGCGCATCCGAGACATCGACGGCCGGATGCAATCCCGGGCGCAACAGCCATTGTGCCTCGGCGGCGCCGAACGGATGGAGTTCCTCGGCGCGCGAGAGCAGCCCGGCGGCCGCGCCGCAGGATGCGAAGGTTTCCTCCCGGCCTCGCAACAGGTCAAGGCTGCGCACCCTCGGGTAGAACATCACGGCGTTGGCACTGCGGAATGGCCACCTGCGAATCCCCTCTATCACTTCCTGCGCACTCGTCCAGCCTGAGGGAGGATCGACGATCAACAGCGCGTGTCTCTCGCGGCACAGCCGTGCCGCGACCAGGAGCGTCCCCAGCCCAAGGTCCTGCGCGCGTGTCAGCGGCGGTATGCATAGGAAGTCGAAGTCCTCCGCGCCCAACGCAAACAGGCCGGTGCGCTCGCCCGCCGAGCCGATGAGGTCATAGTCCGTGAGCGGATCGCCGTCATCGCCGTCGGAATTGCAGCAGGTATAGCCGATTGCGCGTCCGGCCAGGCTCGAGCGATCCGGGCGCTGCGCAGGCAAGGGATCGACGACTCTCGCGAGCTGAGAGCGCAGCAGCAGATCGCCGATGAAGCGTCCCGAATCAGGCAGCATCGAGACACGGCGGAAGATCTCCTGGTCCTCGATCCGCTCGGAGCCCGCTGAGCGAACCCGCTGGATCACCAGGTTGAAGAGATCTGCGCCGGCAATCCCGTCGTAATCCACAGAAGCGCGCAGATACTCCCTCGATCCGGGATGGACTCCTGCGAGGCGTAGCACCCCCTCGCCGGCGGGCAACGCCAGGGTCGGGGCGCGGGCACCGTTGGCGACACGGACGATGAGCGCCCTGCGACCACCGCTTGCGAAGAACTGCTCCAGCGCGTAAGACAGTGTCGACGGTTGCCACAGCCCTCCGAAAACACGCTCGAATTCCGCAAAGCCCGCCACTGGTACGGGCCGATGCACGGGCCCCTTGAGCGCGCGACCCACGAAAGCCGTCACCGGCGGCCGATGCGCCAGCAGTGGTCCGGCGCAGTCGCCGGCCGGCTCGAGACCCGGAGTGCAACCTTCGACCACTAGGCGACCCGTCCCCGCGAGACCGTGGTGGTGCGCCACTCGCCCGATGAGATCTCCACCACTAGGCGACCCGTCCCCGCGAGACCGTGGTGGTGCGCCACTCGCCCGATGAGATCTCGACCACTAGGCGACCCGTCCCCGTGAGACCGTGGTGGTGCGCCACTCGCCCGATGAGATCTCGACCACTAGGCGACCCGTCCCCGTGAGACCGTGGTGGTGCGCCACTCGCCCGATGAGATCTCCACCACTAGGCGACCCGTCCCCGTGAGACCGTGGTGGTGCGCCACTCGCCCGATGAGATCTCGACCACTAGGCGACCCGTCCCCGTGAGACCGTGGTGGTGCGCCACTCGCCCGATGAGATCTCGACCACTAGGCGACCCGTCCCCGTGAGACCGTGGTGGTGCGCCACTCGCCCGATGAGATCTCCACCCTCGATGCATCCCGGCGCTTTTTTCTTGGCTACCCTAAAACTCTACCACCGGGCGTGCCGCCCTGCCTGTGAATGTGGTGAAGCTTATGCTGCAGCAGTGCACTTAATTTCCCTAGAGAGCGTGACCACCATCGCCGCCCGCGACTACCGTGGGGAAGGTCCGACGCAGTTGCACAAGAAAAACCCCGATCCGGGGGATCGGGGCGAAGGCGGACCTCTACGCGGGGTACGCAGTCCGCCGAGGGGACACGGGAGGCCACGATTGATCCCCGCGCGGATCAGTCATGGGCTTCCTGTACCTGCTTAATGGACGCGCGCCCAGTGGAGGATGAGTATGTCTTCGAAGTCCATATTGAAGTTCAGCGCGAGCAACGAGCGCAACTGGCGTATCTCCCGGGCACTCTCGAGCGGCCGGTGCAGCTCCACCACCCCGCTCCACTCGCGAGCTACCCCTGCGGGCGGCGTTTTTGCGCTGCCGGTAAGAAAGTGGGCGTAGTACTTCGTAGCCACGTTTCAAGCGTAGGACCGCTAAGATGAACCTTCCGTGAAGCCGTGCTCAGAACAGTCGCAATCTCGCGTCATCAGGCACCTACTGGAATCCCGCCCGTGACCCGCTATCGACCACCTCTCCCTTCCTCTTCCAAGTACATCACGCCGGAAGGCGCAAAACGGCTCCGCGAAGAGCTCGACCGGCTCTGGCGCATCGAGAGGCCGCAGGTCACTCAAGCCGTGGCGGAGGCTGCAGCCCAAGGCGACCGGTCGGAGAACGCTGAATACACCTACGGCAAGCGGCGCTTGCGTGAAATCGACCGGCGAGTGCGTCATCTGCGTAAGCGGCTCGAGGGGATGACCGTGGTCGATCAGGCACCAGCCGATCCGCATCGGGTGTATTTCGGCGCTTGGGTGACCGTGGAGGCGCAGGACGGGAGGGAGGCACGCTACCGCATCGTGGGACCCGACGAGATCGACCGTGAGTCCGGCTATATCAGCATGGATTCGCCACTGGCACGGACCCTGCTCGGGCGGCAGCTCGGTGACGA
>JAJZVF010000176.1 GCA_021845825.1 Pseudomonadota bacterium | reverse complement strand
GGACCGGCGGCCGTGGCGGCCGGCTGTGGTTTGCGCCGTCTCGGACACGAGGTATCGTTGATCGGAATGCCCGGCAATACGGCCTTCGAGGGGGTATCGGAGCGCACTCTGGCTCTTTTGCGCCAATGGGGTCTTGCCGCTGCGGCGGACGGCGTTGGCGCCCGCGGTGAACGGTTGGGAACTTGGGCCGGTCGCGATCTGGCCGGCAACGGGGATTATGTGGTCGATCGCGCGCAATTCGATGCCGCGTTGGTCACGGACGCCGCATCCCATGCGTTGACAATTATCAACGATCGAGTGAGCAGCTACGGATACGATGGGAGTCGGTGGCGGGTACGAACCCGGCATGCAGACATTGATGCGCGTGTCGTGATCGATGCACGGGGACGACGTGCGCGTCGGGCGTTACGCAAGGGACCCGACCTGGTTGCGGTATGCCGGCGATTTCGTACGCGACCTACCGGGAAAGTGCTCACCCGAATCGAGCCCCTTCCTCAAGGGTGGTGCTGGCTCGCGACGAACGGTCAAGGCGTGAGCTGGCTGCAGGCAGTGTGCTCGCGTAGCGAGCGCTCGCTGCGTCTTGGGCTGGAACGGCATTTGAGCAGTATGCTCGCGGCAGCGCCGCAAACCGCTGCGGCATTGGCCGGGGCGACGCCGGCGGGAGCCCCGCTGGCACGGGCCGCAACAGCCTCCCTTGCCGTGCAGCAGGACGAGCCGGGGGTGCTTTGCGCCGGCGATGCGTCGGTTGCGCTCGATCCGCTCTCTGGTCAGGGAATATATGAAGCTTTGCGATCGGCGGCGGTGGCGGTGGCCGCGGCGCACAGCTACTGCTCGGCAGGCGAATGGGACCCGCCGGCCCGGTTCATGCGCGAGCGGACATGCGAGTTGTGGCGCAGAAGGACACAGTCAGCCGCTCTCTTTTATGAGCAGCAAGCCAGGCAGACGCCCTCGGACTTTTGGCTCCGCTCGGTCGGGGCCTATGCGGCGTGCGAGCTCGCCGGCGAGCCCGCGGTCACGGGCGAGGCTCGAATCGAGCGGCGGCCCGTTCTCGATGGCCCGCTGATCGCGCTGCGGCGGGTGGTGGTCACTGCGCAATCCCCACGCGGCCTGTGGCGGGTCGATGGGGTCGATCTGGCCGAGCTGGTCGATTTCCTGCGCGCGGCGCACACCACTGACGTCAAGCGTATCGCGCAGCGATTTTCCTCCTCGCCCGCGGCAGCTGCACATGCGGTGCAGTGGCTGAGGGTACACGGACTGTTGGGGTCGACCGGAAGCACGGCGCCTGAGACGACGGTGGTGTAAAGTCAACGGGTCGAGTCGCGAATGATGAAGTCACGGGGGTAATGCTCATGCACTGGAGAGTCTCGTCGCTCATTTCATGCGGGGTGGCCGCGGCGGCCGTGCTGCTCGGCACGGCGAATGCGGCGCCCGCGGCGATGATGCCCCCGGCGGTGGCGCGAGCGGGACTGGCCGCTGTGCAGGCGCATTGTTCCGCATGCCACCAAGAGACGGCGCCGGGGCATTTCGCTCGCATCAGCGAGGAGCGCAAGACCCCGGAAGGCTGGGCGATGACGATTTTCCGGATGGAGCACGTGCATGGCGTGACGCTGACCGCCAAGCAGCTGCGCATCATCATCCGGTACCTGAGTGACGTCCAGGGCCTGGCGCCGTCGGAAATACGCGCCGGCCGCTTCGCTTTGGAGCGTCGTCCCAATCATGCCATCCTCAAATTGCCTTATAACCTGCCGGTCATGTGCGGACGATGCCACAGCCTGGCGCGCGTGGCGCTGACGCGCCAGCCGGCGTCCGAATGGCTGAAGCTCATCAATTTCCACGTCGGCCAATTCCCGTTTCTCGAATACCAGGACGGGAGCCGGGATATCCACTGGTGGAAGATAGCCAGCACCCAGCTACCGGTCGAGCTTGCCAAGCTCTTTCCGCTGCATAGCGTGGCATGGCGGCGGTGGCGCAATCGCCCGCCCGCCGATCTGGCCGGCGAGTGGGTCGTGCACGGTCACGCGCCAGGTCGGGGAGACTACTACGGCACCGCGTTCATCACCCGCACGAGTTGGGACAGGTACCGGGCGCGCTACGTGTTGCACTACGCGAACGGCGCTGCGTTCAACGGCTCTTCGGCCGCGATCGTGTATACGGGGTTCGAGTGGCGCGGGACGGGGACGCTCGGCGGCAACTCCGTGCATGAGGTGTACTTTGCCTCCACCAACGGCGCACGGATCCGCGGTCGGTGGTTCCTGTCCGGTCATTCGGAACTGGGCGGCGACTGGGACGCCGTGCGTACCACGGGAGCGCCGAAGGTCATGGCAGTGATGCCAAGGGCGCTGAAGGTGGGGACGATCCGGCGGGTGATCGTCATCGGCAGAGGGCTGGGCGGCAGCGTCGATCTCGGGCCTGGGATCCATTCCAGAATCCTGGCGCGCCGACCCTATGGACTGATCCTCAGTGTGCACGTGAATGCCGATGCCGCGCCCGGGTACCGCACGGTACGGGTAGGCGACGTGCAAGGAAGCGATCTGCTGGCCGTTTACCGGCACGTGGATCGCTTGCAGGTCGAGCCCGCATTTGCGATCGCACGCCTGGGCGGCGGAACGCTCGCCCCAGTGGACGCGCAATTCCAGGCCATCGGCTACACGAATGTGCACGGCGCCCACGATAAGGTCATTGCTGTGCGGCTCGGTGCAATGCCGGTGACCTGGAGCGTGGAGCCGTTCAACGCCGAGGCTGCAAAGCGCGAGGACGTGCGCTTCGCAGGCACCCTGAATCAGGATGGGCTATTCCTGCCGGCCGAAGGCGGACCGGACCCGAAGCGGCAGTTTTCCGCCGACAACACCGGCGATCTTTACGTCGTGGCGACCCGCCGGACGGGCAATGCCGCCGTCGTGGGCAAAGCGCACCTGATCGTGACCGTGCAGCGTTGGATCAATCCGCCAATCTATTGACGGAGCGCGTCCCATGATCTTCGATTCCGCCAATGCACATCTCGTTCCGCTTGCCGGCCGCGCGATGCTGCTGCACGTTCCGACGACGGCGCTGTTCGAACTGGATGAGCTCGGCATGGAGGTGTTGAGGCTCGTGCAGGCGGATCGGAGCCTCGATGTCGAGCGAATCCGGGCGAGGCTCTCGAGCCGTTTCACCGGCGAGGCGGTCGGCGAGCTCATCGAGCAGCTGATGCGGCTGCAGATTCTGCGGCCCGAGGGACCAATCCAGCCGATCAATCCCGCCGGCGTCCATGTCGATACCTATCCGCTGAGCACTCTCGTTCTCAACGTAAACACCGGCTGCAATCTCGCCTGCCGCTACTGCTACAAGGAAGACCTGGACATACCGGCCGCAGGGCGGCGCATGGAGTTCGATGTGGCCGCGCGCAGCGTGGAGCTGCTCTTCTCGCAGGGCCAGGAGCGACAGCGGGTGGGGATAGTGTTCTTCGGCGGCGAGCCGCTCACCAACATGCCGCTGATCCGCCAGGTGGTGGACTACGCCGAGGCGCGGGCCCAGGTGCTCGGCAAGACGGTGGATTTTTCCCTCACCACCAACGCCACGCTGCTCACCGAGGAACTCGTCGGGTACTTCGATGCGCACCGATTCGGACTTTCGGTCAGCATCGACGGACCCCGCGTCGTGCACGACCGGAACCGCCGCACGGTGGGCGGGCACGGCACCTATGAGGTGGTGGCTCGCAAAGCGCGAATGTTGCTGGGGCGGTACCGATCCAAGCCGGTGGGCGCAAGAGTGACGCTGACCGCCGGCACAACCGAGGTAGAGGCAATCCACGAGCACCTGCGCGAGCGACTCGGCTTCCATGAGGTTGGGTACGCGCCTGTGACCGCATCTGACAAAGCCGGCCATGCGCTCTCGGAAGCCGAGCTGGTTGAGGTGCATGCCGGGTTCGAGCGCCTCGGCCGCCAATATCTGACCGCGGCACTGGCGGGAGGAAACAGCGGATTTTCCAATCTGCACCAGCTGATGACGGACCTGCACGAGGGACGACGTAAGACGCTGCCGTGCGGGGCCGGGGTGGGACTGCTCGCTGTCGATCACCAGGGGGGCCTCAACCTGTGCCACCGGTTCACCGGCTCGGAATTACCGACCTTCGGCAGCGTCGAGCAAGGCATCGCGGCGGAGAGGCTCGGGGCATTCCTCGAGCGCGCCGCCGATCGCAGCGGCACGCATTGCGCGACCTGCCGCATTCGCAATTTGTGCGCCGGCGGCTGCTATCACGAGTCCTGGGTGCGCTACGGCGATCCGCATCATCGCACGTATCACTATTGCAACCTGCTCAGACGCTGGGTCGATTTCGGCATCCGAGTGTACGCCGAGATCAGCGCCCGCAATCCCGATTTCTTCAGCGCTCACATCGAACCGAGGAGAGCCGCATGAGTGGACTGAAATCCGTCAACCACAAGGCCGAGCTGCTGCTTGAGGCAGCCGAATCGGGGCACGTGGAGGAGGTTGCCGCGATGGAGACCGTGGCCGGATGCGTCACCACGTTCGATCCGGGCTGGGAGGTGGATCCGTTCGGCGGGGTGGCCTCGCTGTGCCAGCCCATGGAAGCCGACCTGTACGGATGTTCCGACCCCTGTTGGTGGCCGGCGCAGGTGCCGGACACGCTGAACACTTACCCTTCGTGGCAGGAGGGCAAGCCCTCGGCCCAGCACGACTGGCGCGAACTCGACCCCGTGTATCCCAATACCGATGCTGTGTTTCCCAAGAAATGAACGCAAAAATCTTATTGCCGGCGGTGCTCGCCGGCCTTTTGGCGGGATGCGGGTCCATGCTTTCCTCAGGACACGCGCGGCACGCTTTCATCGTTACGGGCGCGAAGCCCGATCATCTCTTTGTCATCGATCCGCGCAAGCAGAAAGTGGTGTCGGATTTCACGATACCCGACGCCCATGATTATGTGAGTGTCATAGTCCCCTCTCCGAACGGGAAGGTGGCCTACGTACTTGTCAACAGGACCCGCAGCATCGCGGGGATCAACCTGCGGACGGGAAAGGAGGTATTTCGCGCGAACCTCGAGTCTCCCGGCGAGCGCGTGACGTGCATGTATGCGTTCGATGTCACGCCGAACGGCAAGGAGCTGATCGTCTACGTGTATCGCACGCGCCTCGAGATCGACCAGTACAAGGTTCAGGCGCCACGGTTCCTCATATTCAGCACCGCCGCCGGTCTGCATGCCAAACCGCTGCGGGAGTTTCCGGCGCCGCGCAGGGTCCAGATGATCCTCGCGAAGAAAAACGGCCGCAGCTTCTTTGCGATCGGATTCAATCTGTACGAATACGACCTGAAGACCGGCCGGCTCATCGAGCGGCGCGGCATCTTGAATTGGGACCGCCCGCACCACTTGCATGCGGATATGCTCGCGTTCTGGCCGGTCACCGAGCCGACGGGCATCTTCTCCAGCCCTGTCTACTCGACCCTGGTCGGTCCGGGAACGCCTCCGGGAGGGGTGCCGGAAACATCCTTGTTGACTCTTAACCTGCAGAACGGCCACTTGGCCTATCACGACATCGGCAGGACGAATGCGTTGATCTTCTCGACCGTCATCGGCCCCCACCGGAAGTGGGCGTACGGTGCCTACACGCAGCTTACGAAGATCAAGATCGACGGCGCGCACTGGCGGGTGGTCGACC
>JAJZVF010000175.1 GCA_021845825.1 Pseudomonadota bacterium | reverse complement strand
CCGCATGATACCGCTCCCTTCTCCGCGTACAGTCCGCAAACCGGCAACATAACCGTCTGGAAGGGCTTCCAGCGCGCCTTCGCCGTCGGCCTCACCCTGCAGCGCGCACCCGCCGCCCCCTGAAGCGGCCACCTCGCCGCAATGCACTGTCAGGTCGGTAGAGTGCCTCCCGGACGCTGCCGCCGATGCAACAGCGCGCCTACTTCCCTGACAACCCCATGACATGAACTTGAACCGTACAGCCGAACTCTCATACCGATCCCGCTCACATGCCCGGCACTTCCCCTGCCGATTCCGCGCCGGCGGCTCCGGCAACACGTGCGCGCTGAGCGCGCGCGATCGCCGCGATTCGACAATGCCGCGTCGGCGTCATTCAAGCAAATCACCCGTCCTTTGGCTACGTTGCCCATCGGCAGCGGCGGGCCGGGCCGCCCGCCACCGCTGCCGACTGTGGGCGTTACAAACATTCAAAACGCATGCACGGCACAGCTCGCGCCCGGGTCGCGAGCCTCGACCTCACGGAAATTTTTGTGGAGCACACCATGAGACGTCATAGCAGGCTTTCGCGCACCGTAGCGGGAATTCTCGGCGCTTCTGCCATTCATGCGGCATTGGCCGCGAGTCCCGCGACCGGCACGATCACCGGGGCCTCGCAGCTGCACGAGATCATCGTCACCGCCAATCGGCGCGTGCAGAACATGCAGGACGTGCCCATCACGATGCAGGCGCTCACCGGGCACACGCTGCAGCAATTGCATGTCGCGACCCTGGGCGAATACCTCAAGTACGTGCCCAACGTGACCATGGCCGAATACGCCCCCGGCCAGGAAACCCTGTACATCCGCGGTCTGAGCCTCGGCGCGGGCGGAACCCAGGCCTCGGCCGCCGTCGGCCAGTTCCCCAACGTCGCGCTGTACCTCGACAACGAGCCGACGGACATGCCGGGCGGTCAGCTCGATATCTACGCCGTCGATCTGCAGCGCATCGAAGTGCTGGAAGGTCCGCAGGGGACGCTGTTCGGCGCGGGCGCCGAGGCCGGCGTCGTGCGCTACATCACCAACAAGCCGAAGTTGAATACCTTCCAGGTGATCACCAACGCCGGCTATGGGGTCACGGCGCACGGCAACCCGAACAGCAACGTCAATGCCGTGCTCAACCTGCCGCTGATCGACAACAAGCTGGCCGCGCGCCTGGTGGTGTTCACCGACCATCGCGGCGGCTACATCAACAACCTGCCGGCGACGTTCGCCCGCAGCGGCACGGACCTGGGCCTGGCCGATGAGAACGGCGGCGTCGTGCCGGCGAACAGCCCGACGCTCAACAACTATGCGCTGGTCGGCAACGCCATCAACCCGGTGACCTACCAGGGCGGGCGGGCCGAGGTGCTCTGGAAGGTCAACCACGACTGGAACGTGCTGCTCTCCCAGATGTATCAGAACATGAATGCGCAGGGCGTGTTCTACGACATGCCCTACGGGGTGGAAGGCACGGTGCTCAGCGCCGCGGGCGTACCGAGCGGCGGCCAGCCCCTGCCGCCGTACTCGGTCAACCTGTTCGAGCCCTCCTACACCAAGGACCGGTTCGAGAACACCGCCCTCACGGTGCATGGCAAGGCCGGACCGCTGCGCGTGGTCTATGCCGGCTCCTACCTCGACAGCAACATGCAGTCGCAGGGCGATTACACCAACTACGCCCGCGGGCGCTACGGGTACTATTACCAGTGCACTGGCGTGAGCTACTCCGGGAGCAAGAGCGGCACCGGCGCCAGCTGCTACTCGCCCGGGATGTTCTGGCAGGAATCGGTCAGGAACACCAATCTCAGCCAGGAGCTGCGCGTGAGCACGCCGAGCGACTGGCGGCTGCGCGGCATCGCCGGCCTCTACTACGAGGACGAGAAGGTCTACAGCGTCACCAACTGGGATTACCGCACGGTGCCCCAGTGCTCGCCGAGCGGCCCGACGTCCAATTGCTTCCTGCCGGTCGGCCCGCCGCCGGGGGAGAGCGCCAACCAGCCGGGGCTGCGTAATTCCCTGACGGCCTTCTCCGACGATTACATCCGCACGCTCATCCAGAAAGCTGCATACATATCGGTGAGCTACGACATCATCCCGAAAGTGCTGACGATCACCGGCGGGATGCGCTACTACGACATGTACGATGCGGTGGCCGGCGGGGACTTCGGCAGCTTCGGCTGCAAGCAGTTCAGCCCGACCACCTATTTCGGGCGCTGCCTGGACTCCAACGGCGTGAACCTCAACGCGCAGGTGCCGAACAACCAGGTGCTCACCGGACACCTGGGTCGCGCCAACCTGAGCTGGCACATCACCCCCAACGTCATGGTGTATTACACCTATTCGCAGGGCTACCGCCCGGGCGGGTTCAACCGCGGCGCGAAGGAGCTTCTGCCGGGTCCCGACGGCCTGGCCCAGTACATCACGCCCAAGGCCTATACCACGGATCTGCTGACCAACAACGAGGTGGGCTGGAAGAGCGAGTGGTTCGATCACCACGTGCTGCTCAACGGCGCGCTGTACCAGGAGCACTGGGACAACGTGCAGACCGGCCTCTTCTGTCCCTCCTGCGGCTTCGGCAACGTCGGCTTCCAGACCAACGGCCCGTTCTACCAGGTGCGGGGCGCGGAGCTGCAGCTCGCCGCCCATCTGTACCGGGGCCTGTCGCTGAACGGCTCGGCCGCCTGGAACAGCAGCGAGCTCACCAATTCTCCGGCGCTCATCGACAACAACCCGGCGAGCGTCAACTACGGCAAGCCGATCACCACCCGGTACGTGCAAGGCGTCGCCGAGGCGGTCCCCAACGTCTACGGCGCGCAGGGCAGCTCGCTCGCGTTCTCCCCGCCGTTCGAGGCCAATCTGCGCGTGCGCTACGACTGGGTGCTCGGCTCGTACTTCCCCTTCGTGCAGGTCGGCTTCCAGCACCAGGCGCACACGCACTCGGCCACGGGGTATCTGACGATCTACAACCAGCCCGGATGGACCACCTATGACGCCTCGGTCGGGGTGTCCAAGGGCGACTGGACGGTCTCCCTCAACGGCACGAACCTCACCAATGTGGACAAGAGCCTGTTCACCAACGCGGCGCAGTTCATCGAGACCGAGACCCCGATCCGCCCGCGGGTCATCGAGCTCGACTTCCACTACGAGTTCTCGCGCCACGAGTGAGGCTCTGCCGGGACGGCGCCGGCGCCGCGCGACTCCCTGCGCAGGGCGCGCGCCCGCGCCGGCCGGTCCGGGAGGCTCAGGGAACCTCGCGCAGGCGAGCGTGCGATCGGACGCCGGCAATGGCGGCTGGGGCGCATGGGCTGTGCCGCACGCGCGCGAGTGAGGGCAGTCAGCTGCCGGCGGCCGCCTGCCCCCGGGAGGGGGTGCGCAGGGTTTCCAGACCGTGCCCCTCGGGACCGCTCTCGCGCCGCCACAGCAGCGCCACCGAGACGAAGGCCACGAAGCTGAGCAGTCCGAAATACCACAGCATCGGGTCGTAGCCTTGCGGGTGGGCCGCCCCGGCGTGGCCCCAGTCCGCGAGCCAGCCGGCGGCGAGATTGCTCAGCGCGAGCAGCAGATTCTGCAGCACGTTGATCAGCCCGAGAGCGGTGCCGAGCCGTTTCGGCTCGACCAGCATTGCCGTCGAGGGCCAGATCACCGCCGGCACGACCGAGAAGCTCACGCCCATCAGCGCGGTCGAGATCCACAGGCTCCAGTCGGTCGTGCCGAGGATCAGAAACACGAGCGGCATGGTCAGCGTCGCGATCATCATCATCAGCGAGCGCCGCCCGAAGTGGTCGGCCAGGTACCCGAACAGGGGCGTGGCGAAGATGGCCGCGAAGAACACCCAGCTGTTGGCGAGCCCGGCCTGCTGCAGCGTCAGTCCCTTGGCGTTCTGGAAATACTCGATCGCAAAGGTGCTGCGGAAGGGAAAAAACACGGCGGCGAACAGCACATTGAGCGCAAGGATATACCAGTAGGACAGGTCGAAGCCGAGCAGGTCGGCGGCGTGAAAGCGCTCGGCCACGCGCACCGGCGCGAGCCGCCCGCCCGCCCTCGCCCGCCGGTCGACGAGCCCGTAGATGAGCGCGGCGAGGAAGCTCGCGCCCGTGAAGGCCGCCGCGAGCCACAGCGGCAGCTGCCAGCCGTGCCGGTAGATGAGCCGGCCCCAGTCGGGCGAGGTGTCGGCGGCATACGAGCCGATCCGCGCGACGCTGAAGAACAGGGCCATGGCGAGCGCAATTCCGCCGCTGGCGAACCACTGCGCCAAGCCGGCGAGCAACGCGATGAACAACGTCTCCTCAGCTACGCCGAAGAGCAGCCGGCCGAGCACCATCACCCCGTAAGGGATGCCGAACGCCGTGAGCAGCGCACCCACCAGGGAAAGCCCCGCCGTCCACACCGCAACCCGCGCCGGCCCGAGCCGGTCGACGAGCACCCCGCCGAGCAGTGCGAGGAAGATGTTCGGCAGACTGAACACGGCGTTGAGCAGGCCGATCTGCTCCTGGGAGAACCCGCGCTCGAGTCGCAGGAAATCGGCGACCGGAGCGATCGCGTCATACTCGTAGTAGCTGCCGGCGATGGCCAGACTGAGCAGCACGAGCACCCACCACCGCCCCGCACCGAGCCGCTCGAGCCGCGCGCCCGCCGTCTCGAGAGCGACGCTCAACGGATGCGCGCCCCCTGCCGCTCGAGCTCCCGGCGTACGGAGCCGACATCGAGCCGGTCGAACGGCTCGCCGGTGCGCACCGAGATCGCCGCCGCCACGCCCGCACCCTGACCGCTCACGGCGCAGCACATCATGTTGCGCACCGCGGCGTGCGAGATCCGATCACCGCCTATGGCGCGTCCGGCGACCAGCAGATGACCGACGCCCCGCGGCACGAGCGAGCGGTACGGCACGTGAAAGTAGCGGCCCGTGGTCGGCAGGATCAGCAGGCCGTAACCGTCGATGAACTCCGGAAAGATGCCGATGGCATCGTCGAAGCGCGCCTCGCCGCGCACGTCCTCGCCCGTCAGGTTGTAGAGGGCATCGATCTTGCGCGTATCGCGCACGCCGAGGGTCATGCCGAAGTTGCGCAGCTTCGCCTGCTCGCACCCGGGCATGAAGCGCTTGAGCGCCTCGATGGCGTGGATCGCCTGGCGCCGCCCCTCGATCTCCGCACGCGTGAGATCATTGGCATCGGTGCCGTCGACGTTCGGCAGCTGGATCAGGTTGAGGTAGGTGAGATCGCCCTGGTCGGTGACGCTGCCCCAGGTGCCGGCGATGGTGCTGAGGTTGGCCGGGATCACGCCGGTCTCGGCTGCGCGCTTGAACGGCTTGCGCAGGAACGGCGAGAACAGGTCGTCCTCCTTGCCGCCGGTCTCGATGTGCCACTCGCCGCTCCCGGACCAGTCGCGGTAGGTTTGCGGATCGGCCTTGACCTGCTCGAGGAAGCGTCTCTTGTTGACACCCGCCATGGAAAACATGACCGAAGCGGCCATGAGCTGCTCGCGCGGCGCCTTGTGCGTCGGCGCTCCGGCGCGCGCCGCGACGTCGGCGTCTCCCGTGGCGTCGATCACCCGCTCGGCGAGCAGCGCCTCGCGCCCCGATTTGCTCTCGGTGATGACCCCGCGGATCAGACCGTTCTCGAGGATCGGCGCGACGCACAGCCGGTGCAGGAACGGCGCGA
>JAJZVF010000174.1 GCA_021845825.1 Pseudomonadota bacterium | reverse complement strand
GAGGGACCCGGCTGCTGCTGTCCCCGGAAGGGTCCGCCGCGCTCGAAAATCTGTCGCCTCCGGCCGGGGACCTCATTGTGCTGATCGGTCCCGAGGGCGGCTTGACCGAGGAGGAGCAGCGCGCCGCACGCCGGCAGGGCTTTACGGCGCTACGCCTCGGTCCCAGGGTACTGCGGACCGAGACCGCTGCCGTGGCGGTCCTGGCATTGCTGCAGCATCGGTTCGGCGATTTGTAGCCGCCTATCGCCCGCGGGCGCCGGCGGCGAGCGGCGCGGAACCCCCTTCCCTTTGGAGCGCCGCCGCGCTCGGCCGGGCAGGATGGCCGGGCTGTGGCGCTGCTCCTGAATGCCCCCTGGGCAGGCTACGGCTGCAGCCTCGTAGCCCGCCAGGGTCCCGGCTCGAACCCGTCCGGGTGGGGTGCCAGCGTCCGTGTCCACCGGCCACGATCGTGGATCCGGGCTTCTCCCTCCACCCAGAGCTCGACCGATTCGGCCCATAAATGATAGCCACCCCAGTGTGGTGGGCGTGGGATCACCACATCGAGTTCCTGGGCGGTAGAGTGGCCGGGCAGTGGTGCCTCGAAGCGGCGGGCCGCCGCCGCGAGCGATCGGCGCAGCGCCTCGCGCGAAGGGGTGGGCTCGCTTTGTGCACTTGCCCAGGCCCCGAGGCGGCTCTGCCAGGGCCGGGAAGCGAAATATGCGTCGCTGTCTGCTGCCGGGGCCTTCAGCACCGGCCCCTCGATACGCACCTGGCGATGCAGTTGATCCCAGTGCAGCACCGCCGCCGCGCGCGGGTTCTCCGCAAGTTCCCGACCCTTGTGCGACAGGTAATTGGTGAAGAACACCAGGTAGCCGGGCCGCGAGACGACCTCCTTGCACAGCACCACGCGAGCTGAAGGCCGGCCGCGCGCATCGCTGGTGGCAAGAACCATCGAATTGGGGTTGGGCTGGAAGCGGTGGCGCCAGGCTTCGGCGAGCCAATGCTCGAGAATAGCCAGGGGCTCTGCCGGCAGGGGGTCCGAGAGGGTTTCGAGGGAAGGCATCATGCCTTGATAGTACGGGAAATCCGCCCGCGGCTGGCAGGACTGTCGCGAGGAGTCCCAGGTCCGCCTCCATAACCCCTTGGGCCGCAAAACTGCGACTCGCCGGGCTTGCGAGGCTCGCGCCATCCCGATACAAGGACGCAGTCCAACCCGGAAGTGCACCTGGAAACGGCCTCATGACCCGCGATGTGACGCTCGAAGATCTACGGCGACGGCTGAGCGATCTCGATCGCCAGCTCATCCGTCTGGTGGCCGAGCGCACCGCGCTCAGCACAGAGGTCGCACGTGTCAAACGCGTCACCGGACATCCGACTCGCGACTACGCGCGCGAGCGCGACGTGATCATGGGCGCCCGGAACACGGCGCTCGAGGCGGGGGTGTCGCCGGCGCTGGCGGAGGAACTGCTGCGCCTGCTCATCCGCTCCTCGTTGGCCACGCAGGAGCAGGCGAGCGTCGCGGCGCGCGGGGCCGGCTCGGGCCGCCGCGCGCTGGTTATCGGCGGTGGCGGCAAGATGGGCCGCTGGTTCGTGCAATTCCTCGCCTCGCAGGGCTTCGATGTCGAGGTGGCAGACCCGAACGGCGGCCCCGATGGGGTACCATGCGTGGCGGACTGGCATGCCACGGATCTCAGGCACGACTACATCGTCATCGCCACAGCATTGGGGGTGACCGATGCGATTCTGCGCGATCTGGCGCTGCGCCGGCCGGCAGGTGTGATCTTCGATGTCGGCTCGTTGAAATCCCCGCTCCGTGCCGGTCTCCTGGCTCTGAAGTCGCACGGCTGCCGGGTAACCTCGATCCATCCGATGTTCGGGCCCGACACCGAATTGCTTTCCGGCCGGCACGTCATCTTCGTCGATCTCGGCAGCGCCGAGGCGCTCGGTGCGGCGCGAGAGTTGTTTGCTCCCACGATGGCCGAGCAGGTGGTCATGAGTCTGGAGGATCACGACCGGCTGATCGCCTATGTGCTGGGTCTCTCGCACGCGCTCAACATCGCGTTCTTCACGGCGCTCGCGGAAAGCGGCGAGGCCGCACCGAAGCTCGCAAGGATGTCAAGCACCACGTTCGATGCGCAGCTTGACGTGGCGAGCCGTGTCGCGCAGGAGAGTCCCGAGCTTTATTTCGAAATTCAGAGTCTCAACGACTACGGCGCTGAGTCGCTGGAGGCGCTCTCGAAGGCCGTGGAGCGCATCCGTACCGCGGTGCTCTCACGGGATCGTGAGGTATTCGTTGCACTGATGCGCCAAGGGCGCGAGTATCTGGAAGATCGGCGCTCCGTCGCGGAGCGCCGCGCCTGAGATACCTTGAACATGGACAGAGACATCATCGACTCGAATGGCTTCCGCGCCAACGTCGGCATCGTGTTGATGCGCCAGTGCGGCGACGTGTTCCTCGGCCGCCGCGCGCGCGCGGGCGGGCGAGGCTGGCAGTTTCCCCAGGGGGGCATTCGCGAGGGTGAGGACCCGGAGGAAGCTGTCTTCCGCGAGTTGCACGAGGAGGTCGGTCTGGCCGCCGGCGATGTCGAGCTCATCGGCCGCACGGCCCGATGGCTGCGCTACCGCTTGCCATCGCGCTTTGTCCGCCGTAACAGCCAGCCGCTGTGCATCGGACAGAAGCAGCGCTGGTTCCTGCTGCGTCTCAGGCGGGAGCCGGCGACGTTCGACTTTACCGGCACAGAGGAGCCCGAATTCGACGAGTGGCGCTGGGCGCAGTTCTGGGAACCGGTGCGCGAGGTGATCTACTTCAAGCGCAAGGTCTATCAGCGGGCGCTCACCGAGCTGGCACCGCTCGCCTTCCCGACCGGGCAGCCCGCCCTGCCGCACTGGTGGGACGAGGTGTTGCGCGAGCGGTCGCAGCCGCAGGCGGATTGAATGTCTTTGCGCACAGCCGAATCCCATCCACCAGGCCACGGCCCCGGCATGCAGTGGGCGCGCCCGCGGGCGATCAGGACCGCGCTGGCGCTCGGGGCGCTTCTGGTCCTGTACCTTGCCTTCGAGACGGGCCGCTATGACGCCGGTTACAGCATCCTCTCGGCGATGCACCAGCGTGCGGCCCTGCAAGCCCGCATCGCGAAGCTCAATGCATCCAATCGGACGTTGCAAGCCCAAGTCGTCCGGCTCGAAACCCTCGACGCGGGTCACCGACACGAGGTCCAGGTCGTCACACAGACCATCAGTGATCTGCAGGCAAGGATTGCCCGCCAATCGGTCAAGCTCGCCTTCTATCGCAACATTCTCGCCAAGGGCACGCCGCCGATCGGCTTGAGGATCGGAGAAGTGCGTCTGTCCTCGGGCAAGATGCCGCTGCATTTCGTCGTGCATCTCTCTTTGCTGCGCGCCGACCGGCCCGACGGCACCGTAAGCGGGACCGTTGACTTCTCCGTGGCTGGTGAGGACCCGAATGGGGCTGCGCTGAGCAATCAATCGCTCACCGGGCGGCGTGCCGACCTGGCCTATCATTTCCGCTACTACCAGCAGCTGCAGGATGGCCTGGTGCTGCCGCCGGGCTTCAGGCCTGCTCAACTGACGGTCACGGTGCGCTCGAGCCGCAAGGACATCGCGCCGCTCACCCAGACCTATCCCTGGAGCGCCATCTCGACGCCTTGAGTCTCCTGGGCTTTGACCTATGCGGCCGTAGCTCCTAGACTGGCCCTATGAGTGCCACCGACGTCATCGAAGATATCCCCGCCCTTCTGTTCACCGACGCCGCCGCCCGCAAGGTCGGCGACCTCATCCGCGCCGAGGGCAATCCCAATCTCATGCTGCGCGTGTTCGTGCAGGGCGGCGGCTGCTCGGGGCTGCAGTACGGCTTCGAGTTCGACGAGCAGATCCAGGACGGCGACACCTGTATCGAGAATCAGGGCGTCAAGCTTCTGGTCGATCCCATGAGCGTGCAATACCTCACGGGGGC
The DNA here is from genome assembly GCA_021845825.1 of Pseudomonadota bacterium. Lineage (GTDB taxonomy): Bacteria > Pseudomonadota > Gammaproteobacteria > Steroidobacterales > Steroidobacteraceae > 13-2-20CM-66-19. Next base: position 1,738 of record JAJZVF010000174.1, on the reverse strand, counting down.
GGAAATCGACTACCGTGAGGGGCTGGAGGGGGCGCAGTTCGTCATCCGCAACCCCAACGCCACCACCACCTGCGGCTGCGGCTCTTCGTTCTCCGCCTGAGTTCACGATACAGCGTGCGTTCGCGCCCGGTCGGCTCCCGCAATACCCGCCCACGCCGCCGCACCACCGCCCTTCCCGACGTCCTGGCGGCCGTCGATCTCGGGTCCAACAGCTTTCACATGGTCGTCGCGAGGTACTCGCACGGCCAGCTGGTCATCATCGATCGCCTGCGCGAGATGGTCCGCCTGGCCGAAGGCGTCGAGGAAAATGGTCGCATCAACGAGGTGGTCGCAGCGCGTGCGATCGCTTGCTTGCAGCGGTTCGGGCAGCGTCTGCGCACGGTGCGCGCCGGGAGCGTCCGTGCCGTAGGCACGAGCGCTCTGCGAGTCGCCCACGGCAAGCGCTCGTTCCTTGCACGTGCGCACGCCGCCCTGGGACAGCCCATCGAGATCATCTCCGGCAGGGAGGAGGCGCGGCTGATTTACTCCGGGGTGGCGCACCACTTGCCGCGCGAGCCCGGCCGGCGCCTGGTCGTCGACATTGGCGGCGGCAGCACTGAGCTCATCATCGGTGAGGGATTCGCACCGCTCGAGCTGGAAAGCCTGCGCCTCGGCTGCGTGATCATGAGCGAGCGGTTCTTCGGCGACGGCAAGATCTCGGCCAAGCGCATGCAGGCGGCGCGGGTGGCCGCCCGTTTGCAGCTCGCCCCCGTGCAGGCCGCGTTTCGCAGGCGCGGCTGGGAGCGCTGCGCGGGCAGCTCCGGAACGGTGCGCGCGATCGGTGAGGCCATCCGCGAACTCGATCCCCACACCGCCGTCATCACGCCTGCGGGACTGCGGCGCGTCCTGGACGCTGTGGTGGCGGCCGGGCACATCCGGAACCTGAGTTTCCAGGCCGTCACGGACGACCGCCTGCCGGTGTTTCCCGGCGGGCTTGCCATCCTCGCCGAGATTTTCGCGGTGCTGCGTTTGAAGGAGATGCGTATCGCAGAGGGCGCCCTGCGCGAGGGGCTGCTCTATGACATGGTCGGGCGGTTCACCGACGAGGATGCGCGCGAGCGCACCGTGCGCAGCATGCAGCTGCGCTATCACGTGGATGCGGAGCAGGCAGCCCGCGTGGAAGCGATTGCGCTCAGGCTCCTGAAAGACACGCGGCAGGCCTGGAAACTGCGCGACGAGCCGGCAGCCGGCCTGATGTTGAAGTGGGCGGCACGGCTGCACGAGGTGGGTCTGGACGTCGCCCACAGCGGTTACCACCGCCACGGCGCCTACCTCCTCGAGAACGCCGACATGCCGGGGTTCTCGCGCGACGAGCAACGGCTGCTTGCCCGCCTGGTCGGCGGCCAGCGTCGCAAGCTCGCGCGCGAGCTCCTGCTGGAGCTCGCGCCGCCGTGGGACCGGGAGGCGCTCTATTTGATCGTGCTGCTGCGCTTGGCGGTGCTGCTGCACCGCGGACGGGGCCGGGACGAGCTGCCGCGAATCAGGCTGTCGGCGCGCGGCAAGTCGTTGCGGCTGGCGTTCCCGGCGCGGTGGCTGCGGGATCATCCGTTGACGCTCGCGGACTTGCAGCAGGAGGTGCAGTACCTGCGCGCGCTGGGAGTGCGGCTCGTGGTCGGCCCCGGCCGCTGACACGGCATAACGATCCTGCAGAGCCGGCGCGGCGCTGTGCGGCGAGCCCCGGCGCGGAGCGTCCTGCGGG
>JAJZVF010000173.1 GCA_021845825.1 Pseudomonadota bacterium | reverse complement strand
CGCCTGGCACACCCACACTCTCGCCTCGATGAGCGCCTGGGCGCTGATCGCGGTGGGCGGCTACGGGCGCGGTGAGCTGCATCTGTGCTCGGACATCGACATTCTGCTGCTCGCGCCGCGCTGCCCGGAGGGCGCCGAGCGCGGTGCCGCGGAGCGCCTGCTCGCCTTCCTCTGGGACATCGGCCTGGAGGTCGGGCACAGCGTGCGCACCGTGGAGGAATGTGCCGAGCAAAGCGCCGCCGATGTCAGCGTCATGACGACCCTGATCGAGGCGCGCCTGCTCGCCGGCAACGCCTCGCTCCTCGCCGAGATGCGCACGGCGCTCTCGAGCGAGCGCATCTGGCCCGTGCGTGAGTTCTTCGACGCCAAGGTGCGCGAGCAGGCCGAGCGGCACCTGAAGGCGAACGATACCGCCTACAACCTCGAGCCCAACGTCAAGACCGGGCCCGGGGGGCTGCGGGACATCCAGACCATCGCCTGGGTCGCCAAGCGCCACTTCGGCTGCGAGAGCTTCGATGAGCTCAGCCGCCTCGGCTTTCTCTCCGCGGCCGAGCTCAGGCGCCTGAAGCAGGCGCGCGCCTTCCTGTGGAAGGTGCGCTTCGGGCTGCACGTGCTCACGGGCCGGCGCGAGGACCGGCTGCTGTTCGATCATCAGATCCGCCTCGCGCAGACCTTCGGCTACGAGGACGCCTCCTACACCCTCGCCGTCGAGCAGTTCATGCAGCGCTATTACCGCACCGTCAAGGACGTGAGCCTGCTCAACGAGCTGCTGCTGCAGCTGTTTCGCGAGGCCATCCTCACCGAGAACGAGCCGCCGCGCCCGCTCAACGCGCGCTTCCAGGTGCGCTGCGGATCGCTCGAGACCGTGAGCGAGGACGTGTTCGCACGCAGCCCCTCGGCGCTGCTCGAGCTGTTCGTGCTGCTGCAGCAGAACCCGCAGATCAAGGGCGTGCGCGCCTCGAGCATGCGCTCGGTGGCCCGGAGCCTGTGGCTGATCGATGAGGAGTTCCGCCAGAACCCGCGCCACCACCGGCTCTTCCTCGAGATCGTGCGCTCGCCCGTGGGGGTGACCCACGAGCTGCGCAGGATGAACACCTACGGGGTGCTCGGGCGCTACATTCCGGCCTTCGGCCGCATCGTCGGGCGCATGCAGTACGACCTGTTCCATGCCTACACGGTGGACGCGCACACCCTGTTCGTGGTGAGCAACTTGCGCCGCTTCGCCATCCCGCGCTACGACAGCGAGCTGCCCCAGGCCTCGCGCATCATGCAACAGCTCCCGCGGCCCGAGGTCGCCTATCTCGCCGCGCTCTTCCACGACATCGCCAAGGGCCGCGGCGGCGATCACTCCGAGCTCGGCGCGGTGGACGCCGAGGCGTTCTGCCTCGAGCAGGGCCTCTCCCCGTATGACGCGCGCCTGGTCGCCTGGCTCGTGCGCAATCACCTCACCTTCTCGCTCACGGCGCAGAAGCAGGACATCAGCGATCCGCAGGTCATCAATGCCTTTGCCCGCGCGGTAAGCGATGAGGCGCACCTCGACTATCTTTACGTGCTCACCTGCGCCGACGTGCGCGCGACCAATCCCAAGCTGTGGAACTCGTGGAAGGCCTCGCTGTTTCAGGATTTCTACCAGCGCGTTCGCCGGGCGCTGCGCCGCGGGCTCGAGACGCCCATCGACCAGGACCAGCTGGTGCAGGAGACACAGACGGCGGCGAGGAAGCTGATCGCCGAGCGCGGCATTCCCACGGCCGATATCGAGCGGCACTGGGCGCGCTTCTCGGCGGCCTACTTCCTGCAGCACTCCCCGGAGGAGCTCGCCTGGCACTCGCGGCTGCTCGCCGAGCGCGATCCCGCGAGCCAGGAGCCGCTGGTGGCGCTCGATTCGCGCAGCGTACGCGGCACCACGGCTGTGCTCATTTACACGCGCACACGCCATCATGGCTTCGCGCGCACCACGGCGGTGCTCGATCAGCTCGGCCTTGACGTGGTCGATGCACGCATCACCCCCACTGGCGACGGGTTCAGCCTGGACCTGTATCACGTGCTGGAAGACGACGGCGCCCCCATCTCCGACAGCGACCGGCTGTCGGAAATCGAACAGGCCCTGTGGCGCTCGATGGGCCGGCCCGAGGCCACCGTGGCCGTGCACCGGCGAGCGCCCCGGCAGGTGCGCATGTTCCGCACGCCGACCCAGATCGTGCTGAGCGTCGATGAGCGCAATGGCCGATCGGTGCTCGAGCTCACCGCGGGCGACCGTCCGGGCCTGCTGTGCGACGTGGGCAAGGTGCTCACCGCCGAGCGCATTGCGCTGCAGGCGGCCCGGATCATGACCGTCGGCGAGCGGGCGGAGGATGTGTTCTATATCACCGACTTCGAGGGCCGGCCGCTTACCGAGGCGGCCGCCGAGCGGCTGCGCGAGCATCTGGGCAAGGCGCTCGAGCAGCGCGCCGCCGCTTGATGGCCCAGGGCAGAGCATCGGAGCCTTCTCCATGAATCCGCGTCTCGAGCGGTTGCACCGGTATCCCTTCGAGCGCCTGGCGCGCCTGACGGCCGGCGTCACTCCCCCGGCGGACCTCGCCCCCATCGCCATGTCGATCGGGGAGCCGCGCCACGCGCCCCCGGAGGTGGTCCTGCGGGCGTTGCGCGAGAACCTGCATCGCCTCGACACCTATCCGAGCACGATCGGACTGCCGCAGCTGCGGGAGGCCTGCGCCGAGTGGCTGCACAGACGCTACCGCCTGCCGGCCGGCAGCGTCGATCCGGCCACCCAGGTGCTGCCGGTGAACGGCACGAGGGAGGCGCTGTTCGCCTTCGTGCAGGCGGCGGTCGACGGCCGGCACGAGCCCGTGGTGGCGATGCCCAATCCGTTCTATCAGATCTACGAGGGAGCGGCGTTGCTCGCCGGGGCGCGGCCCTTGCTCCTTGACACGAGCGCCGCCGGGCAGTACCTGCCTGACCTCGATGCCGTGCCGGAGCAGCTCTGGCGGCACTGTCAGGTGCTGTTTCTGTGCAGCCCGGGCAACCCCACCGGCAAGGTGCTGCCGCGGCAGCTCCTGCTGCGCGCGCTCGAGCTCGCCGAGCGGCACGACTTCATCATCGCCGCCGACGAGTGCTACACGGAGATCTACCTCGATGAGCGCTCGCCCCCGCCGGGACTGCTCGAGGTGTGCCGCTCGAGCGGCCGCGAGCGCTTCGAGCGCTGCATCGTCTTTCACAGCCTCTCGAAGCGCTCGAGCGTGCCCGGCCTGCGCGCCGGGTTCGTGTGCGGCGATGCGCAGCTCATCGCGCGCTTCCTGCTCTATCGCACCTATCACGGCAGCGCCATGCCGGTGCCGACCCAGCTCGCGAGCCTCGCCGCGTGGCGGGACGATGCGCACGCCGCGCACAACCGCCGCCTCTACCAGGAGAAATTCGCGCGCGTGCTGCCGATTCTCTCGCCCGTGCTGCCGGTCGAGAAGCCCGACGGGGCGTTCTATCTGTGGACGGATGTGCGCGAAGACGATGAGCGATTCACGCGGGACCTGTACGCGAGCCAGGCGGTGAGCGTGCTGCCGGGCAGCTATCTCGCACGCGCCGGCGCCGCCGGCAACCCGGGCGCCGGCCGCGTGCGCATCTCCCTGGTGCCCGCCGTGGAGGAGTGTGTGCAGGCGGCGCAGCGCATCCGCCGTTTCGTCGAGGAACGCACCGCATGAGCAATCTCGAGACCCTCGCATCGACCGTCGAGGCCGCCTACGAGCGCCGCGCCGAGCTCGACCCGCGCAACGTGCCAGCCGGCCTCGCGGCAACCCTCGAGGAGTGTCTCGGCCTGCTCGACTGCGGCCGCGCGCGGGTCGCCGAGCCGAAGGCAGGCAGCTGGGTCGTCAACCAGTGGCTGAAGAAGGCCGTGTTGCTCTACTTCCGCACGCACGACAATGTCGTGACGGATGCAGGCTTCACGCGCTTTTACGACAAGGTGCCGTTGAAGTACGCCGAGGCGAGCGAGGCGCAGCTGCGCGCTTCGGGCACCCGTGTCGTGCCGCATGCCCTGGTGCGCAAGGGCGCCTACATCGCCGGCAATGTTGTGTTGATGCCGAGCTACGTCAACATCGGCGCCTACGTCGACTCGGGCACCATGGTGGACACCTGGGCGACGGTCGGCTCCTGCGCGCAGATCGGCCGCAATGTGCACCTCTCGGGCGGCGTCGGCATCGGCGGGGTGCTCGAGCCGCTGCAGGCGGGTCCCACCATCATCGAGGACGACTGTTTCATCGGCGCGCGCTCGGAGATCGTCGAGGGAGTGGTGGTCGAGGCCGGCGCGGTGATCTCGATGGGCGTGTTCATCGGGCAGAGCACACGGATCTACGACCGCACGAGCGGGCAGATCCTGATGGGCCGGGTGCCGGCCGGCTCGGTGGTCGTGCCGGGGACGCTGCCCTCGCCCGACGGCCGCTACGGCCTCGCCTGCGCGGTGATCGTCAAGCGGGTGGATGCCAAGACGCGCGCCAAGACCTCGATCAACGAATTGTTGCGCGCCGAGTAGCTACGGCTGTCGGTACCGCTCGCGCAGCGCCAAATTGATCTCCCTGAGCCCCCGGGCGGCCTCGAGCCCCCGCGGCCGATAGACGAGCGCCTGCTGGAAGTCGGCCTGTGCCTGAAACAGTCGTCCGTTACCGAACGCCATCATGCCGGCGGCCACCGCCCGCCTGTAGCCGCTCTCGTTCGCGGCGTGCCTGACTGCCGCCTCGAGGCGCGCCAGCCCGAGCCTCGCCGGCGCGTAGCGCGGATCGCGCGCGAGCGCCAGATTAAAAAAATGCGCCGCGCGCGGATAGTTGCGCGCACGCTCGGCGAGCCGAGCATCGGCAAGCAGAGGCAGTACCGCTGCGAGCAGCCGCGCCTGCCGCTGCCCGTCGATCGCCTGCCGGTTGCCCGGATCGATGCGCAGAGCCAGCGCAAACGCGCGCTCGGCCGGGCGCCGCCGGCCTGCCGCGAGCGCGGCTCCTCCGGAGGCAAGCGCGGCCGCGAGCACCTGTGGGGCCTTGCGCTCCATGGCCGAGAGGAGCCGGGCGGCCTGCCGCCAGTGCCGGCGCGCGACCGCACCGCCGCCGGCCTCTTCGGCCCCGCTTGCCTCGGCGGCCTGAATCCGCGCAGCGGCGAAATCCGCCGCGTCCCACGTGGAGGCACCGCGCGCCGCGAGCGCGCTCAGACGCCGGCTCACTTGCGCGCCCTCGGCCGCCAGGGGCAGGGCCTGCGCGGCCGCTGAAGCGGCCGGGGATGCCGGCCTCGAAAAATCTTGCGCGCCGGCACGGGACACCAGGGCCGAGAGCCGATCGAGGTCGTGACGCACGTGCTCGCGGGAAATCCAACGCAGCGTCCCGGCGGCGATCACCACACCCCAGACCAACCCGAACAGCAGGTAGCGCAGACGAGGCGGCTTGTTTCGCCTGCGGCCGGCCGCGGCCCGCGGCTGCCGCGGGTCCGGGTGCATCGGACCGAGGGGAGTAAGGGTCTCGGTCCTCGCACTCAGCGAATCGCTCGCCGACAGCACCGCGGTGCGGCTCGGCGCCGGGGCCGAAAGGACAGGCGGCGCAGGCGCCTGCAGGGACTCACCCGGTGATGAGGCGGGTGAGGCGGGCAAGTCCCGCTCCGTCCCGGTCTCGGTGACGCGCGGCGCAGCGGCGGCGCCGAGTGAGGCCGAACCGGTGGGCGCAGGGCCGGGTGCAAGCG
>JAJZVF010000172.1 GCA_021845825.1 Pseudomonadota bacterium | reverse complement strand
TGGGGGCGGCGGCCGGCGATTCCAAGGCCCAGGTCGAGCTTTCGACACGTGAGCGGGTCAACCACCCTCGCGCTGCGTCCTCGACGGCCTGCCGCGCGGCGCTGCGGCAACACGCGCCGGCTACGGCGCCGCCCAGGCCGGGTGTCGGCGCCACCGGTGGTCGGATCGCGGGACGCGCAAACGTGCCTGGGCAATGCCTGCAGCGGGCGGGAGTAAAACCTGCTATGCTTCAAAGTCTTTGTCACCTGGCAGTACGTCAGCCTCAGCGGCCTCTCATGAAGCCCATTCGCAACATCGCCATCATTGCGCACGTCGATCACGGCAAGACCACCCTGGTCGACTGCCTGCTCAAGCAGTCCGGCACCTTCGCCGCCCATGAGAAGCTCGCCGAGCGCATCATGGACTCGAACGAGTTGGAGCGCGAACGCGGCATCACGATCCTCGCCAAGAACTGCGCCATCGAGTACCGCGGCACCCGTATCAACGTCGTCGATACCCCCGGACACGCGGACTTCGGCGGCGAGGTCGAGCGCGTGCTGTCGATGGTCGACGGAGTGCTGCTGGTGGTTGACGCGGTCGAGGGCCCCATGCCACAGACCCGCTTCGTCACACGCAAGGCGCTCTCGCTCGGTCTCAAGGCCATCGTGGTCGTCAACAAAGTCGACCGTCCGGGCGCCCGCCCCGGCTGGGTCATCGACCAGACTTTCGAGCTGTTCGACAAGCTCGGCGCCAGCGACGCGCAGCTCGACTTCCCGGTGGTCTACGCCTCGGCGCTGCAGGGCTGGGCAAGCAAGGATCAGGACATGCGCGGGACCGACATGACGGCACTGTTCGAGGCCATCCTCGCCCACGTGCCGCCCCCGGCCGCTGAAGGCGACCGCCCGCTGCAGCTGCAGATCTCTACGCTCGACTATAACAGCTACGTGGGCCGCATCGGCATCGGGCGCATCCGCCGCGGCTCGGTCCGTCCGGGCCAGGCGGTGGCGCTGCGCTACGGCGAGGAAGACCGCGGGCTCGCCAGGATCGCGCAGGTGCTCACCTTCACCGGCTTGCAACGCCATCCGGTGGAAGAGGCCGGCGCCGGCGACATCGTCGCCGTCACCGGCGTAGAGGCCGCAAACATCGGTCTGACCGTTTGCGACGTCGAAGCCGCCGACGGCCTGCCGCCCATCCGGATCGACGAGCCGACCCTCGCCATGCAATTCCAGGTCAACACCTCGCCGTTCGCCGGCCGGGAGGGCAAGTTCGTCACCAGCCGCCAGCTGCGCGAGCGGTTGCAGCGGGAGCTGCAGAGCAACGTGGCGCTGCGGGTCGAGGACACCGAATCCCCGGACGTGTTCCGAGTCTGTGGGCGCGGCGAGCTGCACCTCACCATCCTCATCGAGAACATGCGCCGCGAGGGCTACGAGCTGGCCGTCTCCCGCCCGCAGGTGCTCACCCGGGTGGTGAACGGCGAGGTTCAGGAGCCTTACGAGGCCCTCACCGTCGACGTCGAAGAGTCACACCAGGGCGCGGTGATGGAGGCATTGGGCCGCCGCCGCGCCGAAATCACGGACATGGTCATGGACGGCAACGGCCGGGCTCGACTGGATTATCGGGTTCCCGCCCGCGGCCTGATCGGCTTTCAGGGAGAGTTCCTGACGCTCACCCGCGGCACCGGCCTGATGAGCCATATCTTCGACGGCTTCGCTGCCGTCAAGGGCGAGATACCCGAACGGCGCAACGGCGTGCTGGTGAGCAACGAGCAGGGCGAGGCCGTCGCCTATGCGCTGTTCAACCTGCAGGAGCGCGGCCGGCTGTTCGTAAGCCCGGGCGAGAAGCTCTACGAAGGGATGATCATCGGAATCCACAGCCGCGACAACGATCTCGTGGTCAACCCCATCAAGACCAAGAAGCTGACCAACATCCGCGCCGCCGGCAAGGACGATGCTGTCCTGCTCACCCCACCCATTGCCCTTACGCTCGAGTATGCCGTGGAATTCATCGCCGACGACGAGCTCGTCGAGGTGACGCCCGCCTCGATCCGCATCCGCAAACGCCATCTCACCGACCAGGAGCGCCGGCGGGCGCAGCGCGAGACGGTCCAGGACCCTCAGGTCCTCACGGCCTAAAGCCGAAAAGCAGACTGCTCTTCGCAGCGCTTCCCCTCCGGCCATGATGGGCCGGCAAGGCGGACCCTCATCGTGCTTGATGTTGTTATTTAACAACATCTTCGATAAAAGCAATTTGCCACCCCCGAATTCACTGTGGCACAAATCCCAGGTGGTATTGCATTGCACGGATGACATCGATATCATTTGATATCGATGTCATCCGCCTGGCGGAAACGTACATCGGTTTCATCTGCGGTATTTGGGGGGAGCCGCCATGCTTTTGGTCGTCAAGCCCGAACTGAGGACAGTCCTACCTCGCCGAGGCCGGGTTGCAGCTTCACGGCGAGGCATACGGGGCGGAAATACCAATTCCACCGCCGTGCACCACCAACAGCGCGCTCCATAGCACGCAGCGCCCGGCCATCGACTCCACTCTGGCTGCAGAAATTTCCCTGCCGCATTTCCCGTTCATCTCCCACATGAAAAGGCAACAAACATGAAATGTCACCCGTTGACCGCCTACGTCGCCGGTCTGCTGACGCTCGCCGCCGGCAGCGTCCACGCGAAAACGGCTGATCCGGCAGCCACAGCCCCGCAGGGGACATCGACCGCGGGCGCGCCCGTTTTACCCTCGCTACAAACCGTAATTGTGACCGCTACGCCCATGGCAAGCGGCGTGAAGCTGCTCAACGCCAGCTTCTCGGTGACCACGGCCAACCTGACCCAGATCCACAATGCCATGGCCTCGAGCGCCGCAGACTTGCTGAAGATCGTGCCGGGCCTGTGGCCGGAGGCGAGCGGCGGTGATACCGGCCCGAACATCGAGATCGCCGGTTTCCCCGGCGGCGGCGATGCGCCCTACGTCACGATGCAGATCAACGGCACGCCGGTCTACCCGGCCCCGACGATCTCGTTCATGGATAACTCTTCTCTTATCCGCCTCGACGACACCGTGCAACGCGTACAGGTCGTGCAGGGCGGTCCCTCGGTCGTGTATTCCAGCGGTCAGATTGGCGCAACCGTCAACTACATCCTGCGTCACGGCACACCCACGCCGCATGGCGAGCTCGGCTTGACGCTCGGTACCGACGGCCTCTACCGCTTGGACGGTTTCTACGGCGGACCGGTGAGCCACCACTGGTATTTCAGCGTCGGCGGCTTCTACCGCGAGTCCAACGGCGTCCGCAACTCCCAGTTCCCCGCTAACGACGGCGGTCAGATCACCGCCACCCTGTATCACACTTGGCACCACGGCAATCTGCTGCTCTGGGGCCGAGAACTCGATGACAAGAACCTGTTCATCACCGATATCCCGGTCGCAGTGAGTTCGAACGGCGAGCATGTATCGGCCTTCCCGGGCTTCAATCCCAATACCGGTACGTTCGCGGGCAACGCCAACCGCGCGATCACCGTACAAGAATTCCCCTGCGTCCAGCCCGGTCAGCCGGCAAACGGCTGCACCCCAGGCACCATCAGCGCCGACCTCGCCAACGGTCGCGGCTCCCATGTCCACATGTTCGGCGCCGACCTGAATCTTCACGTCGGCCAGTGGGCGCTCAGTGACAACATGGGCTACACCTCGGGCTACATGCCGACCAACGCCTTGTTCAACAATTTATCGCCCGAGACGATCTCGAGCTTCATCGCAAACCAGATCTCCACCGCCAACAGCACGCCTTACATCATGGGCGCAACCGGCAACAGTCCGTTCGTCAGCGGGACGGCAAGCATCGTCGGCGGCGGCGCGATCAGTCCCAACACACAGGTGGCTTCGCTCGGTTTCTGGATCGTCGACAACAGGATTCAGTCGTTCACCAACGAAATCCGCTTGAGCCGCCGCCTGTTCGCCGGCAACACGTTCACATTCGGAACGTACTTCGCCAGTTACACCGCGAACGATACCTGGTATCTGGGCAATAACGAGCTGATGCTCGCCGTTCCGAACGCACCCCTCGTGAACGTGTCGCTCTCGACCGCCCCGGGCTGTCCGACCGCCTCCACTCCTGGCGGCTCCTGCACCGGCTACGTCACCCAGAACGGCATCCTCGGCGGCTCGTTCTACAGCCTGCAGGACCATTACAGCGGCCGCAACATCGCCGAGTACCTCTCGGATCAATGGCGCACCGGCCCTTGGCTGCTCGATGCCGAGTTCCGGGTGGAGAACGACACCATCAGCGGCATCGTCGAGAACACCCAAAACGAGGATCTCGACGGCAATCCGCTCACGTTCTACAACAACAATGTAAGCGTGGCAACCGGGCAGTGGACTCCCTCCAACTACGACCATACGCTGGGCGCGTGGAGCGTGGGCGCGAATTACGATTTCAACGACCACATGAGCGCGTACGTTCGCGTCAACTCCGGCTATCACTTTCCGAGCTTCGACGATCTGCGCAGCGGCACCCCCGATTCCCAGCAGGTCAAGAACTACGAGGTTGGATTCAAAGCGGCCGGAAGCTCGTTTTTCACATCGTTGACGTTCTTCCACCGTCAGTTCTTCGGCGTTCCCTTCCAGGCGTTTCTCTTCAACGGCACGCAGGTGAACTACAGCTATGGATCAAACGCCAACGGCGTGCTCTTATCCGGTGACTGGAGCCCGATCGACCACCTGCAGCTGCAACTGACCGGCGACTGGCAGGACTCAAAATACACGCACTTCTGCACCAAGTTTGCGGCCAGCGGCGCCTGCGTACCCGGCTTCGACAATAACGGGAGCTTCCTGCAGCGCCAGCCGCGGCTTCAGTTCCGCTTTACGCCGCAGTACACGGTGCCGATGAACTGGGGCGCGGTCACTCTTTTCACCACGTTCACACATATCGACCAGCGTTACTCAAACCCGGGCAATCAGCAGATCCTGCCCGCGTATAACACCGTGGACGCCGGTATCGTTGGCGACATAGGCGCGCATTTCGAGGTTCGCGTGCAGGGCACGAATCTCACTGACACCATCGGACTCACGGAAGGCAATGCGCGCATCCTGACCTCGGGGATCAGCAACGGCTTTGAGATGGCCCGACCGATCTTTGGTCGTGAGATACAGGCGCAATTGAAGTATCTGTTCTGAGGCCGCTCCGGGAGGTCCCCGCATCCGTGTCCGGGCGCGCGGGCCAGTGTTTCACGACAGCGTCTTGGCGACCGTCCCGGTCGCCAAGACGCCGGAGCCTGCCGGGCGCACGCCTCAGGCGGAGTCCGGTGGCGAGCGAGCGCATCGCATCGGGCGCCTGGACGCGACCCGAGCGACGCGCGGTTGAGCCATACCCGCGCGTCGACGCCGGGCGCCTGACTGACTTCGACTGCATTCCACCCCGGCAGTCGCGCCGGGGAAATCGCTCGCCAGCCCGCTCGCCCCTGCGCTGAGTTTGAACCCGTCGTGGGCACGCGCCGGTGCGCCTGCCGCCCCGATCAGCAGTGCGCACAGGATCGGCGCAGGCCGCGTCATGGCCGAGCCCGCGCCCCAATCCCCCGCGCATGCAGCAGCCCGACGGGCGGCTTGATGGCCAGATATACGGTGCTCCAAAGTTGCGCGGCATCCGCCTCGGTGGCGTCCGATCGCGCGGAGCCGAACGGCCGGATGTGGTAGCGTCCGCCCGCATACGTCCAGGACCACAAT
>JAJZVF010000171.1 GCA_021845825.1 Pseudomonadota bacterium | reverse complement strand
GAAGCCCGAGCGCGCCCAGGAGCTCGGGCGCGAGCGCGCCCGGCTGAGCGCCGAGCTCGCCGATCTCGATCGCACCACCAAGGCGATCCTCGATGCCGGGGAGCTGCTTGAGCTTGCTGAGAGCGAAGGCGAGCAGGCTGCGGTGCACGACATCGAAAAGGACGCCGGGCGGCTCGAGGCGCAGGTGCGGCGCCTGGAGCTCAAGCGCATGTTCCGGGGCGAGATGGACTCGCACAGCGCCTTTCTCGATATCCAGGCCGGCGCCGGCGGCACCGAGGCACAGGACTGGGCGCAGATGCTGCTGCGCATGTATCTGCGCTGGGGCGCGGCGCGCGGCTTCGCCTGCGAGGTGGTCGATTCCAGCCCGGGCGAGGTCGCCGGGGTAAAGAGCGCGACCATCGAGGTCAAGGGCGAATACGCCTACGGGTGGCTGCGCACCGAGACCGGCGTGCATCGCCTGGTGCGCAAGTCCCCGTTCGACTCGGGCAACCGCCGGCACACCTCTTTCGCCTCGGTGTTCGTCTCGCCGGAGATCGACGATGAGATCGAGATCGACATCAATCCGGCGGATCTGAAGACCGACGTGTACCGTTCCTCGGGGGCCGGCGGCCAGCACGTCAACAAAACCGAATCCGCCGTGCGCATCACCCATCTGCCGACCGGCATCGTGGTCGCCTGCCAGAACGAGCGCAGCCAGCACAAGAACCGCTCGACGGCCATGAAGATGCTGAAGGCGAAGCTGTACGAGCTCGAGGTGCACAAGCGCAACGCCGCCGCCCAGGTGCTCGAGGACTCCAAGTCCGATGTGAGCTGGGGCAACCAGATCCGCTCCTACGTGCTCGACCAGTCGCGTATCAAGGACCTGCGCACCGGGGTGGAGGTGGGCAATACCACGGCGGTGCTCGACGGGGATCTCGACCCGTTCCTGGAAGCCTCGCTCAAGGCGGGCCTGTAGCCCGGAGAGTCGTGCACGGCACTGCTCATCGAGCGGCACCGCACGGGGGTCGGAGTTCGTGAATAATGCACGACAGGCGGATGATCAGGCGGACCATGGCAGACAATCACGAAGAGCGGCGCGGCCTCGAGCACGGCGATGAAAACAAGCTGATCGCGGAGCGGCGGACCAAGCTCGCGGCGCTGCGCGCGCGCGGCGCGGCCTTCCCCAACGACTTCCGGCGCGATGCGCTCGCCGGCGAGCTGCACCAGGCCTTCGGCGAGCGCGGCGGGCAGTGGCTCGAGGCGAACCCCACGCGCGTGCGCGTCGGCGGCCGCATGCTGCTCAAGCGCGTGATGGGCAAGGCGAGCTTTGCGAACATCGCCGACCGCACCGGCGAGATCCAGCTGTTTCTGCAGAAGGACGCGCTCGGTGCGCAGGCGTACGAGCAGTTCAAGGGCTGGGACGTCGGTGACATCGTCGGCGCCGCCGGCGTGCTGTTTCGCACCAAGACCGACGAGCTGTCGGTGCGGGTCGAGAGCCTGCGGCTGCTCGTGAAGTCGTTGCGGCCGCTGCCGGACAAGTGGCATGGGCTTGCCGATGTCGAAACCCGCTACCGTCAGCGCTACGTCGATTTGATCGTCAACGAAACCAGCCGCAACGTGTTCCGTACACGCGCGCGCATCGTTCGCTATCTGCGCGACTTTCTCGACGCCTTGGATTTCATCGAGGTCGAGACGCCGATGATGCAGCCGATTCCGGGCGGGGCGAGCGCGCGGCCGTTCGTCACGCACCACAACGCGCTCGACCTGGACATGTATCTGCGCATCGCGCCGGAGCTGTATCTGAAGCGCCTGGTGGTCGGAGGATTCGAGCGGGTCTACGAGATCAACCGCAACTTCCGCAACGAGGGGCTCTCGACGCAGCACAATCCGGAATTCACCATGCTGGAGCTGTACCTCGCGTACGCGGATTATCGGGATCTGATGGACTGGATCGAGAAGGCGATCCGGGGCCTGGCGCAAGCCCTGCACGGCGGTCAGAAGCTCACCTACCAGGGGCGGGAGTACGACCTCGCGCGGCCCTTCCGCCGCGTGACGGTGGAGCAGGCGATTCTCGAGCACAACCCCGGACTCGAGCCGCACCGGCTGCGCGAGGTCGCGTACCTGCGCGAGGCCTGCGAGAAGCTCGGCATCGCCGTGCAGGCGCACGACGGACCCGGAAAGCTGCAGATCGAGATCTTCGAGAAGACAGCCGAGCACACCCTGTTTGATCCGACCTTCGTGTGCGCCTATCCGGCGGAGGTCTCCCCGCTCTCGCGCGCCAACGACCGGGATCCGTTCCTCACCGACCGGTTCGAGCTGTTCATCGCGGGCCGCGAGCTCGCCAACGGCTTCTCCGAGCTCAACGATCCGGAGGATCAGGCGGCGCGCTTCCGCGCCCAGGCGGCGCGCAAGGAGCGGGGCGACGAGGAGGCGATGTTCTACGACGCGGACTATGTGCGCGCGTTGGAGTATGGCATGCCGCCGACCGCCGGCCTGGGAGTCGGCATCGACCGCCTGGTGATGTTCTTTACCGACTCGCCGTCGATCCGCGACGTCATCCTCTTTCCGCACCTGAGGCCGGAAGGCATCTGAGGCGGGTGCGGACCATCCGGATGCGCGCACGAGGCGCATGACATGATCGGCGTGTTCGACTCCGGCGTGGGCGGCCTCACCGTCCTCGAGGCGCTCGCCGCCGAGCTGCCCGCGGAGCACTTCGTCTACCTCGGCGACACCGCCCGGCTGCCCTATGGCACCAAGAGCGCCGAGACCGTCGTACGCTACGCGCTGCAGGCCACCGAGGCGCTCATGCGGTACCGGCTCAAGTGCCTGGTGATCGCCTGCAACACCGCCTCGGCGGTCAGTCTGCCGGCGATCCGCGCGCGCATCGTGAATGTGCCGGTGATCGGTGTGATCGAGCCCGGTGCCGAGGCGGCCTGCGCGGCCTCACGCACCGGCCGGATCGCCGTGATTGCCACCGAAGGCACCGTGCGCGGCGCAGCGTATCAGCAGGGCATCCGGCGGCGGCGCGCGGATGCGCAAGTCACCGCCGTGGCCGCGCCGCTGTTCGTCGCGCTCGCCGAGGAGGGGCTGTGCGAGGGTCCGATTGCCGAAGCCGTCGCGCATCACTATCTCGATCCGCTGTTCGCAGTGCCCCGGCCCCCGGACACGCTGGTGCTCGGCTGCACGCACTTCCCGATGCTCATGCGGGCGATCCGTGCCGCCGTGGGCACGCAGGTCACCATCGTTGATTCGGCGCAGACCACGGCCCGCCATGTGCGCCGCACGCTCACGGAGTCCGCTCTCGCCGCCGCCGGCGGGCGCGGGAGCCTGCGGCTGCTCGCAACCGACGCCCCGCAGCGCTTCGCCCGCGTCGGCGCGCGCTTCCTCGAGCGGCCCATCGAGGCGCATGAGGTCGAGCTGATCGACCTGTAGGCGGCTCACTCCGGCAGTGCGTAAGGCAAGGGCAGAGGCTGCGCGTCCACGGGCTTGGCGGCCTCGGTGCCGGAGGACTCCGGCTCCGCCCCCGGCAGGCGCGCCACCGCCAGGAACTCGCAGCGGCCGTCGGCAAGCCGAGCCGCCTGCACCACGGTGAACGGGCGACCGTCGGGCAGGGAGCCGGTGTCCCCGGGCGCAAGCGCGAGCGGCTCGCGCGAGCGAAATCGCTGCAGCCGCCGTTTGACGCGTCCGCGGTAGTGCGCGCGGGCGATCACTTCCTGACCGGTGTAGCAGCCCTTGTCGAAGGCGATGGCGCCGATGACATCCAGATTCAACATCTGCGCGACGAACTGCTCCGAGGTCGGCGCATAGACCTCGGGCTGCCCCGCACGCACATCGAGCTCGCGCCAGCGCGCGCGCTCGGCCGCCGTGGCCGGCGGCAAGGCCGGCTCCGCGCCGGCGGGCGGCTGCGCCGGCAGGGACGATTGCCCCGTACGCCCGGGAGCCGGCGCGCGCGGGGAGAGCGCGATCCAGCGCTGCGGATGCTCTGCGACACAGACCACGATCGTCTCGCCGAGCCGGCGCTGTCCGCCCGCGGGCAGGGGCAGGGTGCTCGTGCCGGCACAAACGCCTGCAGGCGCTGCGCAGATCAGTCCGTCGATTCGCCACTGCGCCGAGTCGTCCGTGATGGTGACCTTCGAGCGCAGCACGAATTTTCCAAGCCGTTGCGCCACGGGCGCAAGGAGCTCGCGCGGCAGAATCGCCAGCACGTCCTCGGCGCCGAGGTGCACGAGTCGCAGCAGCGCGATCGTGCGCCCCTGGGGATTGTGATAGCCGGCGAGCAGGGAGCGCTCGGGCGAGAGCTGCAGCACGTCGCCCGACAGTTGTCCCTGCAGGAATCGCCCGGCATCGGCGCCCCGCAAGCGCAGCGCCCCGAGATCCTCGAGCCCGCAGAGGAGAAATTCCGGATGCATAGGTGTATTAGGTATGACTATTGCTTTCGTGGCTGACAAAGAGCGTTGCGCGTTGCGGCGGATCGAACCACGCCGTGGCGGGCGCATGCAAATTGTGTCAGACTTGAGACACATGCAGCACGATTCGGACAACGAATCATCGACACCTGAGGCAGATTCCGAGTCCCGAGACGCAGGTGCATCTCCCGCCGGGCAGAGAACGCGCTCACCCCAGAGGGAGATCGGCGGCCCGCCCGGGCCCGAGCCCACGCGCTTCGGCGACTGGGAGCGCAAGGGACGTTGCATCGACTTTTGAATTGCGCCGGGGTTCTATGGCCGACCGACCGCTCTCGCCACACCTGTCCGTGTACCGCATGTACCGGTACAGCGTACTCACCTCCATCACCAACCGCTTCACGGGCGTTGTGCTGTCCATCGGGCTCATCGTGCTCGTGTACTGGCTGATGGCCGCAGCGGAGGGCGCCGGGGCCTACGAGCGCGCCTTGGGCGTTCTTTCCTCGGGCCCGTTCAAGGTGATCTTCCTCATCGTGCTGGCGGCGTTCTCCTACCACCTGCTCGCCGGTATCCGCCACCTCATCTGGGATAGCGGACGGGGCCTCGAGCGCGCGCAGTCGCAGCGCAGCGCCTGGCTCATCGGCATCGCCGCGCTGCTGCTGTTCGCAGGCCTCGCCTGGTGGACCCATCTGCATTGGGCGGCCGGCGCCGCAGGCCGGCCATGAGCCTGCGCAGTCCGCTCGGCCGCGCGCTCGGCGCCGGCTCCGCCAAGGAGGGGGTGCGCCACTGGTGGACGCAGCGTCTGAGCGCGGTCGCGCTGGTGCCCCTTGCCGTCTGGTTCGTCGTGTCCATGCTGTCGCTCCCTTCGCACGATTACGCGACGGTGACCGTCTGGATGGGCCAGGGCTGGACCGCGGTGTTCCTCATCCTGTTCGTGCTCACCGCCGCGTGGCATTCGCAGCAGGGCGTGCGCGTGGTGGTGGAGGATTACGTTCACAACAGCGGCACTAAGTCTCTGGCGCTCGCGCTGGTGACGTTCTTCCACGCGGTGGTCGCCGTCGCGGGCGTGTTTGCGATACTGAAGGTGGCGTTCGGAGGCGCCGTATGAGCGCTTACGAATTCATCGATCATGCTTACGACGTCATCGTCGTCGGGGCGGGCGGCTCGGGGCTGCGCGCCACGCTGGGCCTGGCCGAGGCGGGCCTGGCGACCGCCTGCATCAGCAAGCTCTTTCCCACTCGCAGCCACACCGTGGCGGCCCAGGGCGGCATCAGCGCCGCGCTCGGCAACATGGGCGAGGACGACTGGCGCTGGCACATGTACGACACGGTCAA
>JAJZVF010000170.1 GCA_021845825.1 Pseudomonadota bacterium | reverse complement strand
CGCGGATCAATACTGCCGCGATTGCGGAGGGTACGGACAGGCAGCCCTCGACCGGGCGGCTATGCTCGACCCAGTCCAAGATTTGGTGTGGCCGAAGGAAATGCTTTTGTCAGCGAAAGCGGTGATCGTCCGGGAAGGCCTGCAAGGGCTGATCGACGCGCTCGTGGCCGAGGGCTACCGGACGCTCGGACCGACACTGCGTGAGGACGCGATCGTCTATGACGATATGACGCACGTGTCGGAACTGCCCGCGGGATGGACCGACAGCCAAGACGCCGGGCACTACCGTCTGCGCCGTCGTGAAGATGATGCATGGTTCGGTTTCAATGTCGGCCCGCACTCATGGAAACGCTTCCTGCACCCTCCGATCGAGCCGCTGTGGAGCGCCCGCAGGAACGGCGACGATTTCCGGATCACGGTGCCCACGGTCGAATCGAAGCTGGCCTTCATCGGCGTTCGGGCCTGTGAGCTGCACGCCATCGCCATCCAGGACCGGGTGCTCCGCGGCGGGCGGTACTCCGATGACACCTACCGCGCGCGTCGGGCGAACACCTTCATCATCGCGGTCAACTGCGGACAGTCCGGCGGCACCTGTTTCTGTGTATCCATGCGCACCGGACCGAAGGCCACCGGTGGATTCGACCTGGCACTCACCGAGCTGCTGAGCACCGACCGGGCCACGTTTCTGGTCGAGGTCGGGAGCGAGGCCGGCGCCCGGATGCTCGCAAGGATTGCGAGCCGCGCGCCGACTGAAAGGGAGCTCGCCGCTGCCCAGGCAGTGCTCGAGCGCACCGCCGCCGGGATGGGGCGTACGCTCGACACCAGCGACCTGCGGGAATTGCTGCGCAAGCACGCCGAGCACCCGCGCTGGGACGAAGTCGCCGAGCGGTGCCTGTCGTGCGGCAACTGCACCATGGTGTGTCCCACCTGCTTTTGC
Source organism: Pseudomonadota bacterium (assembly GCA_021845825.1). Lineage (GTDB taxonomy): Bacteria > Pseudomonadota > Gammaproteobacteria > Steroidobacterales > Steroidobacteraceae > 13-2-20CM-66-19. Next base: position 4,796 of record JAJZVF010000170.1, on the reverse strand, counting down.
ACCTCGGTCGACGATCACAGCAGCCTCGATGGGACCGCTGCGGAGCGGGTGCGGGTCTGGGACTCCTGCTTCACGCTGGATTTCTCGTACGTGCATGGCGGGAGCGTGCGGCACAGCACCCGGGCGCGCTATCGGCAGTGGCTCACCCACAAACTCTCCTATTGGATCGATCAGTTCGGCACCTCCGGCTGCGTCGGCTGCGGGCGCTGCATTACCTGGTGTCCGGCCGGCATCGACATCACGGAGGAAGCGGCGGCGCTGCGCATTGCGGTCGAAGCGAAGAAGGAGGCGCCTCATGAAGGATCTTGAATCCATCCTGCGCGAGATTCCCTTCTTTGCCGGACTCGACGACAAGCATGTCCGGCTCATCGCAGGTTGTGCTCGCAATTGCCGCTTCGAAACCGGCGAGTACCTGTTCCACGAGGGCGATCCGGCGAGCGAATTCTTCCTCATCCGCCAGGGCACCGTCGCGCTCGATGTCGTTGCTCCCGGGCGGCAGCCGATCGTTTTCTCCACCCTTGCGCAGGGGGAGGTCGTGGGGGCCTCCTGGCTGGTCTCGCCCTACCGATGGATGTTCGATGCGCGTGCCACAACCCCGACCCATGCGCTCGGGATCGATGCCGGATGCCTGCGGCGCAAATGCGAGGAAGATCACGATTTCGGCTACCTGATGATGAAGCGCTTTCTACCGGTCTTCGTGAAGCGCTTGCACGCGACGCGGCTGCAAATGTTCGATGTCTACCGGAAAAATTGAGATGGACATGCCGAGGCATAATGCCCTCGTGCCCGCGCCGTACCGGGTCGGCGAGGTGTATCGCGAATTACCCGACACGGTGACGCTGCGCCTGGTGCCGGAATCGGGCGGGCGGCCACCCTACACGCCCGGACAGTTCAACATGCTCTACGCCTTCGGGACCGGCGAGATCGCGATCAGCATCAGCGGCGAAGATGAGGGCGAGGGTTTCCTGCACACCGTCCGCGAGGTCGGTGCCGTGAGCACGGCCCTCGCCCGGCTCGCGGTCGGCGCGCGCGTGGGCCTGCGTGGTCCGTTCGGGGCCGGCTGGCCCACGGCCGAAGGGTCCGATGTGATTTTCGTGGCCGGCGGGCTCGGCTTGGCGCCGCTGCGCCCGGCGATCCGGCGGGCGCTGGCCCGGCGAAGCGACTACGGACGGGTGGCCATCCTCTTCGGCACCCGCCATCCGGCGGAAATGCTCTATCGCCAGGAGCTCGAGCAGTGGCGGCAGCGGCTGGACGTGGACGTATCGGTGACCGTGGACCACGCCGACGCGCTGTGGCATGGCAACGTCGGCGTCGTTCCGGCGCTGATTGCACGCACGGTGTTCGATCCGAAGAACGCCGTAGCGCTCGTGTGCGGACCGGAGGTGATGATGCGCTTCACGGTGAGCGCCCTGCGCGAGGCGGGGGTACCCGACGGGCGCGTGTATCTGTCCATGGAGCGCAACATGAAGTGCGCGGCGGGCCTGTGCGGCCACTGCCAGTTCGGTCCGGAGTTCCTCTGCATGACCGGTCCGGTGATGCCCTTCGACCGCATCGCCTCGTTGTTCGCAACGCGGGAGATCTGACATGGATCGGCGTCCGCGGCTTGCTGTCTGGAAATTCGCCTCCTGCGACGGCTGCCAACTCTCGCTCCTTGACTGCGAGGACGAGCTCCTCGCCGTCGCCGAGGCTCTCGAGATCGCTAGCTTTCCCGAAGCCTCGAGCGCCCTCGCCGCCGGCCCTTACGACCTGTCGCTGGTGGAAGGCTCGATCACCACGGCGCACGATGCCGAGCGCATCCGCGAGGTGCGCCGGCAATCGAAGCACCTGGTCACCATCGGCGCTTGCGCCACTGCGGGCGGCATCCAGGCGCTGCGCAACTTCGGGGCGACCGACGAAATGCTGGCTGCGGTCTATCCGTCCCCCCAATACATCGAGACGCTCGCGACCTCTACACCGATCGCCGCGCACGTCACCGTGGATTTTGAATTGCACGGCTGTCCGATCAACAAGACGCAGCTGCTCGAGGTGGTCAGCGCGTTTCTCGCCGGACGCAGACCGGCCATCGCCGCGCACAGCGTCTGCATCGAGTGCAAGCGGCGCGGCACCGCCTGCGTGATGGTCCAAGGTGTCCCCTGCCTCGGTCCCGTCACGCACGCCGGCTGCGGCGCGCTCTGCCCCGCGTACCGGCGGGGCTGCTACGGCTGTTATGGTCCGATGGAGGCGCCGAACCTCCCGGCCCTGGCGCAGCGCTGGCAGGCGCTCGGCGCGACCGCGCAGCGTTTCGAGCAGGCGTTACGCAGTTTCAACGCCGCGGCGCGCGGCTTCCGGATGGACTGACCGTGCCGACCCGCACCCTGCATGTCGATTACCTCGCCCGCGTCGAGGGCGAGGGGGCGCTCGAGCTGCGGATCGAGGATGGCCGGCTCGTTTCGACGCAGCTGCGCATCTTCGAGCCACCGAGGCTCTTCGAAGCTCTGCTGCGGGGCCGCGCTCACGCCGAGGTGCCCGATATCGTCGCGCGCATCTGCGGCATCTGTCCGGTTGCCTACCAGATGAGCGCGGTACACGCGATCGAGCATGCCTTCGGGCATGTAGCCGAAGGGCAGTTGCGCGCTCTGCGGCGCCTCATTTACTGCGGCGAATGGATCGAGAGTCACGCGCTGCACGTATCCATGCTGCATGCTCCGGACTTTCTCGGCTATCCCGATGCGATTCACATGGCACGGGAGCACGCCGAGGTCGTGCGTAACGCGCTGGCGCTTAAAAAAGCAGGCAACGAGCTCATCCGGGTATTGGGTGGACGCGAAATCCATCCGGTCAACGTCAGGCCGGGAGGCTTTTACCGCGTGCCGACGCGCGCTGAGCTTAACTCAATCGCGCCAACCCTCGAGAGCGCGCGGGACTTGGCGGTGCGCCTGGTGCGCTGGGTGGCGGGCTTTCCGTTTCCGGACTTCGAGCGTGACTATGAGTTCGTGGCCCTGCGCCATCCGGACGAATATCCATTCAACGATGGGCGGCTCGTCTCCAGCGCCGGGCTCGACATCGATATCGCAGACTTCGATCGTGCCTTCGAGGAGCGGCAGGTGCCCTACTCGACCGCCCTGCATGCCGGTATCAAAGGCCGGGGCGCCTACCTGGTTGGACCGTTGGCCCGCTACGCGCTCAATTTCGATCGCCTGCCGCCATCGGTGCAGGCGCTCGCACGCGAGGCGGGACTCGGGCCAGTATGCCGCAACCCCTTCCGCAGCATCATCGTGCGGGCAATCGAGATCGTGTACGCGTGCGAGGAGGCGCTGCGTCTGATCGCGGCCTACGAGCCGCCGCGGGTCGCCGCTGTCCCGCTTACGCCCCGGCCCGCCATCGGCTTCGGTTGCACGGAGGCGCCGCGGGGCATCTGCTGGCATCGATACGAATTCGACCCCGACGGCAACGTCCTCACCGCACGTATCGTGCCGCCGACCTCGCAGAACCAACCCAGCATGGAAGCGGATCTCGCCGCCGTCGCCAGCACGGCACTCGACCAACCCGATGATGTCCTCCGCGAGCGCTGCGAGCGCAGCATCCGCAACCACGATCCCTGCATTTCCTGCTCCGCCCATTTTCTCAGGCTTTCGGTGCTGCGCCCGTGAGCGCGCCGGCCGGATACCGAGTCGCGGTCACGGCACTAGGTCATGCCTATCGGGGCGACGATGCCATCGGCATCCTCGTAGCCGAGGCATTACGGGAGTTGCTGCCGCAGGATGTTCCCGTCTTCATCGACCGTGGTGATGCGTTGGCGATGCTCGACCATTGGTCTGACCGGGAGGCCGTCGTGTGCGTCGATGCGTGCGCGCCGCTCGGCGAGCCCGGGCGACTCCACCGGCTCGACCTGTCCGTCGACACGCTGCCGCCAGCGGGAGCCGGAACGTCGAGCCACGCGCTGGGCCTCGCCGAGGCCGTGGCCCTCTCGCGCGCGCTGCGACTGACACCGCGCAAACTCATTGTCTACGCCATCGAAGGCCGCTGCTTCGAGCCCGGCGCCGAACCGACCCCGGAAGTTGCCGCGACGGTGAGGTCGGTCGCGCGGGCAGTGGCGCGTGAGGTCGCGTGCCTGCGACAAACGATCTGACAGGCACCCCCACATCCACCTCCCCAGTGCGGGAACGAGTGCCTGCACTGCACGGTGGCAGGATTCCAGCCTGACCGGCGCTTCGACGCCCGTGCCGGCCGAGCCTGTGCCCCGACACCCGTCAATGCACCCCGTGCATCAATTTGCTCACCCACGGCGCGGCGAGCAGGAACACCAGGCTGACCGCTGTGCCGACCAGAAACATTTGCCCGTACACGTGCACATAGGCCGCGACGCCCGCAGGCGAGCCGGAAGCGGCGGCGGGCCTCGTGGTGAGTGTCGCGACCCAGCCCGCAAGCTGATACGCCAGCGCCAATCCGAAAAACCACCCCCCCATGGCGAGCGAGGACTCCTCCGGGGCGGCGAGCAGACCCACCAGCGCATACCCGATCGGCATGAGCGCCAACTCGCCCAGGGTTGCGAGCAGATAGTACCCGGCGAGCGCCTCCCACCCGACCTTCCCGGCCCCGGCGCCATAGCGGACGGCAGCGAACAGCAGGCCATAGCCGAGGGCGATGAGCAGCAATCCGATGCCGAATTTACGCGGTGTCGACGGATCCCGGCCGCGCCGACCGAGCCACGGCCACAGCATCGCGAGCAAGGGCGCAAACAGCAGGATGTACAAGGGATTGGCAGCCTGGAATACCGTGTAGTTGAAAGGCGCAGCCACGTGGTCGCGGGCGAAGAA
>JAJZVF010000015.1:18715-28709 GCA_021845825.1 Pseudomonadota bacterium | reverse complement strand
GTGATCGCGGCGCGCTACCACGTGCAGTACGACCCCGGAATATTGGCCCGACACCGGTACCTGGCGGGCGGTGACCTGCGGCGGCTCGCGGAACTCTCGGCGGCCCTCGCCGATCCGCGGATCAAGGCCGTGTTCTGCGCGCGCGGCGGCTACGGCGCTCTGCGGCTGCTGCCGGGTCTGGCCGGCGTGTCGTGCTCGCCGAAGCCGTTGATCGGCTTTTCGGACATCGTGGCACTGCACGCCTGGCTGCAGCGCGAAGGTCAGATGAGCGTCCATGGCCCCGTGCTCACCCAGCTCGGCAAGCTGGGTGAGCCGACTCGTGCGCGCCTGTTCAGCCTGCTCGAAACCAACTCGCCCGCCGCGCCCCTGCAAGGCGCGGAAACTTACGTCGCCGGCGTGGCGGAAGGGCCGTTGCTTGGCGGCAACCTCGCGGTGCTGACGCGGCTGCTCGGCACACCCTTTCTGCCGCCGCTCGAGGGAGCGATCCTGCTGCTCGAGGATGTCGGCGAGCGCCCCTACCGACTCGACCGCATGTGGACGCACCTCGCCCTGGCAGGGGTTTTCCGCCGGATCCGCGGCATCGTCCTGGGCTCGTTTACCGCCTGCGAAGAGCGGGATGCCGGTTACACGAGCACCGATGTGCTCAAGGACCTGGCCTGCGCCACCGGCCTGCCGTGCGCGGCGGGCTTCCCCGTCGGGCACGGCGACATCAATGAGCCCGTCGCCCTCGGGGTGCGGGCGAGGCTCGACGCCGGCTCGGCCACGCTCACTTTCCTGGAAAGCGCCGCGCACTGACGGCTACCACGCCGCTCCGGTTTGCTGCACGATACGGGCCGCTGAGCTGCGCCAAACGAGTCGAAACCATGCCCTCCAGAGCGGACATCGAGCGAATTCTGAAACTCTCACCGGTCATGCCGGTGGTCGTCATCGAGGAGGCAGACATCGCGCCCGAGCTGGCACGCGCGTTCAGCCGAGGCGGCATCCGCGTGCTGGAAGTGACCTTGCGCACGGCCGCGGCCCTGCGTGCCATCGAGCTCATCGCACGCGAGGTACCCGAGATCTGCGTCGGCGCGGGCACGGTGCTGTCGACGCAGGACCTGCGTGCCGCAGCCGATGCCGGCGCCACGTTCGCGATTTCGCCGGGCGCCACGGGGGCCCTGCTCGAGGCGGGCCTGAACGCCCCCCTCCCTTATCTGCCGGCCGTCGCCACCGCCTCGGAGCTCATGGCCGGTCTCACCCATGGTTATCACTGCTTCAAATTCTTTCCCGCCGGGCCCGCGGGCGGCACCGCGGCACTCAAGTCCTTCGCCGGCCCCTTCCCTCAGGCGCGATTCTGTCCCACCGGGGGCATCACGCCGGCAACCGTCGGCTCTTATCTGGCTCTGCCCAATGTCCTGTGCGTGGGCGGATCCTGGCTGTCACCGGCGCAGGCCCTGGCGGCACGCGACTGGAAACGGATCGAAGCCCTGGCGGCCGATGCTGCAGCCTGTAGAACTTGAGCCGCTCTTGAGCGTCGAACCTCGAATCTTCCCTCCAGACAATTGCGCTCACCGGCGCGTGTGGCAGGACTTTCTCTCAACTGGCGCGTTCGCGGCCACGCTGCGGCGGAGCGTATGACGATCCGAGCCCGACTCCTGCCCCGATGCGCCGCATTGCTGGCCTTGGCCGTCGCGGGGTGCACCGCGCACCGACTGCTGGCCACCGCTCCTGCGGGCCTGCGCTTGAGCGGCAACTGGGTGCTCGAACCGGCCGCCAGCGAGGATACCGCTCAGGTGATCGCGCATTTGCGGGCCGAGATCTCAACCTCCCTGCACGCTCAGCCGGCGCGCGGGGGCGGCGGATTCGCCGGGGGCGGTACGAGGCGCCGGGTCATGGGCCCGGGCGCCGCGGCGCCGGGCGGTGGCGGCCGGACCGGGCCGCAGGCATCAGCCGCCGCGCGAGTCCCGCCGATGCCGGGCGCGGCACTGATCCGGGAATTTCTCGCCAACGTCCCGGGCAACCGCTTGACGATTACGGTCGCACCGGGCTCGGTCACCGTCACCTCCGGCGACTCCTCCCAGCAATACACGCCCGGCGTGCAGACGGCGGTGGAGTGGGGGCGGATCAGCGCGGCACAGATCTCCGGCTGGCAAGGCCGACGGTACGTGATCGACACCCGGCCCGAGTGGGGACCTGCGATCATGCAAAGCTACGGTCTGGCACCCGACGGCACGCTCGTGGTGACACTGAGGCTTGCAGGCAATGGGATCGACGCCACCCTGACACGGCGGTACCGCCGCACGAGACACGCACCGCCTGCGCTGCTGCCGACCAGCGACTAACGCCACCACAGAGCACATCCCCAGGCGGCCGTCATGACGGCCGTCGCGGCAAGCCCCGCCAGCCACTGCCGCACCCGGGGGAGGCGCCGCTCCATGCCCGGCCGGGCGGCCGCCCAACCGAGCAGCACGCCGAAACCGAAGCCCAGCAGATGGGCCATCACATCGGTGTGTTTGCCGGCGGTGCCCAGCCAAGCGAGCAGGACCACTCCCGCGCCGAGCGGTGCCGAGCGGCGCAGCCAACCCTGTGCGCCCGCCCGATCGCTCCGCCACGTGTGCGCCGCCATCAGCCCGAGCGCAGTGAACACCGCGGTCGAGGCACCCGCGGACCGGTACCAGGGAGGCGCGATGAAACCTTCCAACAGGTTGGCCAGCCCCGCGCCCACGACGATGAGCAGCCAGGCGGTGCCGGCCCCGAGCTGGCGCGCGGCGAGGTACCCGAACCAGATGCCCGCGATGAGGTTGCCGGCGAGGTGCGGGCCGCTCAGGTGCAGCGTCAGAGACGTCCAGGCGCGCCACCACTGCCCGCTGCGTACGCCCGCACCGTACATGTCACCCCTTGCAAAGGCGTCGAGGCGCACCAGACCGCTGGAAATCATATAGGCGATGCCAAGCAGCCACGCCGCGTAGGCGACGCAACCCACCCAGGCGTTGGGATAGAGCGATCGGGCCGGTGCGGGTCGCTGCGCCTCTGCGTTCTCGGTCTCGTACTCGCGCAGCTCGGCGCTCGCCAGGGGCACGTCCGCCTCGGTCACCTGCAGCAGAAACCGTCCGTCGTATTCGATCACCCGGCTGCGGATACCGACGGCCGCCAGCACGAAAGCGCGCTCTTCGCAGTCCGCCCGGCCGCGGGAGCGGTAGACCTCGACCTCAGGCTCCATTGGCGCGATGATAGCTGCGTGAAGTACGTATGTCCCGGAACACATACGGCGTGGGAGGCTGACACGAGGCAGCCCTGCGCCAGGCTCGCCGCCCCTCCATGAACGATACCCTGCCATTCGACCGCGAGCTCCTGCGCCGCTATGACCGGCCCGGTCCGCGCTACACCTCATACCCGACGGCGCCGCAGTTTCAGCCGTCCTTCGGCGCTGCGCAGCTGCGCGAGCATATCCGGCTGAGCAACGCCGGCGCCCGGGCGCTGTCGATCTACGCGCACATGCCGTTCTGTCTCAGTCCGTGCTTCTACTGCGGCTGCAATAGGCTCATCACGCGCGAGCCGGCCCGGGGCGAGCGGTATCTCGAGCGGCTGCTCGCGGAGGTGGCACTCCTCGGACCGCTGTTCGACCACGGCCGCGAAGCATTGCAGGTGCATCTCGGCGGCGGCACACCCAACTTCTTCACGCCGGCGCAGATCGGCCGGTTGCTCGATGCCCTGGCGCGACAGTTTCACTTGAGCTCCCGTGCCGAGCGGGATTTCTCCATCGAGCTCGATCCGCGCACGGTGCGAGCCGGCGATATCGCCGCGCTCGCCGGACTCGGCTTCAACCGCGCCAGCCTTGGTGTGCAGGACTTCGACCCGCAGGTGCAGCGGGCGGTCAATCGCATTCAGACGGTGGAACAGACTCTGGCCGTCATCGAGGCGTGCCGCGCGAGCGGCATGCGCTCGGTCAACGTGGATCTGATCTACGGCCTGCCGCTGCAGACCCCGGCAGGGTTCGGCGAGACGCTGCGCACCGTCATCGAAGCCAGGCCGGACCGGCTGGCGGTGTACGGCTACGCGCACCTGCCGGAGATCTTCAAGCCGCAGCGCCAGCTCGATGCCACCTTCCTCCCCCACCCCGAGACGCGCATCGCGCTGCTCAATCTCGCCATCGAGCGGCTCTCGGCCGCAGGCTATCGCTACATCGGGATGGACCACTTCGCCCTGCCGCACGACGACCTCGCCCGCGCCCAGGTTGCCGGCGGACTGCAGCGCAACTTCATGGGCTATACCACCCATGCCGACTGCGACCTGCTCGGTCTCGGTGTGAGCGCCATCAGCCACATCGGCGCGAGCTTCAGCCAGAACCCGCGCGAGCTGCCGGGCTGGGAGGCCGCGATCGATGCCGGCCGGCTGCCCGTATGGCGCGGTCTCGCCCTCGATGAGGACGACCTGGTGCGGGCCGATGTCATCCAGGGGCTGATGTGCCGTGCAACGGTCGACATCGCGGCGGTCGAGTCGCGCCACCGCATCGCATTCACGCGCTACTTCGCGCAGGCGCTCGCTCGACTGCGGCCGCTCGAGGCCGACGGTCTGGTCACGATCACACCCGCAGCGATCGGCGCCACCCCGCGCGGCCGGCTGCTGCTGCGCCTCATCGCCATGTGCTTCGACCGCTACCTGGAGCCGATGGACCGACCGGCGGCGCAGTACTCCAAGGTCGTCTGACCTTAAATTCAAGTAGCGAAGATTCGCTCGAGTCGCACCTCCTGCCCGGCCCGGCAGGCCCGAGCCGCGCGTGCAAGCCGCAGGCGGGGGTCCGACCGTCTCTCGCCCCTCAGAGCAGGCAGCGGGCCCGGAGATTGCAACGGCAGCTAGAGTCGGATCCGCTGCCAGGCGCACGACCGCCAGCGCGCAAAGAGCGCCGAGCCGAGCAGCACGACATAGACGATGACGGCACTCCAGCCGCCGCGCGCACCCCAGCCGAACTGCGGCAGGACACTGAACCAGCCCTGCCCGGGGCCGAAGGTGAACGCATACGCGAGCGGCAGGAAGATCAGCCAGCACACCGGGAACACCAGTGCCGCCGGCACCCGCACATCGCCCGCACCGCGCAGGCACATGCTGCTGCCCAAGTTGAGTCCGTCGAAGAACTGGTAGGCCGCCGCCAGCCACAGCAGCTGCGCACCGAGCCGGGCGGCCGCCGCCGAACCCGCATCGTGGGCCCTGGCGAACAGCGGCATCAGCCACGGGCCGAACGCGGCCAAGATAACCCCGATGCCGCCCATCACGAGCGCCGCCATCAGGATCACCCGCGAGCCGAGGCGCAGCGCCCACTGCCGATCGCCCGCCCCGATCGACTGGCCGACCAGCGTGGCGGCGGCAGTGGCGATGCCGATGCCGGGCAGGTAGCAGATGGAGGTGAGCACCGTCACCAGCTGCGTGGCTGCGCCCGCCACGGTGCCGTAGCGGACCTGCATCATCTGGAACACGGAAAAGCCCAGCACGTCCGCCGCCGGCATCAGGCCCATGGGCAGCCCCAGCCGCAAGTGGCGTCGGATGCGGCCCCACACCGGTCGCCACGTGAGATGCGAGCGGAACGAGGCGCGCAACGGTGCCCGCAGGAACAGCACGAAGCCCAGCATGAATCCCACCGCCTGCGCAGCATTGCTCGCCCACGCCGAGCCGGCCACGCCCCACCCCAGATGGAAGATGAACAGATCGTTGAACACCACGTTGGCGATGGCCGCGGCGGCGGCCACTGCGAAGCTGACACGGGTACGGCCGATGCCGTTGAAAAAGCCCATCATCGCCCAGGCCGCCACCGCGAAGGAAGCCCCGCCGATGCGCGGGAACCAGAACTGCTGCGCCAAGCGGTCGATGCGCGGGCTGAATCCGAAGGGCATCAGGATCACGCCGCCCAAGGCACCCAGGGCGACGCACACCGGCGCGATGCACAAGGTGAGCCACAGCGCCGTCCATGCGGCCTGCGAGGCGCGGCGGTAACGGCGTGCTCCGTGGGCGTGGGAGGTCAGCGTCTGCACCGCCATGCTGGCTCCTCCCAGCAAGAACAGCACGCCCAGGATGAGCCACTGCACGGCACCCACCGCCGCCAGCGCCGCGGTCGACAGGTGCCCGATGAACCACATGTCGGTGAGGTTGAGAATCACCTGCACCGCGCTGTTGGCCATCAGCGGCAGGGCGAGCGCCCAGACTGCACCCAAATCGATATGCGCGTGTCCCTGGGCGTCGATACGTTGCGCCGGCGGGCGTCCGGACAGCGGCAGGGTCGGGGCAATGTCCATTCAGGGGCTCGGACAGGCGGGCACGCATTTTCGCACAACGGCCTTTACCGCACGGCCCCGTCCGGTGGTGTGCGCGGTACCGTCCCACGGCAGCTCAAGAGAAGCCGTGAGCGGCCCGACGCGCGCGGCGGCCGGCGCGCCGCTCAGGGTGGACTCGGCATCCCCCGCGGACTTGGCGTGGACGGCCGGGGGCGGCGCCGGGCAGTGACGCGGCGCCGCGCTCCATTGAGGTGCGCCGCCCGCGCCAGCCAACGCGCTGCCTGCGCGGGCGTGCGCTTGTCGGCGGGCCGCTCCACCATGTAATTGGCGTGGCGCATCAGATTGATCGGGATCGCGCCGATCAGCGGCTCGAGCGCTCGCCGGAGCACCGGGTTGGAGGCGGACTGCGGGGAAAGCAGCACCACCGCATCGTACGGCGGAATCGCGTGCAACGGATCTCCCAGCACTACCAGGTGATCCGCGGCGATACGTCCGTCGCTCGAGAACGCCGTGATGACATCAACCTCGTGGCTCATCAGGGCCTTGTACATGAACGTGGGCTCGTACGAGCGCTCCGCCCGAAAGTGCAAGCCGTATTTCTCCCTGAGCATGCGCCATTCGGGGCGGGCGAAGAACTCGAGATCGCCGCCGAGGGTAAGCTCGGGAGCGACTCGCGCCAGAGCCCGGATCGTGTGGACGCCGAGCCTCGCCGCCTCACCTGGCCGCATCGCCAGCACATAGGCGTTCTGGAAGCCCAGAGGACCGAGCAGCACCACGCCATAGCGGCGACGCAGCTGCACGCGCAGGTCCCGGAGCATGCGCCGCTGGCCGGGCATGTCCGTCCGATGCAGAATGTTGGTCCAAAGCGTGCCGGTGTAATCGACGTACGTGTCGATCTCCCCGGCGGCCAGCGCGCGAAAGGCGAACACCGAGCCGAGATCGGTGCGCTCCCTGACCGCATAGCCTTGCGCGCGGATGCGGCTCGAGATGAGCGAGGCGAGAATATACTGCTCGGAGAAATCCTTCGCGCCGACGACATACTCCGCATGGCCGGCGGAGCGCACAGGCACGGCGCCGGCCGCCGCCACGCCGAGCAGCAGCAGGGCGAGCCCGGTCCAGGCGAGCTGCGGCCGCCGGCGGGCGAGACCCAGCTCGATCAGCGCGAGCAGCTGGTCCGTGAGTAGCGCGAGCGCGACGGTCGCCGCGCAGCCGAACAGCACCCATACCCAATTCTCCACCTGCAGTCCGGTGAAGATGTAGTTGCCGAGACTGGTCTGACCGACGGGAGTCGCGAGAGTCGCCGTGCCGATCACCCAGACCGCCGAGGTGCGCAGGCCCGCCATGAGCATCGGCGCCGCAAGCGGCAGCTCGACCCGCAACAGCCGCTGCCGATCGGTCATGCCGACACCGCTGGCGGCCTGGAGAATCGCCGGGTCAAGATTGAGAATGGCGGTGATGCCGTTGCGCAGAATGGGCAGGATCGAGTAGAGCGTCAGGGCGAGGAGCGATGGCAGGAAGCCAAGCGCCGGGAAACCGACCCCGAGCAGGCGCTTGCAGAGCGACGACAGGCCGAGCAGCACCGGATAGAACAGCGCGAGCAGCGCTATGCTCGGCACCGTCTGGATGAGGCTCGCCGCCGCCAACACCGGCCAGCGCAGGCGGGCGCTGCGTCGGGCGGCAATCAGCAGCGGCACGCTGAGGAGCAGCCCCAGGGCGAGCGAGGCCGCGCTCAGCAGCACGTGCTGGCTGAGGTAATCCGGCAGCACGCGCAGCGCCGAACTCAAGCGCTCATTCACCCCCGCGCTCCTCGACCAGCGCGCGCACCCGCTCCGCCTGGCGGCGCGGCATGTCCATCAGGGTGCGCACCTCAGGATCGGAATGACCGCTCAGCAGCTCGTGCGGCTCGCCGTCGGCAACGATGGCGCCGGCGCGCATGACGACGATCCGATCGGCAAGCAGCACCGCCTCGAGGATGTCGTGGGTGACCATGAGCGTGGTGAGGCGCATGCGCTCGTGGAGCCGGCGATACTCGGTGCCGAGCGCATCGCGGGTGAGCGGGTCGAGCGCTCCGAACGGCTCATCCATCAACATGATGTACGGCCGGGCGGCGAGCGCCCGCGCGATGCCGACACGCTGGCGCTGACCGCCGGACAGCTCCGCCGGCAGCCGCGTGAGATAGGCGCGCGGCAGGGCGACCAGCTCAATGAGCTCCTCGATCCGCGCGCGCACTTGCGGTTCCGGCCAGCCGATGAGCCGCGGAGTGATGCCGATGTTCTCGGCGATGCTCATGTGCGGAAACAGGCCGATTCCCTGGAACACGTAGCCGATCCGCCGGCGCAGCGCGTGGGGCGCGACAGTGCACACCGGCTCGCCATCGATGAGGACTTCGCCTTCGTTCGGCTCGATCAGCCTGTTTATGGTCTTCAGCAGCGTCGTCTTGCCCGAGCCGGAATCGCCCACAATCGCCACGAAAGTGCGCGCCGGCACCCGCAGGTTGACGCCCCTTATGGCAAAACTTCCTCCTCCGTCGAATGACTTCGAGACGTTCTCGACGGCGATCACGCCGGTCGCTCGGCTCGCCTGCTCATGAAGGCGCGTGCAGGACTTGCGTATGCTCACCGCGTCCCACGCGGACGTACCGCGTGCCGACCGTGCGGTTGCGGCCGCTCACCACCTTCACGATCTCCGCGAGCGGCGCGGCCTGCACATCCGCAGGCGGCCGGGAGACGAACAGTTCCGCCTGGAAGCGTCCCTCCGATTCCAGGCCGGCAGTGTCGATGCCGAGCTTCTCGAGCGTGCCGAGGCACCGGGTGAATTCTTCGATGTCGCGGAACCGGCGCTGCACGAACGTGGCGCCGGCCAGGCGCTCGGTGACGAGCCCGTGCCGTGCGAGCGCCTCCGCAATGGCATCGTAGGGAAACATCCGCAACACGAACGACACGACCCACGGAGCGTGGTCCATCTCCTCGAGGACGGCGTGAAAAGTCCGCTCCGTCACATAGCCGATACAACCGGTCGACAGGATGACATCGGCGCGACGCAACCGCTCGATGTCATGGGGCGGCGGCGCGGAGGTCTCCAGATTGGCGACGACGCCCTCCTCGAGCAGGCCCACCGAAACCGCATAACGCACCGCCGGCGCCGACACGTCCAGGCCGATGAAGCGCGCACTGCCGGTCTGCGGCCAGGCGGCATAGTAGTTGCGATCGAGGCGGGCCAGATCATCGGCGCTGAGCGCGGCCATGTCGGGGTTGGCGTAGCGCCTGCGCAGCCTGCGGAAGCTCAGCGGATAGCGCAGCACTGCCGCGTTTATGCCGTACGAGCAGCCGATGTCGAGCACGGTGGGGATGGTGTCGTAGCGGCGTTTGCGCGCCGCGAGGATCTGCCGGATGACTGGCGCGGCTACGTCCGGAATGATGTAGTCGAGCGCGCCGAGGACGGAAAAGTAGCCGCGCGGGTCGTCCTGCAGGTATATGTCGTCGAAGTTCGCCTTCGAGGCGTTGAGGCTGGCGAATGGCCGCATGTTGGTCTCCTGCGCGATCGGTGGGCGCCAGCGCGCCGATCGCTAGTTGAACGAGCGGGCGGCCGGTCCGATCGGCCGCAAGTGCATCGGCGAGAATAGTTTCTCCAGGGGCTCGATGCAACCCCGGACGCCGCGCGCCGGGATTCAACAGGCCGCGGGCCCGATGCGCGGCACCCGGCGACGATCACGCAGGACAACACAACGCGTGCGGCTGCGGCCGCACGCCGGC
>JAJZVF010000015.1:0-18615 GCA_021845825.1 Pseudomonadota bacterium | reverse complement strand
GGGGTTGCCGCCGGTGCGAGGGAGCTTGCGCCCGCCAATAGTGCCCATCGGTTCGCTGTGCGAGCAGGCGAGGCTGCGCTGCGGTACGCCGCGCGGCCACGCGCTGCCGCCGCGACAGCGGGAACCGCTGGGATGGCCGGTCATGCTGCGCCCTGGGCGGTTTGGCCGGCTCCGCCAACCTATGAGGCCGATGATCATGCGACATCAGCGCACGCCCCGGGGTACCCCGGGCCTGCCGCGCCGCCCTGCGGCCCCCCCCGGTAAGCAGGGGCTGTACGATCCCTGGTACGAGCACGAGTCCTGCGGCGTGGGCTTCGTGGTGGACATCAAGGGTCGCAAGTCCCACCGCATTCTCGAGCAGGCCATCCAGGTGCTGCGCAACCTCGATCACCGGGGCGCCTGCGGCTGCGAGGCCAACACGGGCGACGGTGCCGGCGTGCTCATCCAGATGCCGCACGCCTTCCTGCGCGAAGTCGCGCGCAAGAGCCACTTGCAGCTGCCCGGCCCGGGGGAGTACGGCAGTGGCCTGATCTTCATGCCCCGCAACCCGACCCGGCGCCGGCGCATCGTCGAGCTGTTCGAGCATATCGTGCAGTCCGAAGGCCAGGTCGTGCTCGGCTGGCGCACGGTGCCGACGAACAATGCCTCGCTCGGCGAGACCGCCAAGGCGGGCGAGCCGTTCATCCGTCAGGTGTTCATCGGACGCGGCCCCGAGGTCGGGGACGAGAGGCAGTTCGAGCGCAAGCTTTTCATCATCAGGAAACGGGCCTACAGCGAGATCCGCGAGTCCACCATCGACGGCGCGGAGTACTGGTATATCTGCAGCCTGTCGCACAAGACGCTCGTCTACAAGGGGATGCTGCTCACCGAGCAGCTCTGCCGCTACTATCCCGATCTGCGGGATCCGGCGGTCGAGACCGCCCTCGCCGTCGTGCATTCGCGCTTCAGCACCAACACCTTCCCCAGCTGGGACCGGGCGCACCCTTATCGATACCTCGCGCACAACGGCGAGATCAATACTCTGCGCGGCAATTTCAATTGGATGAAGGCCCGCGAGGCGCTGTTCGAATCCGACCTGTTCGGCGAGGACACCCCGAAGATCCTGCCCGTGGTCAATCCCAACGGGAGCGACTCGGCCATGCTGGACAATACTCTCGAGCTGCTGGTGCTCTCGGGCCGCTCCCTGGCACACGCCATGATGATGCTGATCCCGGAGCCCTGGTCCAACCACGAGACGATGGACGATGATCGCCGGGCGTTCTACCAGTATCACTCCAGCCTGATGGAGCCCTGGGACGGACCGGCTTCCATCGCCTTCACCGATGGCAGGCAGGTCGGGGCGGTGCTCGATCGCAACGGCCTGAGACCCTCGCGCTACTACGTCACGCGCGACGGACTGGTGATCATGGCCTCCGAGGCCGGCGTGCTCGATGTACCGCCGGAGGACGTGGTGCAGAAGGGCCGGCTGCAGCCGGGCCGGATGTTCCTGGTCGACACCGAGCAGGGCCGCATCATCGACGACGAGGAGATCAAGCGCGCCGTCAGCGCTCAGCAACCCTACCGGCAGTGGCTCGACCAGCATCTGGTGTACCTGATGGATCTGCCGCCGGTGACCGAGCTGCCGACCTCCGACCCCGAGACGCTGCTCGACCGTCAGACCGCCTTCGGCTATACCTTCGAGGATCAGCGCTTGCTGCTTGCGCCCATGGCGCGCAATGGCGTCGAGGCCGTCGGCTCGATGGGCAACGATGCGCCGCTCGCCGCTCTCTCGGACCGGCCGCGCCTGCTCTATGACTACTTCAAGCAGCTGTTTGCGCAGGTGACCAATCCGCCGATCGATTGCATCCGCGAGGAGCTGATCACCGCATCGGAGGTCTGGCTCGGCTCGGAGGGCAACCTGCTGCAGCCGCAGCCCTCGGACTGCCGGCGGCTCGAGCTCAAGGGGCCGATCCTCACCAACGAGGAATTCGCCAGAATCCGCCGCATGGCGCTGCCGGGCCTGAAAGTCGGCGCGCTGTCGATCCTCTTTCGCGCCACCCGCGGCGAGAAGGGCCTCACCAAGTCCATGGAGGAGCTGTGCCTGGCGGCCCGCCGGCTGATCGAGGACGAGGAAGTCAACATCCTGGTGCTGAGCGACCGGGGAGTGGCGCGCGAGTTCGCCGCCGTGCCGGCGCTGCTCGCGGTGAGCGGCCTGCACCACTACCTCATCCGCGAGGGGCTGCGCACCCGCGTCAGCATCGTCCTCGAGACGGGCGAGGCGCGCGAGGTCCATCACTTCGCGCTGCTCATCGGCTACGGCTGCTCGGCAGTCAATCCATACCTCGCTTTCGAGACACTGGAAAGCATGATCCGCGAGGGTCTGGTCACCAATGTCGACACCACGCTCGCATGCAAGAACTACGTCAAGGCCGCGACCAAGGGCGTCATCAAGGTGATGTCCAAGATGGGGATCTCGGCCATGCAGAGTTACCGCGGCGCGCAGGTGTTCGAGGCCGTCGGTCTGCGCCAGGACGTGATCGATGAGTACTTCACCTGGACCGCATCGCGCATCGGCGGCATCGGCATGGAGACCATCGCGCAGGAGGTGCTGATGCGCCACCACGCGGCCTTCCCGGCGCGCAAGACCGGCGGGCGCGCCCTGCAGGCCGGCGGCCAGTACCAGTGGCGCGCCGACGGCGAGCACCACCTGTTCAACCCCGAGTCCATCCACCGCCTGCAGAAGGCGGTGCGCACGGGCAGCTACGCGACATACAAGTCCTACGCCGAGCTGATCGATGACCAGTCGAGACAGCTGGCCACCCTGCGCGGATTGATGGAGTTCGTGCCCTTCGAGTCGGTGCCGCTCGAGGAGGTCGAGCCCGTCGAGAGCATCCTCAAGCGCTTCAAGTCCGGCGCGATGTCGTACGGCTCGATCAGCCAGGAGGCGCACGAGACGCTCGCGATCGCCATGAACCGCATCGGCGGCAAGAGCAACACCGGTGAAGGCGGCGAGGATCCCGCCCGCTACGTCGCCGAGCCCGGCGGCGATTCGCGCAATAGCGCCATCAAGCAGGTGGCCTCGGGGCGCTTCGGTGTCACCAGCCAGTACCTGGTGAACGCCCGGGAGCTGCAGATCAAGATGGCCCAGGGCGCCAAGCCCGGTGAGGGCGGACAGCTGCCCGGCAGCAAGGTCTACCCCTGGATCGCCAAGACGCGGCACACCACCGCGGGCGTGGGCCTCATCTCCCCGCCGCCGCATCACGACATTTACTCCATCGAGGACCTGGCCGAGCTGATCCACGACCTGAAGAACGCCAACCGCGAAGCGCGGATCAGCGTGAAGCTGGTGTCCGAGGTGGGCGTGGGCACCATCGCCGCGGGAGTCGCCAAAGCGCATGCGGACGTGGTGTTGATCAGCGGCTACGATGGCGGCACGGGCGCGTCGCCGCAAACCTCGATCACTCACGCCGGCCTGCCGTGGGAGCTCGGCCTCGCGGAAACTCACCAGACCCTGGTGTTGAACAATCTGCGCAGCCGCATCGCGGTGGAGACCGATGGGCAGCTGAAGACCGGCCGCGACGTCGTCATCGCCGCGCTGCTCGGCGCAGAAGAGTTCGGCTTCGCCACCGCGCCTCTGGTGGCGATGGGCTGCATCATGATGCGCGTCTGCCACCTCAACACCTGTCCGGCGGGCATCGCCACCCAGGATCCGCGCCTGCGCGAGAAATTCGCCGGCAGGCCCGAGCACGTCGTGAACTTCATGCGCTTCATCGCCCAGCACGTGCGCGAGCTCATGGCCGAGCTCGGCTTCCGCACCGTCGAGGAAATGGTCGGCCGGGTCGACCGCCTGCGCATGAAGCGGGCCGTCGACCACTGGAAGGCGAGGGGCTTCGACTTCAGCCACATCCTCTATCAGCCGGATGTCGGCGAGGAAGTGGGCCGCTTCCGGCAGATCGAGCAGGATCACGGCCTGGAGAAGTCTCTCGACCTGTCGGATCTGCTGCCGCTCTGCCGCCCGGCCATCGAGCGCGGCGAGAAGGTGCGCGCGCAGCTGCCGATCCGCAACGTCAACCGCGTGGTCGGCACCATCACGGGCAGCGAAGTCACGCGTAAATATGGACCCGCGGGTCTGCCCGATGACACCATCCGCATCCACTTCAAGGGCACCGCCGGGCAGAGTTTCGGTGCGTTCATGCCGCGTGGCATGACGTTCGTGCTGGAGGGCGATGCCAATGACCACCTGGGCAAGGGGCTCTCGGGCGGGCGGCTCGTCGTGTTTCCGCCCGCCGGCTCCCCGTTCGCGCCGGAGGAGAACATCATCATAGGAAATGTCGGCCTTTACGGCGCCACCGGCGGCGAAGCCTATATCCGCGGCATGGCCGGCGAGCGCTTCGCGGTGCGCAACAGCGGCGTCGATACGGTGGTGGAGGCGGTGGGCGATCATGGCTGCGAGTACATGACCGGCGGGCACGTGGTGGTGCTCGGTCCGACGGGACGCAACTTCGGCGCCGGCATGTCGGGCGGCGTCGCCTACGTTCTCGACGAGTCCGGCGAGTTCCCCGCGCGCGTCAACACGCAGATGGTCGGGCTCGAGCCCCTCGAGGACCCGCGGCAAATCGCCCGCGTGCGCGCCATGATCGAGCGGCACCGCGACTTCACCGGCAGTGCCCGCGCCGGCTACGTGCTCGACAATTGGCAGCGCCTGCTGCCGCAGTTCGTGTGCGTGGTGCCGAGGGACTTCAAGCGCGCCCTGGCCTCGCTCGAGCGCGCGCACAGCCAGGGTCTTAGCGGGGACGAAGCGGTCATGGTGGCCTTCGAAGAGAACGCGCGCGACCTGGCGCGCGTCGGCGGAAACTAGTTCGTGGCTCGGGATCGGGCATCCTGCCCGTCCTTCCCCGCAGCCTCCATCTGATTGTTGAGAGAATATGGGCAAGCCGACTGGATTCATCGAATATCTGCGGGAGCTCCCGGTCGACCGCGTACCGCTCGAGCGAGTGCGCGACTGGCGGGAATTCCACCACCACATGGACGAGAAGCGCCTGCGCAACCAGGCCGCGCGCTGCATGGACTGCGGCGTGCCGTTCTGCCACACCGGCAAGCTCATCTCGGGCATGGCCGCGGGCTGCCCGATCCACAATCTGATCCCGGAATGGAACGACCTCCTCTACCGCGGCCTGTGGCGTGAAGCGCTCGAGCGACTCCTCAAAACCAACAACTTTCCCGAGTTCACCGGCCGGGTGTGTCCGGCCCCGTGCGAGGGCTCCTGCGTGCTCGGCATCAGCGCCCCGCCGGTCGCCATCAAGACCATCGAGGCGGCGCTCGCCGACCAGGGCTGGGACCAGGGGTGGATCGCGGCGGAGCCGCCGGCGGAGCGCACCGGCAGGAAGGTCGTGGTGATCGGCTCCGGACCGGCGGGCCTCGCCTGCGCCGCCCAGCTCAATCGGGCCGGCCACACCGTGACCGTGCTCGAGCGCGAGGACAGGCCGGGAGGGCTGCTCATGTACGGCATTCCCAACATGAAACTCGACAAAAAGGACATCGTGCTGCGGCGGATAGAGCTCATGGAGCGGGAAGGCGTACGGTTCGTCTGCAATGCCCATGTGGGGGAGAACGTAGAGGCGCAGCTGCTGCGCAAGGACTTCGACGCCGTCGTGCTCTGTACGGGCGCCACGCAGCCGCGCGACCTTGCGGCACCGAACCGAAAACTCAAGGGCGTGCACTTCGCGATGGAATACCTCACGGCAAGCACCAAGGCGCTGCTTGACGGCGGCCCGGACCGCAGCCCCATTCACGCGAAAGGCCGCAACGTCGTGGTCATCGGCGGCGGCGACACGGGCACCGACTGCGTGGCCACCGCGGTGCGCCAGGGATGCGCCAGCCTCAGGCAGCTCGAGATCCTGCCCCGACCGCCGATGGAGCGCGCCGAGGACAATCCCTGGCCGGAGTGGCCGAAGGTCTACAAGCTCGACTACGGGCAGGAGGAAGCGGCTGCGAAGTTCGGCGCCGATCCGCGCTCCTATGTGACGACGGTGAAGCGTCTCAACGGCGACGCCGAGGCAGGCATACGATCGGTGACTACCGTGCAGATCGTCTGGCAGCGAGGCGGGGATGGGCGGCTCGTGCCGGCGGAGGTGCCGGACAGCGAGCAGGAGATTGCCGCCGATCTGGTGCTGCTGGCGCTCGGCTTCACCGGACCCGAGCAGCCGCTGCTCGCCGAGCTCGGCGTCAAAACCGACGCGCGCTCCAATATCGAGGCCGAGCACGGCGCGTTCGCAACCAGCGTCAAGGGCGTGTTCGCCGCCGGCGACTGCCGGCGGGGCCAGAGCCTGGTCGTTTGGGCCATCGACGAAGGCCGGGGCGCCGCGCGCGAGTGCGACCGGTACCTGATGGGCTGCACGGACCTGCCCTGAGGGGCCGCAGGACCGCACAGCCGATGAGCGCCCAGCCCGACCGGAAGCCGCCGACCGGAGAACCGGCCAGTGTCACCGCGCCGCCGGCCCGGCTGCGCGAGATCCCCTACAACTACACCTCGTTTTCCGACCGGGAGATCGTGATCCGGCTGCTCGGACCGCGCCACTGGGCGATCATCGAGGAGCTGCGCCGCGAGCGGCGCACCGGCCGCTCCGCGCGCATGCTCTACGAGGTGCTGGGCGACATCTGGGTGGTACGCCGCAATCCCTACCTGCACGATGACCTGATCGAGAACGTGCGGCGGCGCCGACTGCTCATCCAGGCCCTGCACCATCGCCTGAGCGAGATCGACCGGCGGCGCGACGACGCCGGCGGCGGCGGCGAGCGGTACGAACTCGTGGGCGAGCTGCTGACCGCTGCGCGGGCGGCCGTGCACAGCTTCGAGTCCGACTTCGACGGCTGGACCGTGCTGCGGCGCCGTGCACTGCGCACGCTCAGACGGTACACGCGGGCGGACAATATCCGTTTCGACGCCTACGCCCGGGTCTGTCACGTGACGGACGCGACCGACTGGCGCGTCGAATACCCCTTCGTGGTGCTGATGCCGGACACCGAGGAGCAGATCCCCGGCCTGGTACGGGCGTGCATCGAGCTCGGCCTGACCGTCATTGCGCGCGGCGGCGGCACCGGCTACACCGGCGGCGCCGTACCGCTCACCCCTCTTTCCGCCGTCATCAACACCGAGAAGCTCGAGCGTCTCGGCGCGGTCGAGCACCTGACACTGCCGGGCCTCGCGCAACCGGTCCCGACTCTGTTCACCGAGGCCGGCGTGGTGACCCGCCGCGTCGCCGACGCCGCGGACAAGAGCGGGCTGGTGTTCGCTGTCGATCCGACATCCGCCGACGCCGCCTGCATCGGCGGCAATATCGCCATGAACGCCGGCGGCAAGAAGGCGGTTCTCTGGGGCACTGCCGTCGACAATCTTGCCTGGTGGCGGATGGTCGACTGCGAAGGCAATTGGCTGGAGGTGAGCCGGATCGCGCACAACCGCGGCAAGATCCATGACGTGGAGACGGCCGAGTTCGAGCTCCTCTGGAAGGACGGCCGCGCCTCGCCGGAGCACGCGCCCGTGCTGCGCGCACAGCGGCTCAGCATCGCCGGGCGCAGCTTCCGCAAGGTGGGCCTCGGCAAGGACGTGACCGACAAGTTCCTCGGTGGCCTGCCCGGCGTGCAGAAGGAGGGATGCGACGGCATCATCACCTCCGCCCGCTGGGTACTGCACCGCGCCCCGCAGCACACGCGCACCGTTTGCCTGGAGTTCTTCGGCCAGGCACGCGAGGCGGTGCCGACCATCGTGCAGATCAAGGACTACCTGGACGGGCTCGCCGCGGGGGGTGTGCGGCTGGCGGGCCTCGAGCACATGGACGAGCGCTACCTGCGCGCCGTCGGCTACACCACCAAGTCCAGGCGCGGCGCGCTGCCCAAGATGGCGTTGTTCGGCGATATCGTCGGCGACGACGAAGCCGCCGTCGCCGCCGCCGCCTCCGCCGTCATCAGGATCGCCAATACCCGCAGCGGCGAGGGCTTCGTTGCGATCAGCGCCGAGGCCCGGCGCAAATTCTGGCTGGACCGCTCGCGCACCGCCGCCATCGCCCGCCACACCAATGCCTTCAAGATCAACGAAGACGTGGTGCTGCCGCTCGGACGCATGGGCGAGTACACCGACGAGGTAGAACGCATCAACATCGAGCTGTCCATCGCCAACAAGCTGCAGCTGCTCGATGAGCTGGATGCCGTGTTCGCCGCGCCGCCGCCGCTCGCCCGCGCCGAGGATCTGGAGTTCGGCAATCTGGCGGACACCGAGGTGATCGGCGAGCGGGCCGCGCAGGCACGCCAGCTCATCGCCGGCGTGCGCAGGCGCTGGAGCTGGCTGGCAGCGCACTTCGATGCGCTCCTCGCCGCCGCGCTGCCGGAGCTCATCGGACTGGGGTACGCATCCCTCGAGCAGGAGCTGCGCACGCGCCTGCACGGGGCATCCGGGCTGAAGGTGTTCGACGTACTGCAGGACCGGACGATCCGGGTGTCTTGGAAGCGCGAGCTGCGCGAGCCGCTGCAGAGCATCTTTGGCGGGCGGATTTTCGCGCCGATCCTCGGCGCATGCGAAGATGCGCATAGGCGCGTACTGCGCGGCCGCGTCTTCGTTGCCCTGCACATGCATGCGGGCGACGGCAACGTACATACCAACATCCCGGTAAACTCCGACGACTACCTGATGCTGCGCACCGCGAGGGCGGCAGTCGCGCGGATCATGGCAGTCGCACGCCGGCTGGACGGCGTCATCTCGGGCGAGCACGGCATCGGCATCACGAAGCTGGAGTTTCTCGAGGAGGCCGAGACGCGCGAGTTCCGTGCCTACAAGCAAAGCATTGATCCCCAGGGCCGCTTCAACAAGGGCAAGCTCTTGCCGGGCGGGGACCTGTCGAATGCCTATACGCCGAGCTTCAACCTGCTCGGCCACGAGTCGCTCATCATGCAGCAGTCGGCGATCGGCGGGATCTCCGCCGCCATCAAGGACTGCCTGCGCTGCGGCAAGTGCAAGCCGGTCTGCGCCACGCACGTGCCGCGCGCCAATCTGCTGTACAGCCCGCGCAACAAGATCCTCGCCACATCGCTGCTGATCGAGGCGTTCCTCTACGAGGAGCAGACCCGCCGCGGCGTCAGCGTCCGCCACTGGGACGAGTTTTCCGACGTGGGGGATCACTGCACGGTCTGCCACAAGTGCCTGACTCCCTGCCCCGTGGACATCGACTTCGGGGACGTGTCGATGGCCATGCGCGACCTGCTGCGGCGCATGGGCCAGAAGCGCTTCAATCCCGGCACGGCCGCCTCCATGTTCTTCCTGAACGCGACCAACCCCGAGACCATCCGTCTCACCCGCAAGCTCATGATCGAGTGGGGCTACAAGGCGCAGCGGACCGGCCATCGGCTGCTCAAGGGCTTCGCGCGCGCGCAGACCCGGCATCCGCCCGCCACCACCGGCCGGCCGAAGGCGCTCGAGCAGGTGGTGCATTTCGTAAACAAGAAGATGCCGGGCGGGCTGCCGAAGAAGACGGCCCGCGCGCTGCTCGACATCGAGAATTCCGCCTACGTACCCATCATCCGCGATCCGGCGGCGACGACTGCCGAGACCGAGGCGGTGTTCTATTTCCCCGGCTGCGGCTCGGAGCGGCTGTTCTCCCAGGTCGGCCTCGCCACCCAGGCGATGCTCTGGCACGTGGGGGTGCAGACGGTGCTGCCGCCCGGGTACCTGTGCTGCGGCTATCCGCAGCGGGGCGCGGGTGAGTTCGACCGTGCGGAGAAGATCACTACCGACAACCGGGTGCTGTTCCACCGCGTGGCCAACACCCTCAACTACCTCGACATCCGCACGGTCGTGGTGAGCTGCGGCACCTGCTACGATCAGCTGCTCGGCTACAAGTTCGAGGAGATTTTCCCCGGCTCGCGCATCATCGACATCCACGAATATCTGATGGAAAAAGGCGTGCAGCTGGCGGGCGTCACCGGCGCACGTTACATGTACCACGATCCCTGCCATTCGCCCATGAAGCACTACGACCCGCTGAAGGTCGTCAACTCGCTGATGAACGAGGCGCACAACGGCCGCATTGAAAAGAACGACCGTTGCTGCGGGGAGTCCGGCACGCTGGCGCTGACCCGGCCGGATGTATCCACGCAGGTGCGCTTCCGCAAGGAGGAGGAGATGCGCGGCGGCGCCGATAGGCTGCGCCTCGCCGGCGCGAGGCAGGTCAAAGTGCTCACTTCCTGCCCGTCATGCCTGCAGGGCCTGAAGCGGTACAACGAGGACGCCGATCTCGATGCGGATTACATCGTGGTCGAGCTCGCCCGGCACACCCTGGGCGAGAACTGGATGGCCGACTACGTCGCCCGCGCCAACGACGGCGGAATCGAGCGGGTACTGGTCTGAAGCCGGTGCCGCTTCAGGATGCGGGCGGATTGATCGGGATCGGCTGATTGAACCGGCTGAAGTCCGCGACGATGTTGACGCGCCTGCCTTTGATCATCACTCCGTTCATGACCGCACGCACCGGCAGCCGATCGGCGCCGATGTACACCGTCTCGGTTACGCCGCGCACGACACAGCTGTAAACGTGCACGCTTCTGCCGTGGAGCGTGCGCATGCCGAGGTCGCGAGCCGTTTTTTCCAGATCCGCCTTGGAGGCGCCCGCGAGCGGATCGCTCTTGCTCCGGCTCGCCATGCGCTGCGAAATCATCGCGCCATAGCGGGCCGGCAGCTTCACCGCATGGCCGTCGGTGACCATGTAGACGTCCTTGCCGATGATGACTTCCTGAAGCTTGCGGGAGGGCACGAAGCGCCAGCGGTCGGGCGCAGAGTAGTCGACGACCAGAGTCCTGCCGCCGGCAAGGTGCTCCTCGATCTGCCAGGAGGTCGCCTTGAAGAAAGCGGCCCGCATCCGGGCAAGGTCGGCATAGGGGCTGGCAAACGCCGCGGTCGACAGAAGCAGGCCGGCAACGAGAGCGACGCAAACTTTCTTCATGTTCTGATCTCTCCCCTTACCCTTGGTCCGGGCAAGCTGCACCCCTTTTAACCGCTTCCCCGCGAAACGGCAAGCCGCCTGGGGGAGCAGCGTGAGTCACGGCGGGGCGCGCACCGCTCCTCAATCGCGTGCGTGGCTCAGCTTGCGAAAAGCGCCGACGCTGCGCACTCGTAACAGCTGCGCCGGCCCCTTGCTGCGCCCTCGCGGGCGATCTTCGCCGTCAGCTACCGGCGTGAGGCCGTATCCGGCCCGGACGAAGGCATCGCACCGGCACCCGGCCCGTGCGCCGCCCCGTCGAGCGGCCCGAGGCACAAGCGCCGGCCGGCGTGAGGCCGTGGCTGCAGTGGCGCTCTCAGCGGGCTGTTGCCTGCGCCTTCGCTCGCGGAATCAGCCGGCCGCCGAGCCACAGCAGCATCAGTGTCCAGTAGCCGAGCCCCACGGCGAGACGCACGGGAATCGACACCGCCGCGCGCACCGACAGAAACCCTTCGATCAGGCCGCAGCCGAGCAGCAGCAGCACGCACGCGAGCAGCAGGGGGGCGAGCTGCGCGGCCCGGCGGCGCAGGGACTCGGTGCGGGTGGAATGCGCGGGCCGGATGACGGCCTCGCCGAGCGCTGTGCCGGCGGCGGCGGCCAGGCACATGACCGACAACTCGACCGGGCCGTGCGCGAGCGTGAACTTCACCAGCCCCAGCTCCAGGCCGTGCTGGTGGGCGAAGGCGAGCAGCCCGCCGAGCAGCAGGCCGTTGTAGGCGATCATGTAGAACGCTCCCAGTCCGACGAGGATGCCCGAGCAGAACGCGCCCAGAATCACTATCACGTTGTTGGAAAAGATCCGCGCCGACAGCAACGCCGGTGGCGCGAGGTTGAGCATCTGGTAGGTCCACAGGCGTCCGTGCTCGACGCCGTCGATCATCCGCGGGCTCGCAATCAGGCTGACCAGATCCGGGTAGGTGTTGATCAACCACCAGCCCGCGAGGGCGCTCGCCGCCAGCAACGCCGCCAGCCACAGGGCGAGTGCCCGCACGGCAGCGGCGGCTGCGGGTATTTCGTCACGAAACAATCTCAGCCATCCCGCGCCCGTGAGCCGCGGCGCGCGGTTGATCGCCGCATGCAGCGTTGCGCAGGCGTTCTGCAGCGCGGCAGTGAGCAGGCTCGCCGGCAGAAGCTCGCGTGCGCTCGCCAGATGTTGAGTCAGGACACGGTAGGTCCGCAGGGTGTGCAAGGCCTCATCCACGGTAGCATGCGGGCGTTGCGGCGCCGCCGCAGCCTCCGCGGCCAGCGCCTCCCAGCGGGGCGCCTGCGTCCGGATCCAGATCGCCGCGGGCGCCTCAGTATCCGCGCTTACCGGCAAGCAGCGCCTCCAGGCGGCCTTGCAGGGCGCGAGCGCTCGACGCCTCGGCACGCCGCGGATCGAATCCGGGGTCGAGCTTGGCGAGCAGCTCGCGCGCCAGCCGGGTGCGCTGGGCCTCCTCCAACGACCGCCAGCGATCGAGCAGATCATGGATCAGCTGCAGCGCCTCGGCCGGCAGCGCCGTGCGCTGCATCTGCACGCTCAGCCGGCCGAGGGACTGCACGGAATCCGCCTCATCGAGCACCAGCACGGTGCCCGCCACCATATCTCCTAGCCGCACCCGCTGCTTCGTGAGCAGGCAGCAAGTCAGCCCCACCACGTAAAACACCGGCAAAGCATCGATCAGGCGCAAGAGATTGCGGATGAGCAACGCGCCGGTCCCCGGAGTCGTCCCCTCGACCGTGGCGATCCGGGCGCCCGCCTTGCGCAGACCCGGCGTCCGGCCCCGCATGAGCACCTCGAGCACGGGTTGATAGAGAAAGTAGGTCGCCAACGCGAGAATGACCGCAACGACCATCACCGCGTGTGCGAGCGACGCGTCAGCGGCGATGCGCGGCAGCAGTCGCAGCAGCGAGCCGGCAAGCAGCCATGCCAAGGCGAGCAGCAGTCGCAGCAGCCAGTCGGTGAGAAACGCATAGCTGCGCGTGCCGGGCCCGGCGATCCGGACCGTCATGTCGACGCCCGTCAGGCTGCTGACCGTGAACTCTTCCTCGGCCATCCGCTAAGCTACGATGAAATGGTTGCCTGCCAAGATCGAGCCTCGCTATTCTGCCCGGCGTGGACGAGGCGGGCCGTCCGCCGAGATTATCACGACTACCTGGAGCCATCATGAAGTACGTGGCACCCTCGGAGCCTCAGCCGATCGGGGGCGTCCTCGATGATTGGCTGCGCCTGTTCCGCTGCTCGTTCCGGCGCTGTTGGCCGCTGGGCTTGCTCGCAGCCCTCGCCGGCATGGCGCTGCAGCTGATCGTCATCCCACGACCGCCGCCCCCGGGCTTGTCGCTGCTGCAGTATTTGCAGCAGACGGCCTCCACGGTGCGTATGCCGCAGGTCATCGTTGGCGACATGGTCTTCTGGCTCATCGTCCTGGTGGTATACGGGGCATTGCTCGCGCAGCAAGTGGCCGTGGTTCGCGGCGATGAGTCCCAGTCGGCCGGCGACTCGCTGGCGACGGGCCTGCGCCGCCTGCCGAGCATGCTGCTCGGCGGAGTACTCCTGGCGCTCATTCTCGGCGTGCTCATCCTGCCGGCGGGAATCAGCGCCGGCCTGCTCATCGGCCTGCATCGGGCGCAGGGTGCGCCCGCGCCGCTGCTCCTCGGCGCGGTCGGCATCCTTGCGCTGGCGCTCCTGCTGCTCTACCTGTCGGTCCGCCTGGAATTCTGGCTGCCCGCCATCTTCGCGGAAAACTTCGGCGGTGCCGCCTCGCTCGGCCGCAGCTGGCGCCTGGTCAAGGGCCATTGGTGGCGGGTGACGGCGATCACCTTCGTGGCGGGCATCATCATGTGGGTCCTGAATCTTGCCGTCGGCGGCACGCTCGGTCTGATCGGCGCAGTCTTCGCCGCGCACGGTCACGGTCTCGGCCCCGGCGATATCCTCTACCGCATACGCTTCGGCGCGGCTCTCGCCCTGCTCGCCCGGGTGGTCACGATGCCGCTGCTCACCGCGGTATGGCTCGCGATCTACCGCGACCTCAGGCTGCGTCTGGAAGGCGCCGACCTCGCCGCCCGCGCGGAGGCGCTGGGCAGCCGCTGAGTCATGCTGGCCCGATGGACGTTGGGGCTGACGGTACTGGCGCTCTCGCTCGGCGCGCCGCCGCTCGGGGCCCGACCGGCGCGCGCCGCTCAGGTCCGGCTCGCACGCTGCACCGCGCACACGCAGCCGACACTCGTGGGCCTGCAGGCGCTGCGCGCCGCCTGCCCGGGCATCGGTCAAGCGATCCACAGCCTCGGCTTGATCGGTTTGCTGCCCGCACACTGGCGCAAGCGCATCACGCCCCGGGCGCTCGCCGCTCTCGGCGCGCTGGCGAGCCGTTACAGCGGCCGGCCGCTCTCGGCCGCCCCCGAGCCTTCCGCCCTGCGCGCCATTGCCCGGACTCTCAAGCCCCCGTTGCCCCCACCGGGCTGGTGGGCCCGGCTCAAAGCATGGCTATGGCCGCGCGCAGCGCCCCTTTTTCATCGGCTCCGACAGTGGCTGGACTCCCTGGCACGCAGCCGGGCGCACCGCGCGCTGGCTTACGCGTTGCTCTACGCTCTCGGCGGGCTCCTGCTGTTGAGCCTGGCCGTCTTCGCGTACATCGAGCTGCACTCCGCGGGACTCGTCGGCTCGAAGCGCCGCCCGGCCCGCCCGCGCGCCGCCGTCCGCCCGGTCCCAACCGCCGCCGGCACCGAGCCGGACTGGGGCCGGCTGCGCGAGCGGCCGGCTCGCCTGCTGCACCTGCTCATCGAAGCGCTCGCGAGCACACAGCGCATCGAGCACGACTGGCACCTCACCTTTCGTGAGATTTGTGCGCACGCCCGCTTCGACTCCGCGCGCCAACGGCAAGACTTCGCGGCGATCGTGCGGCTCGCCGAGTGCGAGCTCTACGGACCGGAGGTGCCGGCACTGGTTCCCGAGGAAACCCTGCGCGCGGCCAAAGCGCTGCGTGCCGAGCTGCTGGCGTCGGTCAAAGCGACGGTCGGCGGGCCATGAGAGAGCGGCTGCTCACACTGCTGTTCGCAGCCGGCGCACTGGCGCTGTTCTACGTACTGTTTTTCCCCAAGCCGCACCATCGACTCAACGTCCAAGGTCTGCCTCTGTCCACCGACGCCCGCCCGGAAGGGTATCTGGCGATCTGGCGCTGGCTCGGCAGGGAGCACATCCGGCGGGTGAGTCTGCGTCACCGCTACGGGAGGCTTCTCTCCCTTTCGCCCCGGGAGGGGAACCTGCTCATCGTCACGCTGCCGCAACGTCTCCCTGCGCATGGGCTCGAGCGCGCCGAGCTGCTGCGGTGGGTGGCCCGGGGCAATACGCTGTTGATTGCCGCCGCGCTCGATGACGAGCCGGTCTGGGCCCCGGGCGCGGACGATGCGGCCATGATGCGCTTCCTCGCAAGCACCACCCGCCTGACATTCACGCCCGCGCCCGCCTACACCCTGCTGCACTCGATCGGCGCGCGCCGGCTCGACATCCGTCCGCGGGCCGCACAGCCGCTGCTCGCCGGGGTTGGGCGAATCACCGCCTTGCTCCCGCTGCCGTCCCGCTCCTGGCAAGCGCGCCCCCGCGACGGCAGATCTTCCGCCGGGGACCTCGGGCTGCCTCTGGTGCTCGCCGCGCGCACCGACAACGGCGCTCCTGCTCTGTGGCTGCAACCCCTGGGCGCCGGCCAGGTCATTCTGAGCGCCGTTGCGAGCCCGTTCTCCAACGCGGGATTGACATTCTCCGGCAATGCACGGCTTCTATCCAATATCATCGCGTGGTCCCGGCAGCCGGGCGGGGCGGTCGTGTTCGATGATGCGCACGAGGGGCTGGCTGCCTTCTACAACGCCCGGGCATTCTTCGCCGACCCGCGCCTGCACGCCACGCTGGCGTGGATCGTGGGCCTGTGGCTGATATTCATCCTGGGCTCGCAGCCCCTGCGGGCGCGGCCCCCGGGCCGGCGGCCGCTCGATGAAGCCGCCTATGTGGAGGGCAGCGCGCGCTATCTGGCCGCGGTGGTCGACCCCGGAGACGCCGCGCAACGCATGATCGAGGACTTTCTGCGCGAGCTGCCCGGACAGCCGTCAAGGGCCGTGGCGGACGCCTGGCAATGGCTCGAAGGGCAGCGGAGCATCGCGAGCGCTGACCGGGAGGCGCTGCGGGCCTGTTACGAGCGCGCCCGCGCCGGCAGGCACGTCGATCTGGTGCGGCTGCAGAACCGTCTGGCACAACTACGCAAGGCAACGGCATGAACGCACTCGAGGATCTCGAACACCGCATCCGGCAGTGTCTGGACGGCTCGGTGATCGGCCTGCGGGAACTGACCCGCGCCCTGATGATCGCCGTGGTCGCGCGCGGACACGTGCTGGTCGAGGGCGCACCGGGTCTCGGCAAGACCCTGGTTTGCAAGACCTTGGCGGCCGCGCTATCCGGCCGCTTCACGCGCGTTCAGGGCACGGCGGACCTGATGCCGTCGGACATTACCGGCGTACATGTCCTCGATGAGGCGAGCCGCAAGTTCGTGCTGCACCCCGGACCGGTGTTCACCGATGTACTGCTGGTCGATGAGATCAACCGCGCCAGCCCGAAGACGCAGTCCGCGCTGCTGCAGGCGATGGAGGAGCGCCAAGTCTCCATCGACCGGCAGACCTATCGCCTTCCGGCCGGGTTTCTCGTGATCGCCACGCAGAATCCGCACGAGTTTGAAGGCACCTTTCCCCTGCCCGAATCCCAACTCGACCGCTTCATGATGCGCATCGACGTAGGGTACCCGGCGGCCGAGGATGAAACCCGCGTCCTCGACCGCTACGGCACGATCGCCGCCGCGCCCGCCAATCCGCCGGCGGCGGGCATCACCGCCGAGCACATCGAGGCGGCACGCGATTGCGCCGACCGCGTGCACGTGTCAGCCGAGCTGACCGGCTATGTGCTCGCCATCGCGAGGGCCTCACGCGAGCATGGCCAGATTGCACTGGGACTGTCCACCCGCGGCGTACTGGCCTTGCTGCACGCCGCACGGGTGGCAGCCGGGTTGCGCGGCTCGGCCTTCGTCACCCCGGACGACGTCAAGCTGGTAACTCCCTGGGTCCTCCCCCACCGTCTCAGTCTGACGTCCGAAGCGGCGCTGGAAGGTCGCAGCGATCGCGAGCTGGCGGACTCGCTGCTCGAGCGAGTGCCGGTGCCGCGCTGACCGCCGGCTCCGCAATGAGTCTGCAACGCAATGCCCTGCTGCTGGCTCTGTTGACCGGTGTGCTCGCCATACTCGGGCAGTGGAACCCCGCGCTCGCCCGATGGTGGTGCCTGCCCGCCGGAGTGTTGCTCGCCGGCCTCGCCTGGGAGGCTGCCGTGACCGGCCGCTGCCGCGTGCAGCTGCGCCTCACCGGGCCCGAGCGCTGGCTGCTCGGCCGCCGGTACGCGATGCAACTGGCATTCGCCCAAAGCGCTCGCGCCAACGCCTGGATCCAGGCGGCTCTGGCGGCACCCGCGGAATTCGCCGCGGAGGCGCGTGTTGAAACTCTGCGCCTCACCCGGAACCTCGAGACGACGGCCACGCTGCAAGCGAGCGCGCGCCGCCTGGGCCGGTTCGCATGGCCGGCGCCGCAGGTACGCCTGTCGGGCCCGTGGCGGTTGGCCTGGTGGCCGAAGCGCCTGCCCCTCGAGTGCGCGGTCATTGTGGTTGCGGATGTCGTCAGCCGCCGCGCCACGACCACCGCCGACAGCAAGGGAGGAGAGCAGCGCACGCACGTCGCCACGGGCGGCGTGGCGCAGATCCTGCAACTGCGCGAGTATCGGCATGGCGATCCGCTGCGCCTGCTCGACTGGAAGGCGAGCGCGCGCCGCGGCCGGCTGATCAGCCGCGAGCTGGCCGAGGAGCGGCACCTGGAGATCATGATCGCGATCGATGCCGGCGGGTCGAGCGGGTTGGCGGCCGGCGAGATCGATCGCCTGGGTCTTTATGTCAACGTCGCCGCGCGTCTGGCACAGCGGGCCTCGGATATGGATGATGCAGCGGGTGTGCTGGTATTCGCCTCACGGCCGCTTGTGCTGTTGCCGCCTGCCAGGGGTACGGCGGCCGTCGTACGCATCCGCCGGGTGCTCGCGGCCTGCCGCGTCCAGCCAGGTATGTCCAACCCCGCGCTCGCCGCCGCCCGCATCCGTGCGACGAGCCATCGGCGCACTCTGATCGTGCTGCTGACGGATCTGGCGGATGCCCCGCAGGATGAGCTCCTGCAGGCGGTGCGGCTGCTCAGTCCCAAGCACTTCACGGTCATCGCCGGGCTCGAGAATCCGAGGATCATGGCGTTGCCCCTGGCACGGGCCGAGGAGCCGCTCTCCGCGTATCGCTCGCTGGCGGCGACCGAGTACCGGCGCGCGCTCTCGAGCAATGTCCGCGCCCTGCGCGCCCTCGGCGCCGCGGCCCTCACCGCCCGGCCTGAGCGCCTCGATCAGGCGGTGTTCGCGGCTTATCGCGCAGCACGCTTGCGGCGGCGGGTCTGAAGCCGGACGCGCGCTGCCGCAAAAAAAATCGCGCAACTCAGGTGGACTTGGGCGCCGTGCGGTAGCTGCCGCGGGTTGCGGCCATCCTGTGTGCCGCGGCGCGCAGCACCCACGGCGCGAAGC